>CAJUDC010000007.1 GCA_910584955.1 uncultured Paraprevotella sp. | reverse complement strand
GTAACGGCCTGGCCTGACGGCAGATATCGATAACGCGGTCGAAACGGGTATCCCCCACTACCGTAGCCGCCGTAATCCCCCGGGTGGCCAACAGTTTTTTCGACGTCTCGTTCTGTACGAAGAAATGAGTAATGCACCGCAACACCTTGGCATATCCTTTACCGTACCAACGGAAAAACACCTGATCGTCCCGAAAAATACTGCTTACGCTATATACGGGAATATTCCGCCGGCGACAGGCTTTCAGGAAATTCTGCCAGAACTCATACTTGATAAAGAAAGCCATACAGGGGTGCACCAGTCTGAAGAAACTATGTACATTGCCCGGCGTATCGAAAGGCAGGTAGCACACCACATCGGCTCCCGAATAATCCTTGCGCACCTCATACCCCGAAGGAGAAAAGAAAGTCAGCAGGATCTTATATTCGGGATGTTCGCTGCGCAAACGCTCCATCAAAGGACGTCCTTGCTCAAACTCTCCCAACGACGCCGCATGAAACCATACGTATTTTTCGCCTCGCCGGATCTGTTTGCGCAGAATGCGGAACGTGTTCCAGTGCCCTTTTACCAGCATCCTGGCTTTCTTGTGAAACGGAGAGGCCAGAATGACCGCCAGCATGTAAAAGTATATGGCCAGTGTGTACATTACTTCAAAATTTCAATGGCACGACGCATACGCCGCAAAGTTTCGTCCTTACCCAGGAAAGCGGATATATCGAACATGTGAGGGCCTTTCCCCTCGCCCACCAGTGTCAGACGCCAGGCGTTCATGATATTTCCCAGATGCAGCCCGTTGTCCTCTATCCAACGGGTCACTACGGTCTCCTGATGTTCCAGCGAGAAGTCGTCCAGCCCTTCCAGCAGATCGGCCAGGCGGGCCATCTGTTCGGCGGAATCTTCTTTCCAGCGTTTCTTCACGGTCTTCTCGTCGTAAACGGTCGGCGCCTCAAAGAAGAAACGGCACAAAGGCATCAGCTCCTTCACAAAGTTCACGCGGCTCTTCATCAGCCCTACTACCGTAATCACACGCTCCATAGGCTCGTCAAACCCGTTCTCTTTGAGAATAACGTCGAAATGACGGGCTATCTCTTCGTCACTCTTTTGCAGGATATACTCGTGATTGAACCAGGTTCCCTTCACGTAATCGAATTTGGCACCGGCCTTACTGCACTTGGTTATGTCGAAAAGCTTCACCATCTCTTCCAAACTCATAATCTCCTGGTCTGTACCCGGATTCCATCCCAGCAAAGCCAGAAAATTAAGCACCGCCTCAGGCAGATAACCGCTTTCGCGATAACCGGAAGAAATCTCCCCCGTCTTGGGATCGTGCCATTCCAGCGGAAAGACAGGGAATCCCAGCCGGTCGCCGTCGCGTTTGCTCAGCTTGCCTTTCCCGTCGGGCTTAAGCAACAAAGGCAGATGGGCGAAACGGGGCATCGTGTCGGCCCAACCGAATGCACGGTACAGCAGCACGTGCAACGGAGCGGAAGGCAACCACTCTTCGCCACGGATCACATGGGTTACTTCCATCAGATGATCGTCCACAATGTTGGCCAGATGATAAGTGGGCAGTTCGTCGGCCGATTTGTACAGCACCTTGTCGTCCAGCACGGATGAATGAATCACCACATCACCACGAATAAGATCGTCTACGTGTACGTCCTCGTCAGGCTCAATCTTAAAACGAACCACATACTGCACACCGTCGGCAAGCAGACGTTTCACTTCCTCTTCGGGCAAAGACAGGGAATTACGCATGCTTCCGCGTGTGGAAGCGTCGTATTGGAAATTCTTCACTTCATTGCGCTTGGCATCCAGCTCTTCGGGCGTATCAAACGCGATATAGGCCTTGCCGGCATCCAACAACTGCTGTACGTATTTCTTATAAATATCGCGACGCTCCGACTGACGGTAGGGACCGTGATCGCCGCCGAAACTGACACCTTCGTCAAAAGGAATGCCGAGCCATCGGAACGACTCTATAATGTATTCTTCCGCCCCCGGGACAAAACGGCCGGAATCGGTATCTTCTATACGGAAAATCAAATCGCCGCCGTGCTGACGGGCAAAAAGGTAATTGTACAAGGCAGTCCGTACACCGCCGATATGCAAAGCTCCGGTCGGACTTGGAGCAAAACGGACTCTTACTCTTCTTTCAGACATAATGATATTGGACTTTTGTGCAAAATTACGATATTTTTTTCTAACAAGCCGTATTTTTTTCGTATTTTCGCCCGCATAAATGACACTTGAAGCCGACAACGAAAATGAGCCGATACAACCATAAAAAAGAACTTTCCGGAAAGAATTTGCTTTATCTCGTCTGCATGGCACTGATTGCCATCACCGCTGTGGTCTATTTTCAGCCCCGCGAGGAACATTCGCACTATCAGTTCGATTTGGGACGGCCCTGGCGATACAACCAGCTCATCGCCACTTTCGATTTTCCCATCTATAAAAGCGAAGCAACCATCCGGCGGGAACGCGACAGCATCATGCAGTTTTACGAACCGTATTTCGAGATCAACGAAGAGGTGGAAGAAACACAGATAGCCCGCTTCAGGAAAGACTTCCGGGACAAACTGCACGAAATCGTACCGGCCTACTACGCCCGACACATCGAAGAAAAGCTGCACGCCGTCTACCGCCGGGGTATAGCGGACAACACGGACTACAACCTGTTGCTGAAAGATACCATACCGTTCGTTCGGATATTCGCGGACAACGAAGCCGTCGTACGCCCTACCGCACAGGTGTTTTCACACAAATCGGCTTACAAATTCCTGACTGAAGAAACCGATACGGCACGATTCAACCGCTTCAAGCTGCAACAATGCAACCTGAACAATTACATCAGTCCGAACCTCATATTCGACAAACAGAAATCGGAGACGCAACAAAAAGATTTATTTGCTTCCCTGTCGTATGCCAAAGGTATGGTATTCAGCGGGCAGAAGATCATCGACAGAGGAGAAATCGTAGATGAAACGGCCTATAGCATTCTGCTGTCGTACGAACGGGAAAGGGGCAAGAAAACAAACATGTCCACTCAGAACCTGACCACCCTGACAGGACAATGCCTTTACACCGCGCTTATCACGCTTTGCCTGTTTCTGTATTTCCATTTGTTTCGGAGCGATTACCTGGAAAACAGGCGGAGCATACTGATGTTGCTGAGTATGGTTGTGATTTTTCCGTTGGCCACGGTATTTTTCGTCAAGCACAACCTGTTGAGCGTATACCTGATACCGTACTGCATGACTCCCATCTTCATACGGGTGTTCATGGATTCCCGTACGGCATTCATCACCCATGCGGCCACAGTGATGCTTTCGGCCATCTCCCTTAAATATCCTTTCGAGTTCGTTTCCACCCAGTTGGTGGCCGGTCTGACAGCCATCTACAGCCTGCGTGAACTGTCCCAACGTTCGCAATTGCTCAAATCGGCACTGATCGTCACCCTTTCGGCCATGCTGTTCTACCTCAGTCTGGATATGATTCACGAACAATCCCTGTCCCGAATCGACATTTATCCTTATATTTACATCTTTATCAACGGGCTTTTGCTTTTATTTGCTTACCCCGTCATGTTTTTGTTGGAAAAACTTTCCGGTTTCACCAGCAACGTAACCTTGGTAGAGCTATCCAATATCAACAACGAGATCATGAAAAAGATGTCGGAAGTGGCTCCCGGAACCTTCCAGCACTCCATGCAAGTGGCCAATCTGGCGGCCGAAGTCGCCAACCGTATCGGAGCCAAAAGTCAACTGGTACGTACAGGTGCCTTGTATCATGATATAGGAAAGACAGCCAATCCGGCGTTCTTCACCGAAAACCAAAGCGGCGTAAACCCTCACACAAATTTATCGTTTACCGACAGCGCACGCATCATCATTAACCATGTAAAAGACGGACTGGCACTGGCGGACCGATACAACCTGCCGCCGATCATCAAGGACTTCATAAGCACGCACCACGGAACCGGTCTGACAAAGTACTTTTACATCTCGTACAAGAATCAGTTCCCCGACAAGCCGATAGACAAAAGTTTGTTCACCTATCCGGGACCGAACCCGAGAACCCTGGAACAGGCCATTCTTATGATGGCGGATGCCGTAGAAGCCGCCTCCCGCAGTCTGAAAGAATACACGGAAGAAAGTATCAGCACACTGGTTGACCGAATCATCGACTCACAGGTGCAGGAAGGAGTATTCACGAAGTGTCCCATTACGTTCCTCGATATAGACACCGCCAAAGAAGTGTTCAAGGAAAAACTGAAGATTATATACCACACACGTATCAGCTACCCGGAACTGAAAAAAGGGAACGAAACAGTCGCACAACCGGAAAGTCAGAACAATCAAACGGGGTCTACATCAAAATAAATACGGGCCGAACGGAACCGCTCGTCGGCCAAAAGCCGCTGACGAAGCTGGCGCAGGCAATCCCGCACTTTTGCCAAAGAGGCTTCCGGCTCTATTTTCAATACGATTTTACGGATATACAATGCCTGTATACGACCTACAGGCGGTATATCGGGTCCCAATACGCGATCCGCAAACAATTGCCGCATACAAATAGCAGCTTCTCGTGCCAACCGGTCTGCCACTTCCTCCCGCGTATGTTTTATATACATGTAGACCAACCTGCAGAAAGGCGGAAAACAGAACATACGCCGCTCTTCCAACTGCTGGGTATAAAGCCCGTTATAATCGTTTTGCATCACCTGTCCGATCACAGGCAAATCAGGACTTTTGGTTTGGAGAATCACTCTGCCACGCGTCTGTCTGCGCCCCGCACGACCGGCTACTTGGGCCATCATCTGAAAAGCACGCTCGTAACTGCGGAAATCGGGCAAAGTCAGCATAGTGTCCGCATACAGAATCCCCACTACGCTGACGCGTTCGAAATCCAGTCCTTTCGTCACCATCTGCGTTCCAACCAATATATCCGTACGTCCTTGCTGAAAATCATCCAGAATTTTCTCATACGCCGATCGGCTACGGGTGGTATCCAGGTCCATACGGGCTATACGGGCTTCGGGAAAGAGAAGACGGAGATCATCTTCTATCTTCTCCGTACCGAATCCTCTGCCGGTGAGTTCGGTGCATCCGCACGAAGGACAGCGGACGGGGAGCTGACAGGTGTACCCGCAATAGTGGCAGGTCAACCGGTTCAGCCCCTTATGAAACGTCAGACTGACATCACAATGCTGGCATTTCGGTACCCAGCCGCAATCACGGCATTCGAGCATCGGGGCAAAGCCGCGCCGATTCTGAAACAGAATAATCTGTTCATGCGCTTGCAGCGCCCGGTTCATTTCCGTAAGCAGGCGTGGCGAGAACGGTCCGGTCATACGGCGCTTACGGTGCAATTCCTTAATATCCACAATCTCTATTTCCGGCAATTGGACATCCTTAAAACGAGTAGTCAGTGTTACCAGTCCGTACTTACCGTTTTGTGCATTGTAGTAGCTCTCCAACGAAGGGGTCGCTGTGCCGAGCAGGGTTTTCGCACCGTTCATCGCAGCCAGCATGATAGCGGCATTCCGGGCATGATACCGGGGAGCAGGGTCTTGCTGCTTAAAAGAACTTTCGTGTTCCTCGTCCACGATAACCAGCCCTAGACGCTGAAAGGGGAGCAATACGGAAGAACGTACGCCGACAATGATGTCATACGGCGTTTTCGAGAGTTGTTTCTGCCAGATCTCCACGCGCTCGGCATCGGGATACTTGGAATGATAAATGCCTAGCCGGCTCCCGAACACTCTTTGCAACCGATCGGTTAGCTGTGTGGTGAGCACAATCTCGGGCAACAGATACAATACCTGTTCCCCGCGTGCCAGTACCTCTTGAATCAAATGAATATAAATTTCGGTCTTACCGCTCGACGTTACGCCGTGTAACAGGCATACGGGATGCGTGTGAAAGGCTTCACGAACGGCATCGGCCGCTTTCTGTTGTGCCGGAGTGAGGATAACTTGTGTGAGAAAAGAGGGAAGAACTTCCCGAGGCAGTCGGCCCGTTTCTTTTTCATAGGTTTCCAAAGGCCCGCGTTTTGCCAAAGCGTGGAAAACTGCCGAAGTAACCCCGGAACGACGAAGAAGTTCTTGTTTAGTGACTTCCTGCAACAACCGGTCGTTTTTTAACCGTAACGCGGTTTCCGAACCGGCCTGTTCCAGATAAGTAGCCAGCAAAACGGCTTGTTTGGGCGAACGCTTCAATTCGTCAAACAGACGGCTCAACCGTTCCTCATCCAACCATCCTTCCGCCAGCCGCACACAACAAACGGTTTTGGGACGATAGCTGCGCTTCACTTCTTCCTTCATACGCAAAGCCCCGCGTTCCAACAAGGTTCTGACGGGAGCAAGAATATTTCGAATCCCGCTCTCGCGCTGCAACCGACCGATGCTCATCTCCGTATGACTTTCCAGTATATCCAATACATTCTGTTCGGCAGCAGGGAGTACGGTATCGGCCTCAAAATCCTCATTCCGCATCACCATACTCTCACTTTCCAGTTTCAACCCCGACGGCAAAGCAGCCTTACAAACCTCCCCCAACGTACATAAATAATAATCGGCTATCCACTCCCATAAACGAAACTGACAGGGAAGTAACACCGGCGCCTGATCCAGACTTTCCATTACGGCTTTCACGGCATAACCCTGAGGACGGTCGGAATGCAAGCGCATCACCACAGCCGTATATATTTTTTTTGCTCCGAACGGAACAATCACCCGACAACCGGGCACCATTCCTTCCGCCATCTCCGACGGAAGTGCATAGGTAAACGTTCCGGGAAGCGGTAAGGGTAATATAACATCTACGAAGAGCTCCATAAACAGCCGGCATTAAAACAACACAAAAATACGATATTCCACGGGAACAGCCAACAAAAAAACCGCCCGTAATCATACGGACGGCTTCCTGCACTGTACGGTACGTTAAAACATATAGGCCAAACGAACTTGCCATGTATTATTCTTCAATTCAATATTACTTACATTTCCCCAAACCGACGTGTTCTTCACATCACCGGTGTTGCCTAACGGAATGTTGTAAGTGACGCCTACTTGCAGATGACTGAGTGCGTTAATGCCCAACCCTACGTTCCAACTGAAATTCGATTCTTTCAACGTTCCGAAATTATTCGGGTTAAGGAAAATTTTCTTGCTTCCCATGTACCAACTCCATTGCGGTCCCGTTGCCAGATATACGCCAATCAGGCTGCTCAATCCGATATTGTACTTCACATTTACGGGAATCTCGAAATAGGGCATCGTCTTATCCTTGGTCGTCTCAATCCATACAGGTTGGCCCTCCGCACCGGTCACTTCATATCCGTCGGAGATAGACATGTATTTCTGTGAATAAAGAACGGCACCATCTACCGCCAGACCGATGATAGGAAGGGTCACTTGCCCTTTTACACCGGCAAACCAACCGGCCCGGTTACTCGATTCAATGAGATCTTTCGATAATTTCATCTTACTGAAATTAGCACCGGCTTCCACACCCCATTTAAATATTCCGGCATACGCCGAAATGTTTGCTGTAAACACTGACAGCAGCGCTACCAGTCCAACGGTAAAAAACTTCTTCATCTTTGTTTCTCCTTATTTAATCGTTTGTATCACAAAAATACGGCATTTTTATCAAATCACCATCATTTCCCTGCGATATTATTTCGATCAACGACGCTGACGACGTACGGAAACCCGAGGAGCCGATGCGCCACCGCCTTTTGTCTTTTGCTTCTTACCGCTATCGGCACGCGAAGCAGTAGCGGAACGGCGCGAACGGGCCGACGTCTCCGTCTGTTCACGACGCTTGCTGCGGCGAGCCACTTTATCGTCTTTCTTCACCGACACACTATCCAGCGAATCCTTTGCCACCTCAGGACCGGCAGCCCAAATATTCTTTTCGAAATCGGTAATCTGCTTCTCTATCCGACGCTGCTCTTTGGCCAAAGCACTATCCGTTTTGCAATAGTTGGCCAAGACTTTGCCTTGCAGATTATTCGTCTTGTAAATCTTTCCTTCGTAACGGTTCAAAGTAAAATAGTCATCGGCCGTCAGATTTGTCACATTATTCAGATTGCTCCCCATCATCGGCAACTTGGATAAATAAGAAGCCACGTCCTCGTATTTAAGCCAGAACAAAGGGTATGGGGTACTTTCACCACCGAAGTCATCGGCACCACGCATCAACACGGGGCACAGAGCCGTCACCCGGGTATGGAAAGTGGAAGTACGCTGATCGAAGAAAATACTTTCTTTCAAATAATAGCGCGTCACCTCCGCCGAAGGAATATCGTTGTTGGTCACAGCATAACCTCCGTCTTTTTCCTCGTAATAAATATGGTAGCGATCCATAATATCCTTTATGTCCACCTTGTCTTTCGCCGCAAAGGATTCGTTCCCGTCCAGTTGATAGGCATAAGCATCGATACGGCCCGTCAGCAGCAACCGGAACACATACGTAAACAGGTTCACCTGCCGGCCTACCGGTTCCACCGGATAGTACAGCGGCGCGTTCTTGTCGAGCGTCAGATCCAACTGACGATATATATCACGGCGCCACACGACATCCTCCGGCATCGCGGCCGTCGTAGGAAACTGCAGATCGGCACGTTCGGCAGACGTTTTTGCCTGCACGCCGGCCCCGTTGTTTCGGGGTTGCACCCTGCGTTTGGCAGGTTGTGCTTCCGCTTCGGCCATCCACAGGCATGTACCTAATAAAAATAGGAATAGACGCTTCATCTTATCGAATATTTAATTTTGTTCTGATTTACTCTATGGTCACGTTAATTGATGATCACTTCCATCGCTCCCGACAACTTACGTTCGATGCCATCCGGACCGATCGCCCTGACATTCGTCACATAGAAACGCTTGCCACGGCTCAAGGAACGGATCAGGTTCTTCTGCCGGTCGGTAAAGGAGGCACTGTTCGACACCTCGGGAACAGCATTCCCCATATTGTCATAGAAAGTCGTTTCAAAACCTTGTACCCGGAAAGCAATGTTCAGCAGACCGTCGTCGATAGACGCTCCGATGCCGCCGGCGTTCATCAATACCTGTTTCGCCAGTTTGCCGCCTCGGAAATGATTTTCTCCGCTGCCGTCACTATATGCAATAAAAGCCGTAGGATCCGGTAACTTGCGCACACGGAAGGCAAACTGCCCCATCTGCTGCATGCGGCCCTCCGTACGGGCGCTAACGGTGATCACGGCATCCTTCCCTACATTGGCGGGCCGTGCGATATATTTTCCTCCGCCCACAGGCTGTAAAGTTCCCCCGGTCATCGACACCGCAATATCGTTCACGGAAACACCCGGTACCGATACACTCAAAGGATTATTGTAGCCGGCATAAAGCACATTCATCATATCCGCCGAAACCGTTGCCGAAGGCGCCACAACCGTATACTTCTGCGAGAAATCACGGCGCACTTTCTCACCGCGTCCGTCGAACGTCTCTATATAACCGGCCAGTGTAAAATCGCCCGTACGGCTGCACACCGTTTCATATAAACCGTGCTCCGAACGGATCTCTTTTCCTCCCACATAGATCACGGGGCGGTTGGTCGTATCTATCGCCGCCATGATGATCTGTGCACTGAATTTACCTCCCTGCACCACCGTCCGCGCATTGGGAATGACGTAAGCGTTCACCCGGTTCACACGAATGTCCTTTACGTCGATATTTGCCACCAACGAATGCAGCACCTCTCCCTCCGCATAGCGAATATCGCTCTGCAACTTGGTAAGCAGGGTAACGGCAGCCGCCACCGGCATATTCTCGAACATGTATTCCTGCCAGTTCTTTCCCAATACCTTTCCCTTGGCCGGGACTTCGGTACTAAGATTACCGGATATGATCTTGCGTTGCTCTTCGCTCACCACCATGTCCACGATACGCTCCCGATAGCTGTTGATAGCCTGATAAAGCCGTTCGCCCTTACCTGCACGCGGAGCCAGCATCACCACCGAAGCCGCTTCCAGGTCTTCTTTGTTCCGTATGTTCTCCACATCGCCGTCTTTTCCGTCGGCTTTCTTCACGATACTCACTTTGAGTTCTTCAGCCAGCGCATATAGCGAATCTGACATTTGCTTGACATATCTGGCTTTCTCGAACCAATCTTTCACTTTGGCCGGATTGGTTTTCATCTGCGCCTCGAACTGGCTGTAAATCGCGTCGTTCACCTGCGAAGCGCTTTCCGTCGTACGGTTCAGACTTTCGTCCACCAACGAGAAACCGTTCAGTACATCAGAGGACACGTTGAGAGCCAACATGGCCATCAACACCACATACATCAGATTGATCATTTTCTGACGTGGCGACACGGTTCTTTTCTTCACTCCCATCGATTTCTTCCTTATCTGTTCTTATTTCGCACCGTATCCGTTATTCTCCGATACCGGCCGAAGCATTCTTCATATTCACCGTCAACGCTTTTATCATACGCCCGTATACACCGTTCAATTCTTCGATCTGTTCGGCCAGCTTCTTCGTCTGATCGTTGATACGGTCGATAGTACCGATCTGCATGCTGACACTCTTAAGCTGCATCTCGTAAATGGTGTTGATACCGGTAAGCGTACGGTTCAGATTTTCCATCTCCACGGAATCCTGCGTCATGCGGGCAGCCTTGTCCGCCACTTGCCCAAGCACCCGGGTCAGTTCTTTCAACTGATCCACATAAGCCGTCAGCGCTTCTTCCACTTCGGGAGCATACGTAGCCTGTGCGGCATTGAGCATTTCCTGATTGGCAGCCGTCACGGTTTGCAGCATCTGCTGTGCGCCAGCGGCCTGTGCGGCCAGTTCCTGTGCCGAAATACCTCCCGGTACGGCAGCCGTCACCGGTTGTCCGACAAACATTGCGCCCGTCGCTCCTTCGCCGGCAGTCCCCCCGACAACGACAGATTGCGGCATCTGCACCGCACCCGGCTGTACGACCCTATCTTCCTCGGTCGGATCTTCGTCTTCATCCTTTTCGAAAGGACGGTCGAAACCCGAGATAAAGAACACAAATACCTCCGTACCCATACCGATGAACAGCATGATATTGGCTCCTTCGATGTGCGTCAACTTAAACAACGTACCCAAAATAACAATAGCGGCACCCCAGCTATACGCGTAATTCAAGAATGTTTGCCCCGGCACGGAATCCATCCATTGCTGCAAGCGGGCTATCAGATTTGTTTTATTACTTGCCATAATCGTAAATCCTATTTTCGTTTGTTTTTGCTTGTGTCGCCTATCATCGAACGCACACAACGGAATCCCACGTAGCAACGGGGTTGGTTCTGATATTCGTACGACCGCCATGCGGAACGTATCATGCTTTCGGGATCTTTCCAGGAACCGCCTCTCACCGATTTCTTCTTCAGACGGTAAGGATCCTCCTTAGCGGCATTGTATTTCAACTCCGGGTTCATGTCACTCATACTGAGCACCCCGGCTTCCGTATACACCGTACTGGTCCATTCGGCCACATTACCCGCCATGTCGTACAATCCGTTCGAATTGGCCGAATAGGCTCCCGCCTTGGAAGTAATCAGACTACCGTCTTCCGTGTAATTTCCCCGGTCGGGTTTAAAATTGGCATAATAGCACCCCTTGTCGCTCTTCACTTCCTTGGCTTCCCACGGGAACGGGTTACCTTCTTTTCCCCGGGCCGCATATTCCCACTCTATTTCCGTAGGCAACCGGTAACGCTGTATTTGTCGCGCCGCACCGCCCAATCCGCGAAGCAGGTAATCCGTACGCCAGTTGCAAAAGGCGTTGGCCTGTTCCCAAGTCACTCCCACCACGGGATAGTCATCGTAGATCGGATTGGAGAAATACAGCTTCATATAACGCTCGTTGTCCGCATTGGGAAAATCATTCACCCAGCAAGTCGTATCGGGATACACATTGACAATATACGTATTCAGGAAATCGTAAGGCCCGGACAACGGACGCGTAATCGTCTGACGGACAATCCGACCTTCATCGTCCACATACGCCGTATCCTTTGAAATCATGATCTGGCGCTCCGTATCCACGGCATGATCCGTATTCAGATCCCTTTCCTCGGGATTCAGCCTGTATTTCCGTTGAGCCGCCGCCGCATAATCATAAATCTCATATCGGTAGTTCATCTGAGCGGCGTCCAGCATCCGGGTCCCGTCGATGGGATGGGTCACATACACGCTCTCTATAGCACGCGCCTCGTCTTCATTGGGTTTACGCCAGGGAATGGGTTTGTTCCAATTCAGATGAGGCGTTACGGGATTACCGTACTTATCCTCTTCTATCTTGTACGTCTCGTCTCCCCCGTATGCCGGATCCGCCAGGCGCTCGCGGATAATGGAATCCCGCACCCAGCACACAAACTGACGGTATTTGGCGTTGGTCACTTCCGTCTCGTCCATCCAGAATCCGTCCACCGAGATTTCTCTGGCCGGGAATTCAGTGCCCCACAAGGTGTCGTTCTCCTGCAAGCCTACCCGAAGCGAACCTTTGCGAACAGCCACCATGCCGTAAGGCGTAGGCTCGCTGTAAGCCGTCCCGCGCACTCCGGTCAATTCGCCTCCTGCAGCCGTCGATGCGGTCTTCGGCCCCATACAGGCCATAAATGCCGCGCAGGCCGCCACACAGGCTATTGTCCATATACACTTCATTCTCATTATAATATTCTTACGCTTTTATGTTTGTTCTTTCCTTTTTTAAACAGGTTCAGATCCACTTGGTATCCGATGGTCAGTTCATGGGTGCCGCTGAGCGCTCCGATAGCCGATGTGTACATCTCATAAGAGTACCCCAGACTGACACCGTGAAAATCACCGCCAACGAGCAAGCTCACCGAATTAGTCGGACTATATCCCACACCGCCATACAACTGGTGTTTGCTGCCGTGATAGGCCACCCGCGCCGTCATATCCCCCCGCCATGCCTGCATGTCGCTCCGCAGCATAGCCGACGTATATATAATGTATAACGGATTTTTCAACTTGATATTGTACCCGCCGGTCAAATAAAATACGGGAGAGATACTCAGTTCATTGGCTTTGGCTTCGCCCAGCATCACCGTAGGCGCCGTACAGTGCATAGCGGAAAAGCCCGCATACCAGCGTTTATGCGTATAACGGATACCCGCATCCAGATCGAAAGCCGACCCGGACGCCTCGGAAGTTGGAAACGCAGGGTCGCCACTGGTTTCCACATCCAGTTTCGAACCGTCGAAAGATTCGCTCAGGAACCCCACCCGCAGTCCTCCGCTGAGCCGGCCGCCCCACAGTTTCTGGTGGAAAGCGTATTGCAGATAGAACTTCTGATGCGTGAAAAGACCGATGTTGTCGTTTAAAAAGCCCACCCCGGCTCCATGTTTGGGGCTCAGGAAAAACAACGGCAGGTCTACCCCGGCATACATCGTGGCCGGAGCGTTCTCAAAACCGGTCAGCTGCATACTGTAAGCTCCCTGCACATCAAGCATTCCGTCAATACCGGAGGACGCAGGATTATAGAACGACTGCAAGGCCCAGTAATTGCCGAAAGCGGCATCGTACTGAGCACGAACATGCGCGGCAGCCATTCCGGCCAGGCCTACTAGCAATATCAGTCTTTTCATCTTCTCCTTTCAGACCGCGTATGCCCGGAGCACCGTTCGGTCGTCTATATAACTTTCTCTTCCGTCTTTTATTGTATGCCCGCAGCAGATTTCGCCCGACAGCTTCCTGCAAAGCGCCGACGGCCCCCGCAAAGAATCGGCATCTTTGCGGGGGCCGTCGGGTTTTATCGTATTAAAAGCCGGTGCAAGCGTCAATATTCATCCTCGTTGAAAAGAAAATCCTCTTTGGTCGGATAATCGGGCCATACGTCTTCTATCGTTTCGTATATTTCTCCTTCATCCTCTATTTCTTGCAGGTTTTCAATTACTTCAAGCGGAGCGCCGGAACGCATCGCATAATCAATCAATTCGTCTTTCGTAGCAGGCCAGGGAGCGTCCTCCAACTTAGAAGCCAATTCCAATGTCCAATACATAGCTTTGCTTATTTATTAAATCCTTTTTCGATACCGGAAAACCGGTTTTTCTTTTACGCGTGCAAAAATAGTAGTATTTTCAATAAAATCAAGGTTTACGCCATATTTTTTCTTCCATACCGGCCATAAAATTGATTTTACCCGCCAATACGTACAGATAATCGGACAAGCGGTTGATATAAACCGTCAGAGCCGGATCCACCGGAGCCTCCCCGGCCAACGCCCAGATACGGCGCTCCGCACGCCGGCACACCGTGCGGCACACATGACACTGCGCAGCAGCCTGCGTTCCGCCGGGAAGCGTAAATCCGCGCCACGGAGGCAACAACCCGGCCATCTCGTCCATACGGCGTTCCAGACTTTCCGCCGCCGCTTCGTCGAGCACAGCCGAGGGGCGCGGTTCTTTCATCGCAGAATCGGTGGCCAGCGAAGCCCCCACCACAAACAGCCGGTTCTGTATCTCCGTCAGATCGGCACGATCGGCCTCATCGGTTACCAGCGCCGCCAGCAATCCTATCTGTGCATTCAGTTCGTCCACCGTTCCGTAGGCCTCCAGGCGCACATGCGTCTTGGCCACCCGTGTCCCTCCCGCCAGAGCGGTGGTACCGTCATCGCCGGTTCGGGTATAGATATTACTTTTTTTCATCTTCTTCCAGAATATTAAAAGTTAATGATATAATGCTGATTGTTTCGTAAGGGCTCAAAGAAGACGATACCGTAATCATACAAATCGAACATGGCCCCCACGTTCGTATCCTTCTGTAACCGGCACCACAAACGGCGGGCGGAAGCGCTGCGACGGATACCGGAAAGAACCAGCACCGACCCCGCCGAAAGCCGGCAGCGCAGGCTGTCGTACACCGCACCGGCACCGGAATAGCCCTCCAGATAAAGCAGCAACGGAGCCGTTTCCCCTCCCTGCCGATCCGCACTTCCCGCACCCTCGGCCGGCCATTCCACAAGACGGGCTCCGGCACAACCGCCGGCCAGCCAAGCCCGCACCGTATCCGAAGCTCTCCAGGTTACAATCGCAGCCGGATGTACATAATTGGCCAGGCGAAACAGCAACCGACCGCATTTGCGGGGACGCAGATGCAACCAACGCACCATCGGCCCGTACAGCCGGTCGAGCTGCCGGTAGGCATAATATGTGCCCCGCTCATACACCACCCCTGTAATGAAATTGAAAGCAAAAGGGGAATGCACGCCGTAACCGCAACGGTGACGGACGCGGGCCATCCATACCCAGGGGGTTCCCACCCATCGTACCATACTCCGATTCATACACACAAAGATACGAAAAAGCGGGGTGAATCCTGTATACGAAAAAGATAATGTCTCTTAAAACAGTTTTTTTCCGTCCTTCCTCCGCCCTTCCGACCGACCGCTCCGGCTATCCGAAGTCCCTTTGGGGCGGGTGTGCTCCTCTTTTTCGAAACGCGGCGGCCGAAGGCGGGAATAGGGCCGGCACTTGTCGTCCGTCCGGTGACGGCAAGCATTTTCCGCCGTTTTCCCCGGTATGCCGGCCCCTGCATACAAAAAAAGAGCCTGCGGCCTTTCTTTTTAGGCTGTCCGCCCCATTAAATCTATTCTTTTCCGTATTTTTGCGTCATGTTTTTAGTCTGTTTAACACCATGAAACCAACCCGACCGCTGTATCTCTGCCTCCTGGGCGGAATGGTTGCCTGGCTATTTGCCTGCACACCGCGCGAAGCCCGGCAGACATCAGAGCAGGAACCCGACATCTTCCCGGATTACAAAAGTGCCACGCTGCCTTGTAACATCGCTCCGCCGAACTTCGGCATAGCAGGAGCCGAGCACCTCCGGGCCGACTTTTCTCTCAACGGGAAACAGTTGTTCGCTGCGGAAGGCAACGACGAGATACGCATCCCTCACGACCGCTGGCGGGAAGCCCTGCGACAAAGCCGGGGGCACCGGATGGAAGTCACCGTGTCGGTATGGGACCGCCTTCACCCCGACGGAGTGCGTTACGCGGCTTTCCCGCTGTATGTAGCGACCGACAGCATTGACCCGTGGATTGCCTATCGCCTGATTCCGCCGGGATACCGCCAATGGAAACACATGGGCATCTATCAGCGGAACCTGGAAACGTTCGAGGAAAAGGCGATCGTCACCAACCGTCACAACGAACAACGATGCCTGAACTGCCACTCGTTCCACAACTATTCACCCCGGGAATTTCTGTTCCATCAGCGCGGACCGAACGGAACCACCGTCTGGGTGCATGAAGGAAAGCCCCGCCGGCTGGATCTGGAACAACTGCCGCCCGGCATGAAAGGCACTTACCCGCACTGGCATCCCGGCGGGCGTTTCATCGCCTTTTCGAACAACAACACCGTGCAGGCATTCTATGCCCGCAGCCGGGACAAGGTGGAGGTGTACGACATTGAATCGGACCTGATGATATACGACACGCAGGAGAACCGGGTACTGACCGACCGGCGGTTTACGGACTCCCTGCACTGGGAGACTTTTCCGGCTTTCTCGCCGGAAGGCGACCAGCTGTATTTCTGCCAGGCCCGTCCGGTGCTGATGCCTGTAGCCTACGACAGCCTTAAATATGCGCTGCTCCGGGTTCCGTTCGATCCGTCGACAGGACTGTTGGGTGCTCGTATCGACACCTTGTATAGTCCTGACATACAAGGAGGAAGCGCCTCATTTCCGCGTCTTTCGCCCGACGGCAGCCGGTTGTTGTTTAC
Source organism: uncultured Paraprevotella sp. (assembly GCA_910584955.1). GTDB lineage: Bacteria > Bacteroidota > Bacteroidia > Bacteroidales > Bacteroidaceae > Paraprevotella. Next base: position 20,941 of record CAJUDC010000007.1, on the reverse strand, counting down.
CGAAGCGGCCTGCGGCACATTTCCCATCTGGCACAAAGAGGCGGACCTGCGCATGATCAACTTGCGGACCGGTCGGTTCGAAGACACATCCGCACTGAACAGCGCGGATGTGGAAAGCTACCACGTCTGGTCGTCGAACGGACGGTGGGTGTTGTTCAGCAGCCGGCGGATCGACGGACGCCACACACGGCTTTTCCTGGCCCACATGGACACAAACGGCAACTTCGGGAAACCGTTCCTGCTGCCGCAGGAAAGCCCGACACACAACACGTTGCGCACGGATTCGTACAACATCCCCGAATTTATCGGCGGAGAGGTGGAACTGACGCAGGCGCAGACGGAATCGTTATTCACTCCTTGAAAACCCAATGCTCACTATGAAAAAGATACAAATACCGGCAAGCGAAGGAAGCTTTCTGATGGTCACCGCCTTACTGACCTACGTCCTTTCCGTCTGGCTGTTTCCGGCCACCCTGCACAACACGGAAGCCGAAGGGTTCTTTGCCTGCGTACCCGACTTTATCGGTTCTTCACTGCATCAACCGGCGGGAGCCGGCCATGTGGCAACGGCTTTCCTCATCCAGTTTTTCCGTTGGCCTTGGGCGGGAGCCGCTCTTCTCACGGGGCTTCACCTGCTTTGTGCCGGGGCTTCGCTCTCGCTGCTGCGTCGCAACCGCTCCTTTCCCCTAGGGGCGATTTACACCTTATTTATATATATAGCGTTGGCCGTATTCCAGTTTGCCGTCCTCTGGGCGGCATGGACGGCTGCTGTCGTGCAGACCTTTGCCGCCCTCTACGCCGCCACATCGCGCCGATGGATGCGGCAAGCGCTGCTGTTGCTGGTGCCCGCCGGCTACCTGTTGGTGGCCGAACCGGCTTTGCTGTTGCTCGGTGCCGAACTGCTGTTTATGGAAGTGTTTCTGTTCCGCTGCCGTACAAACGGCATACTGGCCGCCGTCGTATGGCTCCTGTCGGCAGCATTGCCGGCGTTATGGAGCACACAGGTGGCATTCGTTCCTCCGGCTGTCCGCTACACGGGCGGAGCAACCGACACCCTACCGGCATGGCTTTACATCGCACTGGCGATACCTGTTGCCGGTCTGGCGCTACATCGCCGGAAACCGTATCATCGGCCGACACGCATGCTGCAATGGCTCGGCCTGGCCATCGCGGTTGCCGCTCCGCTCCTGTTGCTCACAAACGAGGAACAGCGAAAGCAGGAACAGTTCTTTGCCTTGGAACAGGCAGCCGAGGCAGCCGACTGGGAGCAGGTGCTCCGGCTGACCGAGGGAAGCGATTTCAACGCCGATCCGATGAGCCTGCGCTATGCCTTGCTGGCCGAATCGGGCCGGGGAACATTGCCCGAACGATGGCTGTCGTATCCGATCACCCAGCCCGAACAGTTTTTGTTCCGCCACATTTTCACCCCAAAGACCTGCCTTTTCAACGCACTGTTTTATAAAAACCTGCAACAGCCCGACGAAGCTTTTCACCAGGCATTCGAAGGCGGCGTACTATCACCCCAAGGCCGCTCCATGCGTTCGATCCGGCAACAGACCGACGCCGCCCTGGAGGCGGGCGAACGGCAATTGGCCCGCCAGTATATGGCGTTGCTGGAGCGTACGGCCACACACAGCCGTTGGCTTTCCGAAAGGTACGATCGCCTGCAAAGGTTACCGGTACAACCGCAACAAACGGACAGCATCCCCGCGCGCAGCCGTAATTTCGCAGGCGCGCTGCCACTCGATGCGGAATGGGTGAACGCACTGGAACACGATCCGTCCAACCGGAAGCTACTGGATTATCTGCTCTGCACGTTCCTGTTGCAAAAGCGCCCGGAGAAATTCGCCCGCCTCATGGAGCTGAATCCGCAATATGCCGGACAGCCGCTTCCGGCCCCATACGCACAGGCATTGGCGCTCTTTGCCGACAGCCGCCCGCAATGGAAAGAAAAATTTCTTATTCCGATGGAGACCGTACAGGAATGGCGTCGCTGCCTGCACCTGCAACAAGAAGGACGCATGGACGAGCTGGCCCGACAATGTGCCGGCACCTACTGGTATTATCTGTTCTTCCGGTAACGGAAGTCGTCCGGGGGTGCCCTAAAACTGAAAAACACGTCATCGTCCGTACGGTTCACGTCACCGTTTGTTCCCAACACACTTTGTTTTGCACACTTCACAGTTTGATGTTAACACACCGGGCGCCGGAAGACCTTTTTCTTCCGGCGCCCGGTGAAATTTCCGCCTGCAACCCGTAACCCCCCCTCCGTCTGCACGATACCAGACGAAGGGAGACCTTAGCCCCGTGAGGGAACATCCCGCAGGGGGATTACTTGCGAATCTTATAACCGGCTACACCGTAATACAAAATAAACAGGAAGCAAGGCAGACAGATCCAGTAACTGGTCTGGAAATCGGTCATATCCTGCACGTAACCGCGCACCAAAGGCATCACGGCACCACCGGCGATAGCCATCGTGAGCAACGACGAACCGGCCTTGGTGAACTTACCCAAATCGGCCATAGCCAACGGCCACAGGGCCGGCCACATCAGCGAGCAACCCAGCGCCATCAGGAAGATATAGTAAATGGAGGTCTCGGCAGGCGCCACAGCCACCATCACCGAACCGACGATGGCGATAAGGGCACAGAATTTCATGGCCGTGGCCTGACTCAGCACGCGGGGAATGCAAGTGGCTCCCACGATGTAACCCGCAATCATACCGAACGAAGGAATGTAGCCGTACTGGATGCTCATGCCCAGGAACGTGAAAGAATCCCCCAGCCCCAGCGCAGCGGCATACCCCTGAGCCGTGGCCAGCGAAATCGTCTCCACACCCACATACAGGAACAGCGCCAGCGTGCCGAGCAGCAAGTGGGGGAACTGCATGATGGACGTCTTGCCTTCGGCATACGCACATGCCGTAGCGTTCTCCGTATCATCCGAAGCATCCTCACCGGCGGCTTTCACCTCGGGCAGCGGGGCCATAAGGGCAACCAGACCCAATACGACGAAGATCACCACAATCATCGTAAACGGCGTATACAGATCGGCCATAGCGATCTGGTCCACACTCTTGCCGATCACCAGCGTGATAAACACCGTAGTGGTGGGCCAGGCGAACTTGTTGCAGATACCCATGATGGAAATGCGCTGAGCGGCGCTCTCCAGCGGACCGAGGATCGTCACATAGGGATTGACCGAAGCCTGCAGCACCGCATTGGCCGCACCGGCCACAAAGGAAGCCACCAGGAACCAGATGATGGACAAAGTATCCACAGCCAGAATGAACAGACCGAAAGCCGCCGCAAAAAGTACGAAAGAGAGAGCCATGGTCTTTTTGTAGCCGATGGCCTCGATACACTTGGTGGCCGGAATACCGAACAGCAGGAACGGCACGAAAGTGGCCGCCAGAAGCAGATTGGACTCCACAGCCGACAGCTTCATGGCGTTTTCCAGCACCGGCATCAGGAAGGAATTGATGCCCAGCGCAAAGCCGATGGCGAAGAAGAACAGGCCCACAAATGCCAGGGCCGTGGCAAAGTTTTTTTGAGTTTTTCCCATAATACTGACTATTAGGTTAATGATTAATGATAAGTTAAAAAAATTAAGTTCTGCATAACAACGGGCTTTATTCTCCGTTTAATGAGCAAAGATAGTAAATAAAAAAGTTTTCCTGTCAAAAAAACAACCTAATATTTCACAGAGAGTAAAAAGATGGATTATCGACAACTGAACACGGAAGAAATCGCACAACTGGAACGTCAGTCGTGCTCGGCCACAGACTGGGGCCTCGTACAGGTGCATCCCGCTATCGACTTGAAATACGTGCGGCACACGCGTTTCTCGGGCGAGATACGACTGGGGAAATTTAAAAAGAGCTTCAACATGCCGGGCGGCATCGCCAAACACGCGGGCCTGTTCCACGCCACCCTGCACAACGTGAGCGTCGGCGACGACTGCTGCATCGAGAACATCAAGAACTATATTGCCAACTACGACATCAGCGCCGGCTGTTTCATCGAAAACGTAGACATCATCCTGACCGACGGAGAAAGCACGTTCGGCAACGGCGTGGAAGTGGCGGTACTCAACGAGACGGGAGGCCGCGAAGTGACGATACACGACCGCCTGTCGGCCCACGAGGCGTACATCGAAGCCATGTACCGGCATCGGCCTCACGTGGTGGACCGCCTGAAAAAGATGGCGGGCGCCTATGCCGAATCCCGACGCTCCGCACGCGGCTTCATCGGCCCGGACTGCACCATCGTGGATGCCGGCTATATTAAAAATGTATATATAGGCCCTTGCTGCCAGATAGAAGGGGCGGGCCGTCTGAAAAACGGGACGCTGAACAGCCGGCCGGAAGCCCCCGTGCACATCGGCTACGGAGTGATCTGCGACGACTTCATCGTGCAGGACGGCAGCCGGGTGGAAGACTGCACCACCCTTTCGCGGTGCTACGTAGGCCAGGCGTGCACGCTGGGGCACGGCTATTCGGCCTCCGACTCGCTGTTTTTCTGTAACTGCCAGGAAGAAAACGGCGAGGCCTGTGCCATCTTTGCCGGTCCTTTCACCGTGACACACCACAAATCCACCCTGCTGATCGCAGGCATGTTCTCGTTTATGAACGCCGGATCTGGCTCCAACCAAAGCAACCATATGTACAAACTGGGCCCCATCCACCAGGGAGCGCTGGAACGGGGGGCCAAGACCTCCTCGGATTCCTATATCCTGTGGCCGGCGCGTATCGGCGCCTTCTCGCTCGTCATGGGCCGTCATACAAGCAACCCCGACACATCGGACCTGCCTTTCTCCTATCTGATCGAGAAAAAAGGCGTCACCCATCTGGTGCCGGCCGTAAACCTGCGCAGCGTAGGTACGATACGCGACGCACGGAAATGGCCCAGACGCGACGGAAGAAAACCGGACAAGCAACTGGATTACGTGAATTTCAATCTGCTGAGCCCGTACACGCTGGCCAAGATGTTCCGGGGCATCCGCATCCTGAAAGACCTGAAAGCGCTGGCCGGCGAAACCTCCGACACCTACGCTTACCAGAGCGCACAGATAAGCCATCATGCCTTGAACCGGGGGATACGGCTGTATGAGCTGGCGGCAAATAAGTTTTTGGGCAACTCGCTTATCAGCCGGTTGGAACAGGCCGACTGTACCGATGCCGAAACGCTGCTGGCCTCCCTGCCGCCAACCGAACCGCATGGCAAAGGGGAATGGATCGACCTGTCGGGGCTGATCGCCCCCAAGAGTTGCGTGACGGAACTGCTGAACCGGATTGAGAGCGGCGAGACGGCTTCGGTAGAGGAAGTCAACCGCCTGCTGGGCGAACTGCACCGCCGGTATTACGACTACGAATGGACATGGGCCTACGACCGGATGCTCTCGTTCTACGGTCTGGAACACGGGAAGATCACACTGGACCACCTGATGCAGATTATCGGGACATGGAAAACGTCGGTAACCGCCATCGACGAAATGCTATACGAAGACGCCCGGAAAGAGTTTTCCCTTTCGGCCAAAACGGGTTTCGGTTTCGACGGAAGCGCCCGCACGGCCGAAGCCGATTTCGAACAAGTAAGAGGAGATTTCGAAAACAATCCGTTCGTGACGGAAGTACGGGAACACATCCGGCGCAAAAACGAATTGGGCGATCGCTGGCTGGCGATTCTTCGCAAGCTTGCCCGCCCCTTGTAACCCAACCTTACGAAAAGGAACGTCTAACAGGCAGTTCCTTTTCGTTAATAAATGCAAAATTATAGGAAATATTCTTCCGTTTTGTATTCGAATGCGAATTTTAAACACTAAATTAGCCCCGTTTTTATAAGTCAACACATTTTTATAACCCTTTAAACAAAAACAGATGAAGAAAATTTACTTCTTTCTCACATTGGCGTTGCTATGCTGCGTCAATGCAGTGCACGCAGCTGTTACGTTAGGAGATCTGAAGACATCGGTTGCCGCAGGCGATCAGGTGTTCATCGGTTCGATCTTCAACCTTGAAGGTATACGTAACAACGGTTCCAAGTGGGTTTCCAGCCGCAAAGGCAGCCTCACTTACACCGAAAGCGAAACCCCGACTTCCAGCGACGTATTCGTTTTGGAAGCTTCGGAAGTAACCATCAGCGGTCAGCCGGCTTTCTATCTGAAGAACGTTCGCAACGGCGGCTACGTTAAAGCCGGTGAATTCGACGAAGACAATGATGACGGTTCTATCGTTACAGCGTTGGAGTTGACGGAGAACAAGGCCGAGGCTTATGCTATCGCATTTGTCAGCGCCCAAGAAGGAGCGGAAATCATGAAGTACAAGGGAGACCGCGAAGTCCCCACCGACTCATGGATGTTGCTCGGTCAGGCTCCCGATGAAAACATCATAGCTTTAAATCAGGCTTACAGCGCCCCCGATATGTGCAGTTACAACGACTGGGCTACATGGTGGCAGGTTTACAGCGTAACAAGCAGCGAGGATCCGTACAACGATTTGATCGAATTGTTGCTTGAAGTAGAAAAAGCCTCTTTCTATCCGTCTCCGACCAGTGCCGAGAACGTAACCGATATTCCTTCATTCATCGGAGGTACCAACCCGGGTAACCGTCCGGTCGAAGTGGTAGACAATCTCTACAGAATCTTCAGAGAGACTTATGACTTTGTAGAAGACGGTGACGCAGAAGGTGATCCGGCTGCCTGCACCGCCAAGTATGCCGAACTGGATGCTGCTTACCAGGCCGTATTGAAATCCGACGTGCAGCCCATGCGCGAAGGCTATTTCCGTCTGGTCAGCGCCAACACAGCCTTTACCGTTGTACAGGGTGTGAAGAAAGCTATGTATGCTACCGGCAACAACGCCATGTGGCAGACCATAGACTCTACAGCGCTCAACCAGGTATGGGAAATCAAGAAGCAGGGCGAAGACACTTGGACAGTGAAGAACATGGATACGCAGAAGTACTTCCTGACAGGTTCTACCAGCAGCCAGGTAACCATGGCTGAGGAATCCACCAACTACATCTCGTTCAAACCGTTGAGCGAAGACGCCCAGTATCACATCTGCATGCAGGATCCGGAAACTCCGCTGCACGCCAACGGTCATAGCGCAGGTTCTGGTCAAGCCAGCAACATCGTGCTGTGGAACGCCGGTGCAAATTCAGCTAGTGCATGGTTCGTAGAAGCATTGGACGCTGAAGAGTTGGACAAGATCACAGAAGCCAGCCAGCAGGCCAAGTTGAACAACACATTGGCAGAATTGCTGACAGAAGCCGTTCGCAAATATAATGTTGCAGCCGTATTCAAACCGCAGCTTACTTCGCCCGACCAGATATGGTCCAATGCCAGCCAGAACGCATGGGGTAACGCCGATGGTGGCGGCTATCCGGCTCTGCTTGACAACGATCCTCAAACATACTTCCACTCCTGCTGGGGCAGTGGTCCTGACGAACCGCACTTCCTGCAGTTAACGATGAACGAAGAAATTACCGAACCGATCAGTTTCACTTGGACTCGTCGTGTATCTCAGGCTATCAGCTCAAACAACAGCCCGAAAGACGTAACGATCGCTATTGCTCCTGCCGGTGCCGACACATTGCTGGCCGAAAGCTGGACAACTGTAGCCAATGTTACCGGTATGAGCGTAACGGCTGATAACCCGACCTATACTTCATTGGAATACGAATTGCCGTTCCCGGCTAAGTACGTACGTTGGACAGTAACTTTGACAGGTCCGAACAATGGACAATGTGATGGACAATACTTCTTTGCTATTGGTGAATTCCAACTCTTCTCCGGCTTGGAGCCCGACTGTCAATTGGCTCAAATGGGCGAAGTAGGTACAGCACTGAAAGCAGCCATCGACGAAGCCGCAGCGATTGAAACCGCTACACAGGCCGACATCGACAAATTGCAGGCAGCCATCGACGCATTCGTTGCCGAATTGGCAGACCCGACAGAGTTGAAAGCAGCCATCACCAAAGCCAGCACCATTGCCGGCGGTATCGTTTACGGTACTAACCCCGGACAGTATCCTGAAGGTACTACGGAAGAAGAAACGTTGTCAACCGTATTGGAACAGGCAGAAGGCTTGATCGAAAGCGGTGCTTACACGCAGACTTCTTTGGCTGAAACTACGGAAGCTTTGAACGCAGCTTACGACGCATTCATGGCTCAGGTTAACCCGATCTCTACTGAAAAGTGGTATACACTGACGTTCCCGTCCGACTACTATACGATGACCGGTGGCAACCTTAACGGTATGTCCGGCAAGTCCATCACATTGGACGGCGATCCTCAGGAGGCTAAACAAGGTAGTACACAAAGTTTCATGCGCGTTTTCGACGAGATTGACAACCAGGATATGGCATTGTGGCGCTTCATCGCATTAGGCGATACGGCTTATGCCATCCAGAACAAAGCTACCGGTCTGTACATGAACGCTGCAGGTTCAGGTGTTAAGGTTACTCAGACATTGACTCCGGCTCAGTTCAAGACCAGTGTCAAAGGCTACGGTTGCTTCTGCATCGACGGCTATCGTTTGGACAACACGCACATCAACCCGCTCCACGCTCAGGCCGCCGGTGAGGTACTTGTAGGCTGGCCGACAACAGAACTGGGTACGAACTCTATGTGGGAAATCCACGAAGTAGACGAAGTAGCAGAAGAAGTAGAAGGGTATGCTAGCTGGACGATGCGTCTCGGTTATCCTTACATGGTATGCTACCCGATCGCAATCTCTGAAGTTGACGGTGCTTCCATGTATCGTATCAGCGGTATCTCTGAAGATCACTTGAGCTTGTACGACATCGCAGAAGACGGCGACGGTGTTATGCCTGCCGGCGAACCGTTCATCCTGATGGCCGGTACAACCGAAGATTACAATACGGGCGACGCTACAGCCGCTGACACATTGAATGTAACTTTCCGTTTCGGTAACGAAATACAGGGCACTCCGTTGAAGAGCGACTATATGGTAGGCGGTTACTACGGTGTTACGGCAGAAAAGAACCACATGGTCATTGAGGTCGGTGAAAACGGTCCGTTCGTAAAAGCATTGACCGGTAAACGCAACTTCAGTGGAAACAGTGCATACATCAACCTGATCGACACGAAACTGGGCGAGGCTGAGAACGAAACAACCATCATCCCGACCGAAAAAGATTTCGCAGACATCGTTGACGCCATCCGCAATGCAGTTGCCAACGTAAACAAGGGCACGGTAGACGTATATACCACTACCGGTATCTTGGTTCGCAAGAACGTGAAGGCAGCAACGGCTACTAAGGGCTTGCCGAAGGGTATCTACCTCGTAGGCGGACAGAAGACAGCCGTAAAGTAAATCAGACGATTTTACGATAAAATCCGAATAGGTAAAGAAGGCCGCGCCTACAGGCGACGGCCTTCTTTTTTTCTATCTGCAACGAAAGTCTTGTTTCATCCCCAATGTTCTTCCGCATGTCCCTAAATAGAAACATTCCTCACCCTTACCTAAGGCGTACGCAAACCGCTAACGAAAAAAGCCGAAACCACAGCATCAGATTTTCGGCTGTTTCCATCCGTTTCTAGAAATTATCCTTTATATTTGCATATCCTTTATTAGACAAATTATGAGAAGACTAATTACCTTTTTTCTATTCCTTAACCTACTGACAACCGTACAGGCTGTACCCGCTTTCAAGAAAGGAACTCCGTATAAACTGACCTGCCGTCAATACGGTCTGAACGGTGGCATTGTAACCGGTGCTAACCACGATTCACAATGCCCGCTGATCTATTCTACGGACAACACGCTGACAGATGATGCGTATTGGATCATAGAAGCCACCACCAACGGCCACTATACCATCCAAAACGCCCATACCCTTCAATACATCACCTACAACGGTATATACGATGCAACACACCGATATGTCGGGTTGACCGATGAACCGGACGGCAGCAACTCCGAATGGGAATTCGATTCCTACAACAACTATTACATCATTCGTCGGGCCGATGCTCCCGGAGAGGTATTCAACGTACGTTCGGGCTCCTATATGGTAGGTACATACAGCTCCGGCGGGGGGTATAGCTATAACGAGATGTTCGTCATCTGCGACGCAGACGGTAACGTCGTCAAAGAAAAAGAAACAAAAACAGGGATCATCACGGATTTCATTACTTTGCGCCTGAACGACAAAGCGCCCGTTTACGACAAAAAGAACAAGCTATACATGCACACGATTCCCGAAGACTGCATGGGAGGTAATGACTACATCGCCACACTGACATATGCCCCCAAAGAAGACGGAGAGAGCTATACCTTATATATAGAAGACCAACTCATAGAAAACGGTACCGACCACACCTTTACGGAAGTGGAAGGAGGACGCACCTACACGCTGGTATTGAAAGAGGAAGAGGAAGAAATAAGCCGTTCGAAACTGACGTTTACAAGTCTGCCGATCGTGGAAATCAACGGTTATTTCAGTTCTACCTATTCGCAGGGAAGCATCCGCGTAAACCAGTGGTTCTCCACGCACGAAGACACACTGTATAACGCCAAGCTGAGATGGCGTGGTGCAACAGCCATGGGAAAACCGAAGAAATCCTATGCCGTAAAGATACAGGACGAAAATCTGGTTTCCAAAGATGTAAGCTTCCTGGGACTGCGCGAGGACAACAACTGGATTCTGGACGCCGCCGCCGTAGACATGAGCCGCATGCGCAACCGCGTCACCACCGATCTGTGGAACGACTTCGCAGCAGCTCCTTACTATAAACCGCTGGAACCGAAGATGGTCAACGGAACAAGAGGACAATTCGTAGAAGTATTGCTCAACGGAGAGTACAACGGCATCTACTGCATGACGGAGAAAATAGACCGCAAGCAGCTGAAACTAAAGAAATACAAGGCCACCGATACGGAAAATGGTCCGGTACGCGGATGTCTGTATAAAAGTACACAATGGAGCTATTCCGTATTGATGGGACATCACATGGGGAGCCGCTATTACCCGATGTCTCATCCCGACGCCTACAAGAACACGAGCATGACATGGGATTCATGGGAAGTGAAATACCCCGATTTGGAAGACGGCGAAGCCATCGACTGGGCCCCGCTGTATAATGCCGTCGATTTTGTAGCCTCTGCCACGAAAAACAGTTTCAAGACTAATGTAGATAAATTTTTCGATATGCCGTTGGTACGTGATTATTACCTGTTGATAGAACTTATTCTGGCAACGGACAACCACGGCAAGAATATGTACTGGCATTGTTACAACCGCAACAATAAGAATACGATTGGATTAGGCAAGGAAGCCGTACGCCTCTGCCTGACCCCTTGGGATCTGGACGGCACATGGGGCCGCCGTTGGGACGGTTCCGCCTATTATACGGGAGCACAGCAGAATTTCGTAGACTTCCTTTGGAATTATGAACACGGTGAATTGACACTATACAAACGACTGAAAGAGCTGGATTACCATAACTGGACGGATTCACTTGCTTTACGATATGCCCTGTTGCGCCAAGGCCCCTTCCATGAGGACAGCCTGGCAGCACGCTTTACTCGCTATAAAGACCTGTTTGCCATGAGCGGTGCCGCCCAACGTGAAATAAATACGTGGGTGAAATCAGACGCAGGTTATCTGGACTTCGAAGAAGAAGATCGTTTTATACGGAAGTGGATTCAGGAACGTCTGGCTTATCTGGATCAACAATATGACATAGAAAATGTACTGAACAGCGTAAAAGTAGAAAACGCCCGCAGTATCCTGTCTGTAATTGGCGGACAAGGACGTATTCTCATCGAAACATCGCAAGCGCTTCATACCACGCTGTACAACACGACCGGAATAGCCGTACGCCAACTGGACATACCAGCCGGCATAACGGAAGTTCGCGACCTGACACGAGGGATCTATCTGATCGAAGGTAAGAAAGTAATTGTAAAATAAAACCACGCAAAGCATGTCTGCTCCCAAACACACGAAAAAGGCTCCGGGCGTAGCACGAAGCCAATCTTCCGAACGGTCGAAGAGCGTTCGGAAGAGTTCAAGCGCCAAGCGGTTCCCGTTGCTACCTGTCCCGGTCGTCTTTTTTCTGTTTACGTGGTTCTTCACAGGCATATGGTACGGTGACGTTTTATATACCGCTCAGCAATACAGCTTTTTTGCCCCGGATGCCACCCTCATGCAATTTGTATGGGATCGTCCCTACGGCCCGCTTTGGATCATCGGAAGGGCATTATTATCCCTCTTTCATTACCCGATACTGGGCGGAGGAGTTTTAGCCCTCATGCTCAGCCTGATTTGCTGGCTTACCGGATATTCCTTGCGATTGTCTCCCCGCTGGCGCCCTTTGCAATATGTACCGGCCGGCATATATCTGGGATGTCTGGCCTACTACGGGTTCGATATTTATTATCAGCATGAAACCGGTATGATCATGGGAATACCGATTTGTGTATTGACGGTTTTAACCATACAAAGCCTTTTTATTCGTTCTTTTAGCAAAAAGACAATGCCGTCTCTCATTGCCCTTCCCACCGACGAAAGCCCCCGGCAAAATCGAATCGGACTTATTTCCTGCCTGCTTCCCGTGGTTTGTGCCATCATCCTTTCTACATCATGCCGTCCATACGTACGGCCAACGGCACACATGCAACGACAGATGGACGAACAAGATTGGGACGGAATCATCCGAACCGCACACAAACACGCCGAATTATCCTGTCGTCCCATGGCAGCGTTATACGCCATCGCCCTGACGCAAACCGGACAGGTCACAGAACATTTATTCGATATCCGATACGACTTTGAAGAATTGTTCCTCCACAACCGAACCGGCCAAAAGGATATAGGGACCGATTTGTATCTAACCGACGGCAATTACTACGCAGGACTGTTACAGGCTGCCAATCGTAATGCGATCGAACACCTTACCATGGAAGGTCCGACTTGCCACATGCTGAAAAGGCTGACGCAAATAGCTTTACTAAACGGTGAAGCAGAAGTAGCACGGAAATACCTACACATTTTAAGTCGGACACCATTCGAAACCTCTTTTGTCAAAGACTATAATGATCTGGCCGAACACCCCGAGCATATGGAGCAAGCCGACGAAACCAAACGGATCCGCAAGGTTGAACCGGTTAACGATGCTTTCCACACACAATTCCGCGAACCGCTATTTTTAGGATATAACGTAGCTTTGCTCGAAGGGCGGTCGCTGGAGGCTTTACAAAACAGCATCGCCGCCTGTCTCTATTCTAAAATGTTGCCTGAGGCATTGATGCGCTGCGCTCCCTTGGCTGGCACTGTTTTGCCACAAAACATAGCGGATGCCATAGCCATCCGGGCCCACAAAGAACCGACGTTGCTCCAAACATTTCCCGGTAATGAAATGACAGTAACACGCTATCGCGGGTTCTTACAAGACGTACGTCCATATGTTTCCGACCGTAAAGGTCACGCCAAAAAGCTGTTCCCCGCCTATCAGGGATATTATCCTTTCTACTATTATTTCGGGAATCTGAAAGAAGCAACCCGACAAACCGACCATTCGTCGATCGATCATAAAGGCGTAAACTAATGAAAAAGCTATCACTGCACTCCGTTCTACACCGGTCTTTTAAAGTCTTTACTACCGGAATGGCTATCCTGTGTTTATCCTGTGGATGTTCTTCCGAGGTACGCATTCCCGATACTTATACGCAAGTCAAAGAGAAGGCCTCTCTATATCCCGACTACACGGACATCACGATACCTGTCAATATAGCACCGCTTAATTTCCGTGTGCAGGACAAAACGGCAACGAACTTCATCCTGCGACTGCAAGGAGAACCGGGATTTTTGAAAGCATCGGCAGATGCAAACGGTACCATAGAGATCGACAGCATAGTCTGGCGACGCTTATTACAACAAAACGCAGGGAAAACATTACAAGCCAGCCTCTATGCCCTGCGCCCTAGCGGATGGATCAAATATCAGGATTACACATTAAAAGTAGCCGCCGAACCTATCGACGCATATTTATCCTATCGTCTCATTGAACCGGGATACGAACTGTACCGACAATTAGGTCTTTACCAACGTAACCTTACCAATTTCAATGTTACCACCCTATATGAGAACAATCGGGTATATGATTCGGATAACAATCATTGTGTGAACTGCCACAATTACCAGCATTATGATGCCAACCGCATGCTTTTCCATATCCGTGGCAATCATGGGGGCACCCTTATCGCACGTGACGGTAAAATAGAAAAAATCCAAATTAAGCACGATTCGATTTTGACAGCCGGCGTATATCCCAGTTGGCACCCTCATTTGCCTTTAGTGGCCTTTTCCACCAACAAAACCGGCCAGGCCTTCCACATGAAACACCCCGAAAAAATAGAAGTACTGGATGAAGCCAGCGACTTGCTGCTTTATGATACCGAACAACGGACGGTCCAGACAATTCTGCGCGGCAACGACGCTTTGGAAACCTTTCCCTGCTGGAGCCCGACAGGCGATATGTTGTATTATTGCAGTGCTTTCCCGCCTACTATGCATTCTATCCCGGATTCCATGCGTACCCGCTACCTATTAGAGAATTACACTCAGTTGAAATATAACATCATGCGGCTTTCCTTCGACACAAAAAGCCGAAGTTTCGGTAAACCGGAAACGGTCATAAACAGTGCTGCCGAAGGACAAAGCGCTTCGGTGCCCCGTATCAGTCCCGACGGACGATGGCTACTCTTCACCCAAGGGGATTACGGTCAGTTCCATATTTGGCACAAAAGCGCAGACCTGTGGGTAAAAGATCTTCAAACCGACCAGCCGCCCTATCCCCTTACTGCCGTCAACAGCGCGGATGCAGACAGCTATCACACCTGGAGCAGCAACGGGCGATGGATCGTATTTGCCAGCCGGCGCGACGACGGCAACTATACCCGCATCTATTTGGCTTATTTTGACACAAAAGGACAAGGCCATAAAGCCTTTTTGCTACCTCAAGCCGACCCCGAGCAGAATACCGTCTTGCTGAAAAGCTATAATGTACCGGAGCTCACCCGAAATGCCGTTCCTTGTTCCTACAGAACGATTCGGCAAACCGTTTACAACGACAAAGGTACGCCGATCCGCTTCCTAGACAGGAAATAATAAGCCCACGCACGCATATCCCATCCCGTTTTTGCTTTCCATACGCGAAAGGAGATACGGGATCGTTGTTTCTGTACGTTCCCTTCTTTTTGCCGGATCGTACCATAACGGTCCGAACAAACCGCTGAACAAACCGCTATACATCCGGCACCGTTCGTCTGTTGCTCCATGGCGTTACCCCTATAACTTTGCTTTCGAGACCAAGGAACCAAGAAGCAGAAAGCCTCCGTTTGACCTCGTGTTTCCTTGCATTTTCACCCTAAAACGAAAGGGTAAAAGGGGTATCCGGTGCGCAACTCCCCTTACGCGCACGCGTACGGACGCGCGCACGCCGGAGGTTGTTATAAGACAAAAGTCGTCCGTTCTTTTGAAACAGACGACTTTTGCAATTAGTATTCCCGAAATACGGAATAAATCGGTATGTCCTATCAGTTCGGAATATCCGGTGTTGGGAAAATTATATCATCCTGAAGGTTTATATCTCTTGTGTTAGAGATTTCCTCTACCATTCCATCCGGCATAACCTTCAATTCGCCACTCTCAACCAAAGCGTCCATATCCGCCTTAAATTCCTGATACATCTCAGGGGTAATCAAAATGGACTTTTCACCATAATCTCCCACGCGAAGTGCCACTTGACGCAAGAAGCCCCACCGGTCAAAATACGGGAAGAGGTTATAACCCGTCAGGCGAGACACCTTACGGACATAATTAAATATGTAAGGAGCGCTGTTGTCCCAACGATCGCAATACTGCTCCGTGATATAATTATCCGTCACCCAGCAGGATTCAGGATATTTCTCCCGCAACACGGCCAGTTTACCATTCTTATTATTATTCTGCGCGCTGGCAATCAACTCATACTTATCCACTTCGCCCTGCTTTTCTATCTGCGATCCATTCTCATTATCCGTCTGACGCAACGCCTCGAACATATCCGGTCCGAAATCTTTCATGCCTTTTGTCAACGTTGCCCAGTTATAGAGCATAATGAACGGACACAATACCTCACTGACACCGACCTCAGTGATACCCACAGCATGTGCAGGATTCTTTTCAGCCGAAGGAATACTGCTCGTGTACTGTGCCATCTCCTCGCTCAAGGCTTTCAACTTCGGACTGAAACTGTAGTGCGCCGCATTCTCTACCGCTTTTCTACGCTGGTTGTACGGATCATCGTCCCCATTCGTCGGTGTAAAGGCATACTGATATTTAATAAAATGATTGCGTGCCGGATTCCAATTATTAATCTTATCGGAGCGATAATACCCCATGTGCATGATATTATAATAGGAATTGAGGTTATTCGTCACCTCACTCATTCCGGCCCAGCAGAAGTAAGGATGCATCTGGTGCTGATGCCCCCATTCGTGGCTCAATCCCCAAATAGCATCATCATCCCTATACATCAACTGGCGGCAGTTCAGCACACGCGATTCCGTATTATACATGAAAGAGACTCCGTAACCTCCTTGGAACATGTAATACGTATAGTTCACATAGGCCATCGTATGGTTTTTGGGTACGCTCTTATACTTTTCAAATCCCAGTAGCTCGTGCTCCCATGCGATTAGCGAATCAAGCACATTCATGTACTGGCGATACCCCAAGGATGTGTTATCGGAAGCCTTGCAATAATCGCGCAATCCCTTGGATGTCCATACGGAATGCACCTTTGTTCCTACCACGTCCATACATGCATTCACAGCATTGGCACAGAGTTCGTACATCTCCTCGTTCGTCTTTTCCGGTGAAAGATACCCATTCACCTGTGCATTCACGAAATGAACCCGTATATCGGGGTAACTCTCGGGATTTTCCTGAACATAATAAGCGATATAAGCCAGACCGTCGAAGTCGGACGTATACTCAATAACATTCATACCGTTATGAAGGGCATACGTTGTCATGGCCGGTCCGCCACCTACACCTTCATTATTAAGTTCCTTAGCAAACCAAGCCATCACCTTGAGTTGTACATTTACCCCGTCCGGAATACCGGAAACCATGACAGCTGTTTTTCCTTTGGTGATGTTGATACCCGTCACTCCTTCCATCTGGTCATATAGTTTACCGGGTGCGTTCCAGCGGTCGGAAAGCACTGAAGGATGCAGATAACAAGCGTAATCAGCCACCCGATACTTGGTATCATAAGTACCATCCAACAAGCGTTGAGCCAATAATTTACAGAAAGGATTCGTCAAAGCGTCTACATCTGCCTGCGTTGTACCCGGTTGCAATTTCGTCCATACCTCATCGGCGAATATCGCATGATTCGGATCGGCATCCCGTTTACGGAAGAACTGCATCTCGGCACAGGAAGCAAAGTTATTCACACCGGAATGAATGACAAAACGAATCGAATCGGGATTCAATAAGCCGTCGGTAAACGTGATGGTAGACGGAGCGGAAGAGCCTTTCAGATCGTAGTCGCCGTATTTCGTAAAACCGTTTTGTTCTTTCAGGCTGTACCAGACTTCTATCTCCTGGAAATTTCCGTTCGTCTCATTCAGACGAGGATTATACACCAGGTAATCTATCTTCTCCACATCCCTGAAAGCATAAGTTACCGTAACGGGAAATTCCGTCGGACCACTGGCCCAGCGTGAATGCCAGATGGTATTCATATTATTGTCATACGTTTTCGCAATACTCTCCGATGCGCTGTTCGCAGACGAAGCCTCTGCCCCGGCCACTTTCATCAGATAGTCGCCCTCCAGTGTCTCGGCCGTGTTCTCCTTCTCCTGTACCACCGTAAATGTACGCACCAGGACGGAATCAGGATCATAAAACGCCAGCTCAGCCGTACGTTCTTGAGGCGCCGTATTCATCTGAACCTTTACATACGTTTTGTTTCCCTTGGCGGATTTCACTCCCGACAGCCATTCGGCAGACGAAACGATCCGATAGTCATTATTCGCCATAACGCCCACCGTCAACGTAGTATCGTTATAGGGAATAGAAGCTTGTTGCGTACTCAATAAGATCTTCGGGAAATTCTCGGATGCACCTTGCGCCGCAACCGTCTGAAAGCCGCCCAACAACGCAGCCATTCCCATCAGTATATTCTTTTTCATATCTTTCATCAGTTTATAGATTCAGGCTAAAGCGCCACTTTAATATTATTCACCATAAATACACCCCGTCCCAAATGAACCTGCGTTCCGCTACCGTTCACGGTTCCGTTCCATACCAACTTGCCGTTCAACGTATAGATCCGTACCAACAGAGGTTTCTCCGCTGACATGTTAATGCTTCCATTGGAAACATGGTAGGTAAAACCGCTCTGCCGGGTATGTTCCGTAATGGCATCCGCCAACGGATCTACCACACGCAACGTACTGCTCTGCAATGTGATACCCGGGAAATTTCTTGAAGAGATCAGACAATGAACCGCTTCAAAAGGTTTCTTGAACTTAAATGCCCAGCCTTTTGACGTTACGGCCACATAATCTTTCTGCGAACCTTTCGCCAACGTGGAATTATCCGTTTCGTTGATCCAGGTGTACGACGGTGCGACGG
This sequence comes from uncultured Paraprevotella sp., assembly GCA_910584955.1. Lineage (GTDB taxonomy): Bacteria > Bacteroidota > Bacteroidia > Bacteroidales > Bacteroidaceae > Paraprevotella. The sequence continues at coordinate 2,276 of CAJUDC010000007.1, read as the reverse complement.
TAGCATTCTCAACATCTTTTCGCATATCCGGGCATTCCACCTCCTCATCTATATTGACCTGACTGGCCGACAAGGGGAAAATACCCTGCGGATCATAGAAATAATTCTGCACGTTCCGCCTGGTGTAAAACGACGTGAAATCCAACTGATTATTACCCAGGAAAACCGCCTTTGCCGGCTGAGACAATGCAGCCAGCGTAGCCTGTGTCAACTGGTTATTCTCGCAATTCAATGTTTGTATTTTCGAACTGGCATTCAGCGTCAGTGTAGTCAACCGATTATCGGCGCACCAGAAGTCCACCAACTCGGGATGCCCCGTAGCGGCTGTCTTTATACGGGTCAGCTGGTTTCCGTCGCATACCAACGATTTCAGTTTACGGTTCCCGTCGATAACCAAAGCTGCCAGTTCGTTGTCAGGGCACCATAGCGTTTCCAACTGCGGCAGCGAAGAAACCGTCAATGTCGTCAACTTATTATTACCGCACATCAGCTGTCGCAGTCCGGCACTGTTGCGCACACTGAGTGTGGCAATCTGATTATCCGAACAGTTCAGAATCTGCAATTCTTTCAAACGCGTAATAGACAATGTAGCCAGCCGGTTGGACGAACAATCCAGTTCCACCAAGGCCGTATTGTTTGTTAAAGAAAGTTCTGTCAGTTCGTTGTCCGAACATGACAATGTCCTCAACCCGGTAGCCCGGGCCACATTCAAGCCCGTCAATCCGGCTCCGTCACAATTCAACAAGGTCAGCCGGTCGCCGTCCACCTTGACCGTCGGTCCCTGTAGCACACCGCTTACAGGCTGCCCGTCCGTCTTGATGTTCACCGGATTTCCATCTCCCCAATCCACCGTGATAGACGCACCCCGGTTTACGGTAAAAGAAAACGTCTCACCGACAGCCGTCGAAGTCGTCATCTCAACCTGTGCCTGCGCAAAAGTCGTCAGCGTCCCCGACAACAACATAGCAGACATAGCACAAACAAATAGTGTAGTTTTTTTCATCTAAAAATAAAATTAAGTAGGGTTTTTACATCTTTATCTCTGTTTTCGATCTCATTCCTTCCCTATCGTCATGCCCACCAAAAGACATTAAATAATGAAGTTAACTTTGCAAAATAAAGAAAAAAAGGATAAATAATAAAACTTTTCCTGCAAAAGTTTATAAAAAAAGGAAAAGGACGTTCCTGCGTTTTCCCATCCCCTTTCTACCCGCACGAAACAAGCCCGAAACGGTGTGCGCAAACAGCCCGATATTTTAACAAAAAACAAACAAAAAACTTGGATTTCAAGCGAAAAGTCCTACCTTTGTGCTATCAACTGTTACAAACCACTTAAATTACTTCTTATGAGAGTTATCATCGAACCGAATTACGAACAACTGTCACAATGGGCAGCCGATTATGTCATTGAAAAGATCAATAAAGCCAATCCGACCCCGGAAAAACCTTTCGTACTGGGTTTGCCGACAGGATCTTCTCCCCAAGGCATGTACAAAGCCCTGGTAGAGGCCTACAAACAAGGCCGGGTAAGCTTTAAAAACGTTCTTACGTTCAATATGGACGAATATGTAGGCTTGCCCGAATCACATCCCGAAAGCTATCATTCGTTCATGGCAACGAACCTGTTCGATCACATCGACTGTCCGAAAGAGAACATTCATATCCTGAACGGGAACGCCGACGATCTGGAAGCCGAATGTGCCCATTACGAGCAAATGATTGCCGAAGCAGGAGGCATCGACCTCTTTATCGGAGGCATCGGTCCCGACGGTCACATCGCATTCAACGAACCGGGATCCTCGCTCACCTCGAAGACACGCGTAAAAACGCTTACTACAGACACCCGTATCGCCAATTCGCGCTTTTTCGGCGGTAACCCGGAGAACGTACCTTTGCATGCGCTTACTGTCGGAGTGGGTACGGTAATGGCTGCGAAGGAAGTGCTCATTCTCTGCAACGGTCACAACAAAGCCCAGGCGCTTTATCACGCCGTAGAAGGCAGCATCACCCAGATGTGGACCATCAGTGCCCTGCAACTGCATGCCCACGGCATTATCGTATGCGACGAGGCCGCTACCGCCGAACTAAAGGTCGGCACCTACAAGTATTTCAAGGATATTGAGAAAGATGCCCTTTAACAGACGGCTTTAACCGTTTTCGGTATATACATACGCCATAAGCCCGCCCGTTGCCGTGAAAAGGTGCGAGCGGGTTTTCTTTTTTGTCTTTACCGCACTATGGAAAAACTTCATTACGCCCCCTTTGCCAAACCGCTC
>CAJUDC010000006.1 GCA_910584955.1 uncultured Paraprevotella sp. | reverse complement strand
GTCCGTTGAATGAAAAACAAGTACGTAAGTAGTATTTATTTCCTAAATCCGAACATATCATGAAAAGACTTGGAACAGTGGTCGGGCTGTTGCTCGGCCTGCTTGTAGCGGGGATGCCCGAAGCGCAGGCCGCCCGCAAGAAAAAAGTAAAACAGCGCGAGCCGGCTGCGAATACCTTGCAGCTCATCAAGAAAGTAAATGATTACTGGCAGACCACCCGCAAGCCCCAGGTATGGGCTTTTTGGGACCAGGCCGCCTATTTTACCGGCAACATGGAGGCTTACCGGCTTACCGGTGATCCGGCCTATCTGGACTACAGCGAAAAGTGGTGTCGTCATAACCGCTGGATGGGAGCCACGAGCACCGACAAACGCAAATGGCGCTACCAGACGTATGGGGAAGGGATGGATTTCGTGCTCTTCGGCGACTGGCAGATCTGTTTCCAGACGTACATCGACATGTATCACCTAAACCCGGCGGAATACAAAGTGGCGCGCGCCAAAGAGGTGATGAGCTACGAATGCCACAGCAGGGACAACAAATTCTGGTGGTGGGCCGACGCGCTGTATATGGTGATGCCCGTCATGACAAAGATGTATCTGCTCACGGGCGACCGGATGTATCTGGACAAACTGCATGAGAATTTTCTCTGGAGCGACAGTCTGATGTACGACAAGGAAGCACAGCTCTACTACCGTGATGCCAAATATATTTATCCGAAAGTGAAGACGGCCGACGGCGGCAAGAGTTTCTGGGCGCGCGGCGACGGCTGGGTGTTGGCCGGACTGGCCAAGGTACTGGCCGATATGCCCCGCGATTATGAGCACCGGGCCATTTTTGTGCAACGCTTCCGCGAACTGGCCGAGGGCGTGGCCCGTTGCCAGCAGGCCGGAGGATACTGGAGCCGCAGTATGCTCTGCGAGGCCGATGCTCCCGGTCCCGAGACGAGCGGTACGGCCTTCTTTACCTACGGTCTGCTGTGGGGAGTGAACCACGGCTATCTGGATCACGACACCTACATGCCCGTCATCAACAAGGCCTGGACGTATCTGACACAGACTGCCTTGCAGCCCGACGGGAGCATCGGCTACGTGCAGCCTATCGGCGAGAAGCCCGATCCGACGCGTACGGTGGATGCCCGTTCGCAGGCTCCGTTCGGCACGGGAGCCTGGCTGCTGGCCGCCTGCGAGATGGCGCGTTATCAGAACGGTAGCATCGATGGCAAGAACGGCCCTACGTTTACGGTGAGCGTGAAGAATCCTACGGCCTGGAACCGTAACGATGTGGTGGAACTGGATGCGAAAACGGTATTCGAAAATCTGAAAATAGAGGGTGGACGCCAGTTTGTGGTGCGCGACGGCGACAACGATGAAGTGCCCTATCAGCTTACTTATGACGGCAAGGTACTCATTCAGGCCTTTGTGCGTCCCGGTCAGACCGCTGTGTTCCGGTTTGCCAAGGGCATACCGTCCGACTATGTGCATACGGCCAACGGACGGGTGTATCCCGACCGTATGGACGATCTGGCATGGGAGAACGACCGTAACGGATGGCGTGCCTACGGACCGGCTTCGCAGCGTGACAAGCTGACGCTTTACGGCTTTGATGTGTTTACCAAGAACAGGCCCGTTCCCGTAGTGGATGGTCTATATAACAGTGAACTGACGTCCTACGGCATCCAGGCACGCATGCGCAAGGCGGGACGGGGAAGCGAGACCGACTCGCTGCACCGTACGCTGACTTACCACCGCGACCACGGTTACGGCATGGATGCCTATGCCGTAGGCCCCACCTTGGGAGCCGGTGCACCGGCCCTGATGGACGGTGACCGCTTCCTTTATCCCTGGTGCTGGAAGGAGTGCCGCATACTGGATAACGGTCCGTTGCGTTTCACGGCCCGGCTGACGTATCCTCCCCTCACGGTAGGGACGGACACGGGTGTGGTGGAGACACGCCTTATTACGCTCGACAAGGGGACACACCTCAACCGGGTGCAGGTGGCTTACACCAACTTGTCGGCTCCCCGTAAGTTGGCAGCCGGTGTGGTGGTGCACAAATCGGCTCCTCAGGCTTATGCGATGAACGCCGGTGACGGCTATGTGGCATACGCCGATGCCATGGACCATCCCGAGGCGCAGAACGGCGAGTTGTATCTCGGTTGTCTCTTCCCCGAAAAGTTACAGACGGTCCGCTACATTCCGTTGGAAAAGGAGACGGCCGGTGCCGTCGGTCATGTGGTGGGGATTACGGACTACCAGCCCGGAAGCACGTTTACCTATTATTTCGGGTCGGCCTGGAGCAAGTACGACGTACCTACACTGGACGACTGGCAGGCCGGGCTGAGGCGCTACGGTCGTACGCTGCAACAACCGTTGGAGGTTACGGTAGGGCAGCCTGCCGGTGCGGTGAAATAAAAATTCCGTTAGGGAAAAAGCAATCCATACAAGGGCATCTCTTACCCAAGAGATGCCCTTTTTTTGTATTTCTGTTGCGCACCGCATGAAAATGTGGTGCTCACCGCGTTTTTACGTCATGCTCACCGCGTAAAAATGGGATGCTCACCCCGTTGTTCCGGGATGCTCGCCGCGTTTCGGAAGGGGGGCGGTACGGTCCTTTCGGAGCCTTTCAACCGGTATTCGGAAGGCTCGTTGTAGGGCAAAAGGGGGCGGCGCCCTGTACCGGATTCGACGAAATGCGACGAAATCCGTCCACGGAAAAGTTAAAAAACGCACCCGTTTCCTTTCGTTTTGCAAGAGAATCGTTACCTTTGCTTTACGGCGTTTTTTTTGAAAAAAAGTACATTCCGGTTTGTCTTTTTGGCCGGGTATTACGTTTTATAGATAAAAAAGCAGAATACGGATATGAAGACCACGGAGAGAAACAGACAAGCCGTTACGGCGAGGCGCCTGCTGCTGATAGGGCTATGGCTCCGATTGTCGGTGGCAGGCTGGGCGGTCGCCAGGTCTTCGGGTTCCCTTTTGCATATCAGCTTGACGCAGGAACCGCTCTATCGGGCTTTGAAAATCGTGGAACGTCATTTTCAGACTACGCTGCTTTTTGTGTACGATGAGGTGCAACCTTATCGGGTGACTTGCCAGTTGGAAGCTGCCGATGCGGAAGAGGCCGTCGGACAATTGTTGGAGGGCAAGCCTTTCTATTTCAAGAGCGGACGTGATTTTATTTCCATATCCCGCTATGAGGACCGAATACACGAAGCCAGCATTATGGGGCGGGTGCTGGATGCCGATCACATGCCTTTGCCTTGTGCGTCCGTAGAGATCTATGGTGATGAGAGCGACCGGCGTGTAGCGGCGGCAGTGGCCGATGAGAGCGGCTATTTCCGCATCGGTAACCGCTCTTTGCCGTCGGTAGTCCTGAAGGTGAGTTGCCTGGGGTGCCGACCGTATGTAGTCTCCATGCAGAATGTGGTGGCCGACGTCGATCTGGGGCATATTCAATTGAAAGACACCGTATGGGCGCTGAACAATGTATACATCCACGGCGAACCGCTTTTGTATAAACCCGACCGGCTGATTATTACGCCTACACCGGAGGAGCGGGCCGGTACGCTGAACAGCATGGACCTGTTGGGCAACCTTGTGTTGCCGGGCGGAGGCAGGTTGATCGGTAGTGCCGGACAGCCCGAACGACAGACGGCTCAGATGGACATTCGTATCAACGGGCGTAAGGCATCGTATTACGAATTGCGTGCCTTGTGTTCGACCGACGTGGTCTATGTGGAGTATTTGTATGGCACCGGTGGCGGAGGAGAAAACCGCATGTCGGCTATCAATCTGGTGACGAAGCGGCACACGAACCTTGGAGGAGGGGCCGAAATCCTCGGTGCGCTCCCGTGGGCCGACAACCGGTTGGCACTGTATGGCCGGCAGGCGGGTGACGCATTCGACTGGCAGGCAGCTTACCGGTGGCATCAGGTACAGCGGCATCGCATCCGCAACGAGGAGGAGTGGACAGGGACGGAACCGGAGCCGTACGGCGAGCAGGCTTTGACGGAACGGGGACACCGTGCACGGGAGGAGCACCGGCTGGAAGGAGGCGTGCGCTGGCACGGTACGGAAAGAAACGAATGGGACCTGCATATAAATGCCGGACTGGAGCGGGACCCCGGTAGCGGGGTGAGCCGACAGTTGTGGCGGGACGGGGCGGATTTCCGGGGGATCGACCGCAGAGAATGTGCCGGTCGTGCATGGGATGCCAGGCTGACGGCGGTTTACGGACGGCGATTCCGGGAGAAAGACCGGCTGGCCCTGCAAGTATCCGGGTGGCTGACGGGCGCCGACGAAAAAGAGAATTATGAAAACTACCGTTGCCGGTTGCCGGCATTCCGTTATGCCCTGCATCGTCGCGAACAGCAGTGGGACGGAACGTTCGGGGCCGATTACGAACGCACCGGACGGTATGGCACCTGGCGGGTAGGCAGTGCACATAGCCGTCGGTATGCCGTGCTGCGGCAGACATACGGACCGGACACCCGCGACGAACTGCGAACGGCAGCTTACCGCCTGTCGGCAGGGTACGAATATACGGGCAAGCACTGGCAGGGGAGACTGGAACAGACCTTGCACTGGTTGGACTTGAACGCGGGGCACGGACGGCACACTGATTGGGTGTGGGCACCCGGAGGCGCTGTGTATTACCGCCCGGTCGAGGAAGTGGCGTTGCATTACGGGCTGACGGTGGTCCCTTTGATGCCCGATGTGGCCCGGACAGCGCTGTGCTACCGTCCGCTGGATGCGCGTCACGGCAGTATGGGCGATGCCCGGTTACGTCCTTCCGCCGACTGGAAACAACAGGTCGGGATAGAAGTGAACAAACAAGAGTATAGCCTTTCGCTGGGAGTGGACTACCGCTATGTGAGGCGTCCGATGGCGTCTGTCACGCGGCTGGCCGAAGCAGCGGGCGAGTGGGTGTATCGGATGGAGAACGGAAGGGCGGCTACGGACTTTTATCCTTTTGCCGCCGTGACTTTCCGTCCTGGAATCCCTTGGTTGCAGGTGGCGGCCCGATACGCCTGGCACCGCATGGACTACCGTAGCCGTTCCTGCCGGCGAAGTCTTTACGATAGCCGTTGGACGGCGGAACTGTCTGGTCGGATGAGCGACTGGAGCTATGGGCTGATATGGGGAAATGCCGAGCGCACCTTGCTGGGTGATATGGAAATACGTCGTGCGGCGACGCAGAAACTCTATGTGACCCGCAGGCTGGGGGACTGGCGGCTGGGATTGGAGTGGCTGTATCCTTTCGGCTGGGAGGACGAAGAGTACAGCGAATGGCGGTCGGGCTGCGGTGAGCAGGTCCGGCGGGTGGAAGCGGTGCTTGATACGCGCAATCAGGTGAATCTGACGCTATCCTGGACATGGGGTTCGGGAGGCAAATCCAAATAAAAGAGAAAACATGTGGAAGAAAAATGTAGCTAAAGAAGAGTTCGAGCGTTTGTTTCGGGCACATTATGAAGAACTGTTTGTCAGAGCGTTCTCCATACTGGGCGAAGAAGAGGAGGCGCACGACGTCGTGCACGAAGCCTTTGCCCGTCTGTGGCAACGTTTCCCGAAATCGGAATCGCATACGGTAAGGGCGTTCCTGTACGTTACGGTCCGTAACCTCTGCATAGACAGTCTGAGACGCAAGCAAGCGGTGGACCGCTACCGGGAATGGTGGTTGCAGACCGATCTGGAAGCCGGGCGGGAGACCGAGGAACAGGAGGAACGTCTGCGCCGGGTGGAGAAGCTCCTGGCCAAACTACCGCCGCTGACGCAGAAAATATTGGAGGCCTGCTTCTTCCGACAACGCACCTACCGCGAGACGGGACAGGAATTGGGAGTGAGCGAGAGCACGGTGAAATACCAGGTGCGTAACGCGTTGAGAATAGTAAGAGACCAAATGAAAGAAAACGAATAAATCAGACCTTATGAGTACGATGCAAGATAAAAAGGACCGGGAGTGGTACACGGCGGTCGATGAATTGAGAAACGAATTCGGCGATTGGATTGATGAGGTAGGGCAGGCACAGGTGCGCCGGCAGGTGCCGAAACCGGACGTGGAGGCACAGTGGAGACGTTTCGAGCGGGAGCACCTGACGGAGCGCCCGCCGGTAGCCGTCGGTTTTCGCCGTTACGGTTGGATGGGAGGGGCTTTGGCCGCCTGTCTGTTGATCGGCTTCTTCCTGTTCCGCCGGATGGCTACGGAAGAGACGGCCCCGTATGTCGGAGGGCCGACCGGCGTGCGGGTGGAGGCTGCGGCCGGCGAAGGAATGGAGAGCGTAACGGTGGCGCGCGGGTGTAGCCACAGACTGGTGCTGGCCGATGGTACACGGGTACATCTCAGCCCGGAGAGCTGGCTGGTATATCCGCGTGTCTTCGACGGCCCGGAGCGGCGGGTGCAGTTGCAGGGCGAAGCCTATTTCGAGGTACAGCCCGATGCCGCAAAGCCTTTCCGGGTGGAGACCGACAAGGCGCAGGTGTGCGTGCTGGGCACCCACTTCACCGTGCGGGCGTATGCGGACGTCCCTTACCGCGTGTCGCTGATGGAAGGGGCCGTACGGGTGAAGAGCTTGCAACGGGCGGATTCGCTGGTGATGAAACCCGGTGAGGACGTCAGTCTGAGTGTCGGCGGCGAACTGGAAATCCGTCCCACCGACGGGCAGGCCGAGATGTGGCAGAAAGGTTTTTTCTGCTACGACAATACCTCGTTGCGTGATATTCTCAAGGATGTGTGTCGGTTCTACGACGCCTCATTGGGCGAGGTGCGGTCGGCCTCGATGGATAAGAAACTGCATTTCAAGGCGCCCCACACCCTGACACTGGAAGAGTTGGTGGAACGGATCAATTCGTTGCAGGGCCTGACCTTGGTAGTGAAAGCGAACAGACAGATCAATGTTGAATAAATAAAAGGAGAATCTAATATGTTACGAAAAATGATGTTAACCCTGTTGGGGTGTCTGGCCGTTATGGGCGGTTTTGCGGGCAAGACGTTCAAAGCGCATATCAAATCGCCCGGCACATTGAGGGACTATCTGGCGCAGATCCCTGTGGAGCAGCGACGGACGATCACGAAGATGATCATCAGCGGTAAGCTGAACGGTAGAGATGCCTCTCTTCTGCGGCACTACACCGGATACGGTGCCTCGCAGGAACGTACACGCGGGCAAGTGACCAGCCTGGACCTGAGAAATGCGGAATTTGTTGCCGGAGGAGGGCAGTATTTATTTTACCTGTCCTCCCGCCAGATCAGCAACTACCGGAATACGATACCGGCTTTTCTGTTCCGCAATTGCCATCTGGAGGAAATCATTCTGCCCGAAAAGCTGGAGCGGATCGAGGAGGGGGCGTTCGAATATTCGGATGTGAAGCGGGTGGTGATTCCCCCCACCGTGAAATTCATCGGTAATTATGCTTTTAATTCCTGCTGGAATCTGGAAGAGATTCGGATGTCGCCCGAACTGGATTATCTGGGAATGATGGCGATTAACGACTTGACTAAACTGAGGCGGTTGGAGTTCGGAGAGGTGAAGCGGGCGGCCAACCATGCGATCGGCAATTGTACCGTATTGAGTGAGATCGTGTTTAACGGTCGTCTGAAACGGCACGAGATTCTGGTGGAGGACTGCCCGGAATTGCAGGTGCTGGACTTTAGAAAAGGACTGGACGAACCGCAGCGCGCGAATATGGTTAACAATTGTCCGAAACTGAAGAAGGTGGCGGTGAAAAAGGATAAGGAACCGTTGGAATTTTACCTGTATTGACACAGCGTGCTGCCGCCGGAACGTAGGCGACCGGCAGACGGAGAATGCCACAGGCCCGGTGTTGCGACCGGGCCTGTGGCGTAAGTATACGGAATGATGTCTGCGAACGGCGGAAGCGTTATTTCACTTCGCTCCAGGCCGGTGGCGTCTTTCCCATCAGATGGCGGACAAAGAAGTCGTAGCGTTTGTGCTCGCCGAAAGCTTCGCCCATCGTATGGCGGGCACCGGGTATGACTACCAGCTCGAAATCTTTGCCGGCCCGGATCAGGGCATCGGCCACCTGCATCGTCGAGGCCGGGTCTACATTGTCGTCCAGTTCGCCTACGACCAGCATCAGCGGTCGTGTCAGTTTATGGGCGTTTTCCACGTTGGAACAGGCTATGTAGCTGCTGTCTACGGGGTAGCCCATCCACTGTTCGTTCCACCATATCTTGTCCATCCGGTTGTCGTGGCAACCGCAACTGGAATAAGCGGCTTTGTAGAAATCGGGATGAAGCAGTACGGCGGTGGTAGACTCTTGTCCGCCGGCCGAGGCACCGAAAATGCCCACGCGCTCGATGTCCATGTAAGGATACTGGGCGGCTGCGGCGCGTATCCATGCCATGCGGTCGGGGAAACCGGCGTCTTTCAGGTTTTTGTAACACACGTCCTCGAACTTCTTGCCGCGATAGGAAGTGCCCATACCGTCGAGTTGCACCACGATAAAGCCCAGTTCGGCCAGCGCCGTCATGTTGTGGTTGTAGGAAAGGAAACTTTTCGGAGTATAGGCATCGCCGGGCCCGGCATAGATGTATTCGATGATCGGATAGCGCCGCGAGGGGTCGAAACGGGTGGGGCGCTGGATGAGGCCCCACATCGGTGTGGTGCCGTCTCTGCCCGGGGCCGTGAAGACCTCGGGGGCCCGCCATCCGTTTTGTGTCAGGCGGGTGATGTCGGTTTCGGCCAGTGTCTGTGCCTTTTCGGGATGCTCCGTGCTGCGGAACACGGTGACGGGAGCCTGGTCGGCTTTCGAATACGTGTCGATCAGCAGGGAGAAATCATCATTGAACCGGGCTTCGTGGTTCCCTTCTTCCGGGGTGAGGCAGATCAGGTCGCGACCGTCCAGTCCGATGGCATAGTAATGAATCAGATACGGGTCTTCGCCGGGATTCATGCCGCTGGCGGTGAAGTAAATCCGGTTCCGTTCCTCATCTACGCGCAACACCTGTCGCACCACCCATTCGCCGCGCGTAATCTGCCGTTTTACCTTGCCTTTTTCCAGGTCGTACAGGTAGAGGTGGTTCCAGTTGTCGCGCTCGCTCATCCATATCATGTGTCGGCCGTCTTTCAGCGTATGACGGAAATAACGGTTGTAGTTGACGAAAGTGGGGCTGGTTTCCTTTACCAAGGTGCGTACCAGGCCGGATTCGGCGTTCAGTTCCAACACGCTGAATGTCTTGTGTCCGCGCTCGTTGTATTCGAATGTGACGGCCTTGCTGTCGGCGTTCCATTGGGGGCCGCGCAGATCGTACTGTCGGGCGAAAAGTTCGGTGGAAGGGATAACGGCGCGCCCGGTACCGACCTCGAACAGGCAGGGCACCTTGAAACGCAGTTCGTCGCCCGGCTTGGCGTATTCCTGTTTGTGCAGAACGGGTTGCAACTGGTGGCGCGGCGCACTTTCCACGTAATATACATAGCGCTTTTCGGCGGGGCGGATACGGTTGGCACACACATAACGTCCGTCGGGACTCCATTGGATGTAAGAGGAATAGTAGTTGCCCGCCGTTCCGTCGTTGCTCAAAGCCCGTTCGTTGCGTCCGTCGGCGTCGCTTACGTAAATGTTGTCATTCTTGATGTAGGCGCGTCGGGTGCCGTCGGGTGAAGCCACGGGGCCGGCCCCTTTTTCGTCGTCCACTTCCATCCAGTGGCGCTGGCGGCCGGCAGGACGGGGGCGCTCCACGGCTTTCTCCTTTGTCAGTGTGGCATCGGGGGTGCAGGCCTGTTCCGCTGTCCAGTGATAACCGCCGTAGACGAAGCGTACCGTGGAAGCCGGTTCCGGGTCGGCTCGGAAATGCTCCAGGCGCAGCCGGTCCCGTCTCACAGTCTGTCCCGTCTGCTGTGAGAGCAGTTCGGCCATCCGTTCCATTTGAACCGGTTTCACGTCGGCTTTTCCGTCGGTCACGGTTCCGATGTAATAGGCGCGTCCGGGAACCGTGTTGGCGGCATATACAAAGCGTGACGGACCGCACCAGCGGATCTCTTCAGCTTTGTTATACAGATTGTTGGCATTGAATTTTTCATAGAGCGAGTACGCTCGCTTGTAGTCCTCAGCCGTTCCTTGGGCCCGGACCGGCAGAATGGTTCCGGTCAGCAAAGCCCCGAACAGGAGGGGGAGACATACGGTTTTCATGATAGTGCGGTTTATTTATGTCCGCCGTAACGGACGGGTTGAGGTTCGGTTTTCAGGGTGGCGGCCAGTTCCTGCGGACTGACGGTGACAGGTCCCGACATAAATTCGGGGATGTTGTAGCTGCGCAGGAATTGGCGGTGCATCTCCGGGTTCTCCTGCGGCAGTTCGAACGGTTTGCAGGCCTTCCCGTCCCGTCCGATGTAGGCGAAGAAGGGACGGGTGAAGTTGCCGTCGTTGCGCCGGCTGCTGAACACGATCCAATGTCCGTTGCTGCTCCAGGAATGATAGCTCTCCACGTCGTCGGAATTCACCTCGGCCAGGGCACGTGTCTGTCCCGTCTTCAAATCCGTCAGATAAAGGTCGGCATCTTTGTGCCAGATGTGGAACACTCCGTATTCGGCCAATGTGAACAGCAGATAGCGCCCGTCGGGCGACAGGCGGGGCAGGGTGGCGCTTTTGCCCTGTGCGGCGGCATCGAACACCGTCTCCCGAGGTCCGAAACGGCGGCTGGCCGTGTCGAAGCGCTTGCGGTACAGGTTGTATTTGATGTCCTTGTAGTGCAGGATCATATCGTATTCCAGGGTCACGGTGTCCTGTTTTTCGTAATGGGCCGAGCAGTAGTAGAGGTAGTTGCCGTCCGGGCTCCACCAGGGAAAACATTCCAGTTCGCAGGAATCCTGCGCTATGGTGCTCACCTCGTTGCGCTCCAGATCGTACAGGATCAGGTCGCTTTGCGTATCCTCCACTTCCACTTTCTGCAAGTCGCGCGTGTGGAAACTTTGGCCGGTATGGTTGGTGGAGTAGGCGATCAGTTTCTCCGACGGATGCCAGGCCGGATAGACACCGGCCGAAAGCGTTGAGTCGGTTTTCAGGTTCACTTTGGTCAGCCGCCCGTCGCAAGCGATCAGGGTGCCCCCGTGAGCCTGCCGGGCATGAAACTGCATCCGGTTGGGGTTGTAGTTCTGGTACGAATGACAGTTGATGCACTGTCCGTCTTTCTCGTCGGAGACAAGCATGTTGCCGTAGATCACTTCCTCGTCGAAATTCGTCAGGTTTCGCTGGCTGATGACGAGATCTTCGTACGTGACGTAGGAGGGAGCGATGAGGCGGTACGACAGATAGGGGTCGATGGGAACATCAGCCACACGGATGGTGAACGGAAGAAAATGCTTCCACCGGTCGCCGCAGCGAACGAATACGTCGGCGCGCAGACTTTTGCCCCGGGCTTCGGTCAGCATCTTCTGCCAGCGTTCTATGCCCGGGGTCACGTCGCGTCCGCCGGTCACCCATTCGCCGGCCGGCGTGGTCAGTCGTGTGATGTATTCGTCGGCTTCCTCGTCGATATGGAAGTGGAGCGGTACGATGTTGCAGGGCACCGTCACCTCCGTGTAGTCGGGATAAATGCGCGGCAAGCTGTCGGCCTCGCTATAGTCTGTCGGGACGGACACTTCGCAGGCGGCCAGTGTCCACAGGCCGCACAGGTAGAAAAGGGATTTCAGCGCGTGTTTCATATCAATAGGTCTTGATGTTACGAACCAGAAAATAATAATAGTAGAAGGTGTGGCCGAACTGCGGATAAAAGGCCAGCGCTTTCTGCGCCTCGCTCATGGCTCCGCACTGGCGGTTGAACGCCATGAAGCGCTCGTAGGTATCCTTTACTTCGGCGTCAAACGGCATTTGGCTGATGTCCACCTTGTTCTCCAGATGGCCGTACAGGTAGACGGCTTCCTGATAGTGGGTGGGCATGTGCGGGGCACCGGTGTGCAGGGTTGCGTATTTGAAAAAGCGGGGCCAGAACAAGTCGATGTCTTTCAGCAGCAGGGCGGCGATGAGTGTCTGTTCCTGATACAGCGGGTCGTCACCGTCGCCGTTGGCGAAGGCTTTGAGCAGATACATTTCTACCAGCGTGTTGTCTCCGTCCAGCTGGTCGCGGTAGGTCATCATGTGCAGGATGGGAGCGAATTCCGGGTCTTTCGCCAACCGGTCGGGGTGTTCCAGATAGGTTTCGTAATGGCAGGCCCAGTCGGCATAGTATCGGGTTCGTTTCAGCAGGTTCAGGTATTTTCGCGCCACGTCGCGGTCGCCGTTCAGCAGGGCGGTCTTGACCATCAGTTTCAGGTTCTCAATGTTCCATCCGAATTCCACACAGTCTTCCATGCACCAGCGGTAGGCGAAATTCTCCTTGCCGTAGTGCATATACAGCGGTTTGCCGCCCACTTGGGCCAGCCGCACGGTGAAAGGTGCGTTTGGCGGTGTGCCTCCGTCGGGATAATGGAACATCTCGTCGCCGGCTCTTCCCAGGCGGAACAGGGCCAGGTTCTTGTTCATGACGATGAGACGGGTGGGCGCTCCGCTCGATCCGTCGCGGGCTATGTTCAGCACTTCCTCCCAGTCCAACCGTTCCACGGCACGTGCGATGCGCAGTTCCTTGTCGAAGTTGGCGTCGCGGTACCAACAGGCTTTCACGCCTGCCCCTAGCGCAACCGTCAGCAGGCCTTGCAGCAGGAAGGCGTACATGCCTTTCATTCGTTGCGGAGTAAGACGGCAGGCTCCTGCCACCGGCAGCATCGACAAGGCCAGCACGAGGTAGGGGTAACGATAGTGAAAGAACGTGGTTTCGCCCACTTGGAAATTAGGAAGGCCCGCCGTATAGATGTGCGCCAGGCCGGTTTGTGCATAGCAGTGATAAAACAGCAGGGGGACGATCAGCGTCAGGGCGATGCCCAGGAAGGTGACGAGGCTGCGCCGTGCGGTGCTTGGTTTCCCGGAGGCAATAGCTTGTTTATCCGTTGTCCACAGCAGAAGGAGCATGCAGAGTGTGCCCAGAAAGCTCCATGCACCGAACAAGGGATAGCCGCCTCCGATCCATACGGTCATCCAGAGCAGACGCAGGCCGTAGCGTGCGGGCAGCAGCCGCCACACACCAGCGGCGCACAATGCCGTCAGCATACCGACCGTGGGCATTAGCAGATAGCCCGGTAATTTGGCGTAGAAGATAAAATATCCGGTTTGTACGATAGCCGCCAGCAGAGCCGACGGTGCGATCAGAAGCAGACCGCTCCATCGCGCCGGGACGCGGAAGACGGCGGCTCCCAGCGCCATGATTAGTCCCCATAGCGCCACTAACAGCACGATGCCCGTCTGCGGGTTGTGGAAAAACTGTATCAGGAAGGCACTTATCCACGACAGGGTGCCTCCCGGATAGGCGGTCAGTGTTTTATAAAAAAGAGACGTGGGCAGAAACAGGCTCAGTTCCTGCGCGCGGAACAGGAATTCCTGTTCGTATTTCAGCAGTGCCCAACCCGCTGCAATCAGGAACAGTGCGCCCGGCAGGCAGGCGGCCCAGACTTTGTTTGGGTTCTTCATACGACCGATATAATGGATTTGGTGTAACATTTACAATATTATCAGCCAAAGTTACGAATAAAAGCACGATTAGCCTGTGTTTTCTTCTAAATTTTCTAAAAAGTTTTTGTAGAAATCGGCTCCACTATGTAAAAATGTTAACTTTGTGGACGTAAACAGCAAAACTTTTTATTAACGGCGCTTCGGCGCATTTAAATCATCAAATATCCATGATAAGACAACTTTTACTTTCGTGTGCCTGCCTGTCGGCGATGTCGGCTGCGGCGCAGAAGCAAAAAGAGTATTGGCTGGATCCTGAGGTGAACCGCGTGAATTGCGAGGTTCCCCGTGCTTCGTTCTTTGCTTACGAGAGCGATGCGCTGGTCCGGACCGGTCTGAAAAAACAATCCGCCCGTTACCTTTCGCTTGAAGGGATGTGGAAGTTCAATTTCTCGAAAGACCACGATAAGGCTCCGAAGGACTTCTTTGCCTTGAAGTTTGACGACAGCCGGTGGGGAGAGTTCCCCGTACCGGGATTGTTTGAGATCCTGGGCTACGGCGATCGTATTTATAAGAATGTGGGGTATTCCTGGGACACCCAGTTCGACAGTAACCCGCCCTATGTGGAGGAGAAGAACAACTATACGGGTTCCTATCGTCGGGAAATAGAAGTGCCCGCCGGCTGGAAAGGCGAGAGCATCTATCTGCATGTAGGTTCGGCTACATCGAACTTGAAGGTGTGGGTGAACGGTAAGTTTGTAGGCTACAGCGAGGACAGCAAGGTGGCTGCCGAATTCGATCTGACCAAGTACCTCACCCCCGGCAAGAAGAACCTTATCGCCATGCAGGTGATGCGCTGGTGCGACGGCTCGTATCTGGAGGACCAGGACTTCTGGCGCTTTACGGGTATTGCCCGTGAGGTGTACCTGTATGCCCGTCCGGCGGCTCATGTGCAGGACTTGTTTATCACGCCCGATCTGGTGAACAACTATACCGACGGTGTGCTCCGCGTGAAAGTGGACGGTGTGAAGGCCGCCGGCAAAACGTTGGCGTTGAGCCTGAAGGATAAAGAAGGCCGCGAAGTGGCTGCCAAAGAAGTGGTGCTGGACAAGAAGAGTGCCGCCGACGTGACACTCGATGTGAAGAACCCCTTGAAATGGTCGGCTGAGGTCCCCAACCTGTACACGTTGTACACCACGTTGAAGGATGGGAGCAAAGTGCTTGAGACCATCCCGCAGCGGGTGGGATTCCGCAAGGTGGAAGTGAAAGGCGGCCAGGTGCTTGTAAACGGACAGCCCGTCCTGATCAAGGGAGCCGACCGCCACGAACTGGATCCCGAAGGGGGCTATGTGATGTCGGTGGAACGCATGATACAGGACATCAAGGTGATGAAGGAACTGAACATGAATGCCGTGCGCACCTGCCACTATCCCGACGATCCCCGTTGGTACGATCTGTGCGACGAATACGGATTGTACGTGTGTGCCGAGACCAATATCGAAAGCCACGGAATGGGCTACGGCGACAAGACGCTGGCCAAGAATCCGGCCTATGCCAAAGCACATGTGGAGCGCAACGAAAGCAACGTGCGCATTCAGAAGAACCATCCGAGCGTGATCTTCTGGAGTTTGGGTAACGAAGCCGGCTACGGTCCTAACTTCGAGAAGGCCTACGAGGTGGTGAAAGCCTATGATCCCAGCCGTCCCGTGCAGTACGAGCAGGCCGGACAGAACGGCAAGACGGACATCTATTGTCCGATGTATGCCGATTACGGTTGGTGCGAGAAGTACGCCCAGGGCGACAACCCGCGTCCGCTCATCCAGTGTGAGTATGCCCACGCTATGGGTAACTCCATGGGCGGTTTCAAGGAATATTGGGACCTGGTGCGCAAATATCCCAAGTACCAGGGCGGTTTCATCTGGGACTTCGTGGATCAGGGCTTGCGCGACAAGAGCAAGAAGACGGGCAAGATCATCTATACTTATGGCGGCGACTACGGACGCTATCCGGCCACCGACCATAACTTCAACTGCAACGGTGTGATCAATCCCGACCGTCAGCCCAATCCGCATGCCAACGAGGTGCGCTATTATTATCAGGATATATGGGTAAAGAACCTCAACGTGAAGGCCGGTACGATGGACGTTTACAACGAACGTTTCTTCCGTCCGCTGGAGGATGTGAACGCCATCCTTACCGTGGAATGCGAGGGGAAGGAAGTGGATCGCGTGCTGCTGAAGGAAGTGACGAATATCGCTCCTCAACAGACGGCAACGATCCGGTTCGGCAACAGCGTGGCCGAGGCGTTGGCCAAATGTGGGGATAAGGAAGTGGTGCTGAACATCGACTTCGTGCTGCACAAGGACGAGCCGCTGCTCAAGAAAGGCTATGCCATCGCCCGTCAGCAGTTTGTGCTGAATCCGTATAAGTTCCCTACGGCAGAGGCTGTGCTGGCTGCCGCCGTGCCCGAAAAGGATAAGAAAGGAAATTTTGTGGAGATGGTGACCAAAGACGAGATGAAGGCTTGTCTGACCTTGACGGGTGGCGCTACGAGCGTGACGTTCAACAAATGGACGGGATGGATCGACTACTTGGATGTAGACGGTCGCCCGATGCTCGAAGAGGGCTTTGCCGTGAAACCCGACTTCTGGCGTGCCCCCACCGATAACGACTACGGTGCAGGCCTTCAGAACCATCTGCGCGCCTGGAAGAATCCCGAAATGAAACTCAAATCGTTCGAGTGTACGGACAAGGAGGCTGCCAAGCAGGTGAAGGCCGTATACGAGATGCCGGGTGTGGATGCCACACTGACCATGACCTACACGCTCGACGTGAAAGGTGAACTGGTGGTGACGGAAGCCCTCGACGTGAACGAACAGGCCAAGGAAAAGCCGCAGTTGCTGCGTTTCGGCATGCAATGGGTGATGCCGAAAGCTTTCGATACGGTGAACTTCTACGGCAAGGGGCCGGGCGAGAACTATATCGACCGTAACAACGGCGATCGTCTGGGCGTGTACACACAGAAAGTGGCCGATCAGTATTGGGGCTATGTACGTCCGCAGGAGAGCGGTAACAAAACCGAGGTGCGCTACTGGCGTGTATTGGATGCGCAGGGAGGCGGTCTGGAGTTCCGCGCTACGGGTGCGATGGAGTGCAGCAGCCTGAACTATCTGGCTTCCGACTTGGACGACGGTTCGAACAAGGGAGCACATCAGAGCCATTCCGGCGATTTGACGCCTCGCGATTTCACGGTTGTCAAGGTGGCCGGTCGTCAGATGGGTCTGGCTTGTGTGAACAGCTGGGGTGCATGGCCGCGCAGCGAATACCAGATGCCGTTCAAGGATTATGAATTTACGTATATCGTGACACCGGTGAAGAAATAACACCGTTCGGTCGCGTTATCGACTGACTTTTTGAGGCGCTTTGCGGTAAAACGGTCGCAAGGCGCCTTTTTTGTGCCGGTTCTGTTGGGGTGAAAGCCTGTGAAGGGGTTGTGAAGGCGCCCGGATGTTGCCCTTCACACTTAAGCGTTTGATGAATAGAAGGTTATATGTTTTGTGAATCCGTGAAGCCGTTTTTTCGCAAACTCCGGGAGGGGGATATTCCCCATCCCGTAAGGGGTAAAACCGGCTATCCGGGGAGCGTAGGGAAGGAGGTTATGAGGAAGTGGGGGTGCGTCCTGTGTGGTGAGCGAGACGATACAACGCGGTGAGCGGAAGAAGACAACGGGGCGGGCGAAAAAGTGAGACGGGATGCACGCCCCGTTTCATGATGGACGGCGGCATTTTCCCCGGTAGGGCACGGATTTAGGCTGGTCTCCTGCCGTTTGAACAGGTTGTTTGGCCGTCAAAGTCTGCAAACAAAAGCATTGCGTTAGTCAACGTGAATCACAAAGGACAGCTTGGTCTGTTGTTTCCTCTTCTGTTTTGAATTCGCTTCTTACCATACGAGAGCTACAAATTTATTAAGTATTCCATCAATTGGAACATTCTTAGATTTGAGGTGTGAACTATTCTGCATAGCTATTCCTCGTGCAGGGTCATCTTTTACTTCTAAAGATTCTTCTCTGATTTCTTTTTCCTCATTTACTTTGGGATTAAAGTTTATGCCCCCTGTTAGGAAAGCTAATGTCAATAGACTGGTAATTAATTTTTTCATACTTTGTCTGAAATATGCTCAATTAAATATTGTGGCTGTCTGATTTAGATTCTTTATCAATATCATTATCGGAGAGCGTCGCTTCAATATCCTCAATAGTAGGCAACTGACTCTGTATGTTTTCAGGCATAAGCTGTGACAATTGATACTCAGAGATTCCAATTGGCTGATTAGTGGATTCAAGCGCATATTGTGCCATCACATTATTCTTTGTCTTGCAAATAAGCAATCCGATAGTGGGATTATCTATTGGCTTCTTTTTGATATGATTTACAGCACTCACATACACTCCTAATTGACCTAAGTGCTCCCCTTTGAATTTAGTTACTTTCAATTCGACCACTACGTAGCAACGCAGTTCTAAATGATAGAATAACAAATCAGGATATACGGTTTCATCCCCAATAACTAAAGGCACTTGGCGACCAATAAAAGCAAAACCGGTACCTAATTCAAGTAAGAAGCGAGTAATGTTTTGTATAAGGCTATTCTCAAGTTCGCGCTCACGATATTCTCCATCAAGAGTAAGGAAATCAAAATTATATGGGTCTTTCAAAGTTTGCGCAGCCAAATCGCTTTGCGGTTCTGTCAATAATCTGCGGAAATTGTTCACGGCCTTACCCTGACGCTCATAAAGGTCAGTATCAAGGAAATTCAGCAAGACGGCACGGCTCCAGCCAAGTTCAACAGTTTTGTTAAGATAGAATACAGCCTTGTTAACATCTTTGCATTGGGTTATAATATAAAGGTGATGCCCCCATGGAACAGAAAAGAAAGCATCTTCACTTATTTGAGCAACAGGCTGTTGTTCAGTCTCATTTCTCAAATTGGCAACAGGTTGTTGCCAATTTGCAAGTTGCTGATAATAAAATTCATACCATTGTCGAATATATCTTAGGTTGCGATAAGAAAATCCCTTCATATCAGGAAACTCTGCCGTTAGTTCACGGCTAAGTTCTTTAAGCCACCCATCGCCCCAAGAAGCTGATACCTGTTTTTTACATATGTTTGCGCCCATACGCCAATAGAGGCGAAGTAATTCCGTATTTACCTTTATTGCCGCACGAATCTGTGCGCCACGTATATCTTTCTTCAACTGTGACACCCAACTTTTGAAGTCACTGTTTCCTGCTAATGTCATGTTTCATCATTTTTAGTTATGGGGGTAACACCGGCTTCGCTTCCGAAAAGATTTAGTATCTGGTTTACTTTGTCCAGGCGAAGGGTTTGTTTGCCTTGTTCCAACTCTCTGACAAAACGTAATCCTACGCCAGATTTCTCTGACAACTCTATTTGCGTTAGATTGTACTGCTTGCGCATAGATTTTACATATTGGGAAAATACGGTTTGTTCCATAATTATACCCTTTTGGGTGCAAATATAGTACTTTATTCTGTTTCTACATCTTTTCGGGTATAGAGACTATGCAAAAGCCTTTGATTATACCCTTTCAGGTACAATAATACGGAGAAGAAAGAAATCCTAGGGTATGAAAAAGGCCGGTTCCTTTATCAGGGATACCGGCCTGTATGGGTTTTGTTGGAGTTCACCAAAGAGACAAGGATACATTACCGAAAACAAGATTAGCCTGTATCTCCATGGCTTTAAAGATCCGCGCGATAGTGGAAAGGCTGAGATTCTTGCCGCTCTCTATCTTGGAAATCTGGGCCTTTTGCACCCCTATCAAGCTCCCAAGCTGTGCCTGTGTCAGGTTCTTCTCCTTGCGGGCCTGTTTGATGGCCTCGCCAATATGATAGGCGTGGAGCTCTGCTTCGACTTCAGCTTCGAAAGCGTCTCTCTTTGGGGTCCCTATTTTGCCTAAGTCCTCATCTAATACTTCCTCAAAAGAGTAAAGTTTCATATCTCCTACCTGTTTCATACCGTTATTTATTTTTAGTCTCAAAATACTTTTTCTTCATCTCCTCGGCTTTGGCAATCTCCTTGGAAGGAGTTTTTTGCGTTTTCTTAATTATTCCATGTGTCGCCACTACCAAGGTTTGCTCCTCACGGTCCCAAAAGGAAAACAGGCGATAAGCCATTCCTTGGTAGAGCGTGCGAAATTCCCATATTTCGGAATCATCTAGTTTCTTGAAAAGTTCAGCGTCCCTAATACCTCCTTGTACTTTCTTAATGTTGTAATATATTTTGTTTTGCGCAGGAGCAGATAGAGACTTAAGGAAGGCGCGGGCGTCTTCCATCAATACTAGCCGAAATATTTGTTTATCCATTCTCTTTCGAATTGCTCTGCAAAGATAACAAAGGGTTTCCACAATAGGAAACAAAAATGATTTTTTGTTATTCATTTGACGTAGGAGATACGGAGAGGTGACCGTCCGGTTCTTTTCGAAAAGTCTTGCAGGAATAAAAAAACTCCCCGGACTGTGGAAGTCCGGGGAGTAAGAAAAGCGGTTGTCGCTTTTGTGTGGTTATTACCGGTTCGGTAACTTGAAGTACCAGTTGGCGGGATCGCTTAAACGGTTCAGCAACGTGGCGTCTTCGTAACCTTTACGGTTGGCCACTTTCTTGGCCAGGAACATCGGATCGTTGCGCCGTAACGACACACGCATCAAGTCGAAGAAACGGTTGCCTTCGAAAGCGGTCTCCAAGGCGAACTCGTCTACAATCAGGTTTTCTACGGCTTCGATCACGTCTTCCTGCTGAGCCAGATCGTACGGATCGGTCACGTTCGGATTGGCTTTCTTAACGGCATCCTCGAAATTGAAGACGCTGTTGGGCTCATCGACACGCAACGAACCGCATCCTCTGCTGTGAATACCGATACCGCATCCGCCTTCTACCGTTTTATAGGTAATATTGAACCCCGTGCTTGTATTGGAACGTCTGATGTGGATTCTACGGTCGGGTTCACCATAAAAACTGGATCGGTTAAAGTATAGGAAGCCGGCATCCTTGGCCCGCATGGCTTCGTCATAACTGATGTAATTGCAGATAACCTGATTGGCCGGATTCTGGCGGTTGGTGGCTGATTCCAACACCGGAATGGAGTCGATTTCCAATCCTTCGTCAAGCAGTTCCTGGCGGTCGCGGATAACGGAATCCTTGTCCGCCTTATCGAAGTATTGGTATTCGGTGAATTCGAACTGTGAAGGTTGGGTGGCAAACCAGCGTGCGTTGTTGCATACACCGTCTTTCAGGATGGCGAAAGCATAGCCCGGGAAGCCGGCACGGTTGATCGCCTCGGCAAAGCGAAGCCATACGCTACCTTTGCGATAGATATACGGATAAACGGTGTTGAAGGCCCCGTAAGGATTCTGCTTAGTGATAAATTTACCTTGTTGACCGGCGGAGCTGTTCCATTCCTCAATCCAAGCCTGACGGGCATCGCCTAGGCCTTCGGCTACTTTAGGAGACAGCTGATCCAACTTGTCTGATTCACCGATATACTCCTCGTATTGCTGGCTCTTGCATAAGTTGAAATATCCGGCTGAAGGATCCAGTTCTTTTTCATAATTGGGGGTTAGGATAATGGTAGCATTGTTGGAAGTATCGGCTACGGAGATAGTGGGGGTATAGCCGAACAAACTGTTTACTCCGCGCTGTACGCTACCGGTAAGTTTGTTCTTATTGGTGGGAATCACGGTGATTAGCTCGCTGAGAGAAGTCGGCTTATTCGTACTAGTGAAATAATACTCACCGTTCATGCTATAGTAAGGGGTATTTGTGATCATGCTTTGATAACCGTAACAATAGTAGGATCTGCTGGGCGTCGCCATGTTTTCTTCCAGATATTCATAATAGTATTCGGCAGCTTTGGTGCAGTCTGCTTTGGTCCCTCTCAACAGGTAGATGTCGCCAAGCACCAGATTGACGGGGAAAGTGCATAACAAACTGTGGCAGATGGGGTCGCTTTCGATACCGTACGTATCGTAGTTAGGCAGAGGTACGTCTTTTACCATTTCCAATTTGGGACCGAGCAGGTCCGGCAGATTGTTGCGGCTGGCCGTCGGGCTGGACGGATTATGAATGAAAGCGTCTATGTCGGCCGTTGTCAGGAGCGGACGGGTGTAGAAAGGCACTTCGCCGTACACCTGTACCAGTTGTAGATACACCCATGCGCGGATAGCTTCAACCTGTGCGTATTCCTTGATCATGTATTTGTTGTTCGTGCCGGTCACGCGGTTGGTGTCGGCATAGGCCAGGTAGCTGTTGCAACTGTTGATTACATGATAGTAGTCGCGCGCTCTCAAATAGCGGTTCGAGCCATCGACGGCTTTTTCCCGGTCGAAATCACAGATGCTGTTGATGGAGTCGCTGATGTATTCCGTACCGGAAACCAGATCGCCCCGGCACTCGCCCAATATGACATAGCGTTCGGAGATGCCTTGCAGTGATTTGAGAACACCCCAATAAGTGTAGAGGGTGTCTTGTGCCGGTGTGTCTTGGTGACGGTCCAGATCGGCCGTCAGCATGTCTTCGCATGAGCTTGTGCAAAAGCTCAAGCCCATAGCGAATAAAAGTATATGAATAATAGATCTTCTTTTCATGTCTTTACTGTTTTATAAGTTGATGGAAACACCAATGTTGAAACTTCTTCCCAAAGAGAGCATACCGGTATCGATACCCCGGTAGAGCACACTGTTGCGGCTGGAGGTTTCGGGATCGGTGCCCAGATATTTGGATACGGTGAACAGGTTGTTGGCTTCGCCCCATACTTTCAGGCCTTGCAGCCAAGTGCTGGAATAGGGGATGTCGTAGGTCAGACGCACATTTTTCAGTTTCAGGTATGATCCGTCTTCGATCCAGCGGTCGGAGAAACGCTCGTTGTCGCGCCAGTCTTTGCTGTCGGTGTAGCAGGCACGCGGAACGGAGGTTTGCTGACCTTCGTAGGTCCAGCGGTTCACCATCGCTGTGGTTTGGTTATAGGTGGTGTTTCCGCCTTCCAGTACGGAACGCTGATAGTTGTAAACATCGTTGCCCAGCGAGTATTTGAAGTTTACATCCAAGCGCAAACGTTTGTAGTTCAGTGTCGTGAACAGGTTACCGTAAATATCGGGATTGGGATTTCCGATAACCACCTTGTCGGCTTCGTTGATCACACCGTCGCCGTTCTGGTCGATGAAATGTACGTCGCCGGCTTCGAAATTACGGTAAGGATCCTCTTTCACTCCGGTGGGGTATTTCAGATAGTCGCCGTTGTTGCAACGGGCGGCGGCATCGTCGGCAAATACGCCGGCGGTCTGATAGCCGAAGAAAGAACCTGCGGCTTCACCCACAGCCATCAGGATGTTGTCGGTGCCGAAAGCCGAAACGGTATAACCGTTGATCAGGCGGGTATGGCCGCCGTTTATGTCCGACTGGCTGATGATGTTGTTGGCCGGCAAGGCGGTAATCTTGTTGTTGTAGTGGCCTAGTGTGGCACCAACTTGCCATTTCCAATTCTTCTTGTTCAGCAGGATGGCGCTGACGTTTACATCAAAACCGCGATTCTGCAAGGCGCCTTCGTTGGTCCAGTATTGTCCCATACCGGAAACGTAGTCAAGTTCTTTCAGCGTCAGCAGGTTGTCCGTCTTGCTCCAGAACAGGTCCAGACCGGCGTGCAGACGATTGTTCAGCAGACTGGTCTCCAGACCTACATTATAGCGTGTGGTGGTCTCCCACTGGATGCTACTGTTCTCGATGTTTTTCAATACCAGACCGGCAGTATTGGAGGTCATGTTTTGTGATTCCCAGTACGTACGGGTGGCATAGTTGTCAATATCGTCATTACCGCTCTGGTCTACACCGGCCGTCAACTTCAGATATTGAATGCCCTTGCCCGTACGGAACCAAGGTTCGGACGAGATTAACCAACCGAGCTGTAAGGACGGGAAGACACCCCAGCTCACACCGCCTAATTGGAAGCCGCTTTTGGTCTCCTTACCGAAACGGGAAGAGGACTGTGCGGAAGCCGTTACCTGAGCGAAGTATTTGTTACGATAATTGTAGTCCGCATTCAGATAATAGGACATATCAATCCAGTTATCTTTCACACCGCCGTAATTGATGTACTTCATGTCGCGACCGATATTCGGCAACTTGTCGTTCTCGTTGTTGTAACCGCGCATAAACGTGTAGCTGTAGGAGTAGTTGTTGTATCTCCAGCCTCCGAACACATCAATGGTATGAGCGCCGTAGTTGTTGGCCCATTCGATGCGGAAATCGTTGTTGATGGTGGTCTCTTTGGTGAATTGCGATTTCAGTACGCTGGAGATGTCGCCCAGGTCGGTCAGACTGTATTGGGTGGCACCGTTGATGGGCAGGAAGTACTTTTCATTGTTACGGTTCAACGAGTAATTGAAACGGTCGAAGAGGCTCAGTTGCTTGGTGATTTGCCATCTGGGAGCTACGTTGATATTGATTTGCGTCAGTTCGGCGTAGTTCTTGTTGTTGCCTTTGCCGTTTTCGATGATCCAATACGGATTGCGCAACGCTTCGTTGATACCGAGCTGGTTGGGGAACGAAAACGGGTTCGCGATCCAGTTTGTTTTCGTTGTGGAAGCGTATTTACCGGCATATTCTCCGGAGAGTTGCAGGCGTTTGGTGTTCTCGTCGATGTAATAGGCGTACGGGCTGAGGAAGGGAGCCTGTGTCAGTCCCAATACGTTGGTGGAACCGATGTTCTGCATGTCGTAGTTCTCCGACCAACCGTTGTCCAGAACGTTGTAGCTGGTTTGGTTATAAGCGATGTCGATAGCCGTATGCAGGTTGCTGAACACTTTGATGTCGGTGTTGAAACGCAGGTTCAAGCGGCTGAAATCGGTTCCCTTTCCGGTTGATTCGGAGGTGGTGTATCCCAATGACAACGAATACATACCCACATCGTCGCCTCCTTCTACATTGATTTTGTAGTTTTGGGTGAATGCCGTCTGGTACATATCCTTCTGCCAGTCCGAGTTGTTGTGGAAAAGCGGATAGAAGAAATAATCGGGATTATTGTTCAGCATTGGGGTATACTGCGGATTGGAAGAGGTAGACGGATTGGTCTGTACACGGTTAAGCGTACTTATCAAATCGCCCAGATAAGAACGGTAGTCGTCTCCGCCCATTACGTCCAGTTTCTTGGGAGCCAGCTCCATACCTCCGTAGATACGTACGTTGATTTTGGTGGCCATGCTCTTGCCGCGCTTGGTGGTGATCTGAATCACACCGTTGGCACCCTTGGCGCCGTACAGAGCCGTTCCGTTCTTCAATATCTTGACGGATTCTACGTTCTCAGGGTCCAGACCGGCCAGCAGATTATTGAAATAACCTTCGTGCAGACTGGTGCGGTTTTCTTCCAGATCCACCATATTGCCATCAATGATGAAGAGCGGCTGGGCGTTGGCATTGATGGAGTTGATACCTCGTATGGTCAGGTAGGCTCCTTGTCCGGGCAGTCCCGAACGGTTGGTACTGTGTACGTCGCCGGCCAGCAGGTTCTGGATGTCCGTCTCCACACTGATGGAACTGGTCTCGTCCAGGATCACTTCTTTCTGGGCCGTAAGGGTGGTTCCGTCCTGATAGAATCCCCGGAAAGCGTTGGAGTAGAGTTCACCGTTTTGTCCTTCGTCGCCTTTAAGGGCTATCTGGATCGGATTGTATTCCGGTGCGTTTACATAAAGCGCATATACGAAAGTGGGAACTTCCAAAGTGTAGCTACCGTCTTCTTCCGTCAGGGTGGAATAGTTTTTCTGATTCAAAGCTTGAATGCGTACACCGCCCATCGGCTGACCGGTTGCGGCATCCGTGATGATGCCTTTGACGGTGCGCATGGGGTAGACCGGTGCTTTGGAACCTTTGGGCAGGCGCTTGTTCAGAGAAGTGCTGTCGGTTGCCGTTTCTTCTTGGGCTCTGACCATATTGTCGGTTGTTCCCGCGAGCAGAACCAGACAAAGACCGGCCCGGACAGCTGTATGTATGAATGTTTCGCTTATTCTTCTTTTCATGTTTTCAAAATTTAGATGGTAAAGGTTTTAGTCTTCCTTACTTACAAATAAAAAGCGGTCTATGGACAAAGCGTGCGTATATCCGTTCTTCAGATTGCTGGCTGTGGCTCTGTCTCGGATTTGGATCGTCGGGTAGCAATCGGTCAGATTCTTATAGGATACGGGGAACTCAAAGTCCTTAAACAGCAGAATCGTGTCTACTTTTTGCCCTTCATATTCGATAACTTTGGTTTTCTCTGTTTTTTCTTTAACCTTGCCCTTTCCGTCTTTCTCACCGTTGTTGTAGGTGATGCTGGATTCGAAACGGTTCTTTAAAGCCCACGTAGGATCTTCGCGCATATCTTCGTTAAGTTGATAATAGTAGGGAACCATTACGACATAGATATCATATTTGCCGCTTGAGATCTCATGGTCTCTCTTAAGGTCTCGGATTTTGAATTCAACGTTCGGAGAACCGGCGCTGGAGTAGCCCTGCAGGAGCAGATAGTTTTCATCGTAAATTTTACCGGTCTCTTCGGCCCAGGTGTTGACGTAATTATTGAAAGAGATCGTGTTTACAACGGTTTTCCCTTCCAGTGCTTCGCTTTTGAAGATGGTAGAGTACGTACACTCTACGGTTATATCCGGTTTATAGTAACTCATCGGAAAATTCCATTGGTCGACGGTATAAGCCAGACCGTTGCTCATTTCAACCGGCTGCCGACTGCCGAATAGTTCGGTTTTCTCCCAAATGGGTGAGGAATACAGGGTATCATCAATAGTATTCAATAGATAAAGGGCCTGCCCTTTTTTCTCATCGAATGTTTCTTTGGTCAGGATACCGATTCCTTCCCGGGGTTGTCCTTTGATGTTGAATACAAGAGGAGAGGTGAGATCCATATCCAGACAGAGTTCCCGCAATGAATCTGGGTTGAGATGTAACTGCTCGTCTACACCGTTGTTCTCTTCCGTTTTGTTGATGTAGGCATCCGCATAATTGTAGTATTTGCTGAGTTTGGTACGCGCAGCCTGCCAGGCCTGATCGGTCGGCAATATCATGGCATACGCACTGTCTTCTGCATTTAGAATAGCAAAGAATCCTTCCAGATAAGTCAGCCATTCGGAATTCATCGGACGATAGTATTTGCTCCACAAACGGTTACTTGTAAAGAATACACTGTCTACGTACGTCGGATTACCGTTCTCGTCGGAAGGACCTTCCGTACTGGCGCTACTGCTGAAATAGGTGGTATCCTGATTGCTGATGTAAGTAGCGAGCATACCCACTTCGGGATTCGACTTGATGTATTCGTACAGATTGAACTGGAACGGTGCGGCTCCATTCAGGGTGTAGAGTATCCCGTTTTTCGCAGAAACGGTGGAACCGTCCAGTTTTATATCCCGGAAGGTCTGCTTCGCCTTATCGAAGATGATACGCTTGCTGTTCAGCATGGTTATGCTGTCTGCGGTTGTTCCGGTGGCCAGTTTGCGCCACAGGGAGATGTGGTTCCCCAAGAACTGTTGTTGCACGGCATAACCGTTTGTCTCGCACATCTCCAGCCATTTGTTGGCATCGTATGTACCGTCTTCCGGTGCCCATACGGTAAGTATCTGGGTGCTGTTGAGCATGTCCTTGAACGTGTAATTGGCCACCCGGTGGTTTTCGTCGGTATAGTAGTGGGCTTTCTCCAGAATCTGGGCGAACTGGGTCAGTTTGCCGTTAGCCTGGATTTGTTCCCATAATGTGGCGGTTGCCGTAGTCTGGAAGCCTTCCGCCAGGTCATAGTGGTCGCCCCATGTGTCGGAACAGGCCGGGAAGGCGGTAAGAACTACCGCCCCTATGAGCCCTGTTTTCAGTATCGTATTTATTCTTTTCTTTGTCATGATATTCTGTTTTTTATTTTACCATTTGTCTTCGCTTTGATTCGGATTGTCGTACACTTCCTTGGCGCAGAACTCCAGATAGTCGAAGTAGAATTCTTTCTTTTCATCGTCCAATACCGATTTGAACTTGATGTAATATGTTTTATCGGCTTCCATGTACTGGCGAACCATAATACGACGGATAACGTCGGCACTGCTTCGTACGGTTGTGGACGCTCCCGGTGTACCGCTGTAGTATTCCGGTCCTTTCATGAAGTCATTGTTACGCATACGTTTGTCAATTTCGGCATTATAATCCTCATCGGTACCGTCGGCTTCCCAACCTACGATGGAGGGGAAAGTTCCGGCACTTGTCTTACGTTGCGTACCTCCCATACGGAGATCCAATGGAATACCCATAGCGGGCAGATTGTTTTTGTCGTCACCCCAATATACCTGGCACATACCTCTGAGTTGGCTGTTCGTCTGTACGCCGAAACGCAATTCATACGTACCGTCCTGAGGTACCGGCGGAAGGCGGAGGAGAATTTCATATCGGCCTACAATGTTGAATTCATCTCCTTGGAAATTCAGCCAACCCAAGTCTAAACCGGTCAAGTAATAGACTAATGTCTGCTCGTTTAGTATCTCCATGGCATCGAAGTACTGATAATTGGCGGGGAAAGCCCGACAATCGGTAGCTCCGGTCGTGTATTTGGTTTTCAGGCGACGCAGTTTGTTGTTCATGAGTTCGGGAAGCAAAGACGCTACGTCATAACGGATACGCTGTTTTTGTAACTGCGAACGGGTATGATCGGTATATACCAGCAATTCGTTAATCGGATAGATGATTCCGTTGACAGCTGAATTTTCTGTGTCATCGGAATTGTCGGTTGTGGCCTGAACCAGGATTCCTCGATCTTCTCCTACCGGAGGAGCTGCCTCATGATAAGTGGCACGGTCCAATACCGGGAAACGGTTCAGATAGATGCCGTTTGATTCTGCACTTTCATATATCTTGAGCAATTTGCGAGGGCGTCCCAATGTCTCGTAATATTCGGCTGCGGCAATGGTCGGACCCGGTGAGGTCTTGAAATTATATCCTTTTTCATTGTAATGGATTACCAACTGATCATAGCTGATACGCAATGGAAGAATGTGATAGGAAACAAATTGATTGACAATATTGTTTTTATCCCTGTAATCATTGCTTTGATTGGCAGTGGCATAATACCCTTTACTGATTAGGTAGTTTTTCAGGTCTTCAATGGTGATGTCCGCAATGGATTTGCCTAATACGGTCGCATATACATCGTCCGTTTCGGCAAAAAGGGTGAAACCGTATTTACGGTGTTCGGGGAGAGAACCGACTTGTTTGAAAGAGGGATGCAGAGGAAGGTCTTTAATGGCTTCTTCCTCATATAATTTTTCATATACTTCGTCCCGAATGGCGTTCAGCGTATCGGTATACCCTGTGGCGGTGATAAGTTGGGCCATGAACGTATACTTGCTTCCCAGATTCAGCAAATCGCTGATAGTCTGGTTGGAAGGAGCAATGACCTGCTCCACTTCGTGAATTCTTCCGTTGATAGCCGGAATATCCCGATGTTGTAAGGAAACGCAAGCTCCGTTGATGAACACACTGTCAGGGTTGATGCTACCGTAATTTACTTTTAGCAGACGATCGTTCAAATTGGGAATGTTGATTTCTTCGTTATTGTTAGGAAGGTCGCTGATTTCATATTGGGTCATGTCTCCGCCATCGATGATACTGTTGTACACGATGACTTCATTGATGGAGTCGCGAACCGCCTGGTCGGTGAATCCTTCCCAGCTGGCTTCGGTAATGATGTTTTGTTTGTACAAGGTATCCAAGTATTCCTGGATCGCCGTATTCGTGGGGGCGAAACAGGTGTAATGTCCGCGAGCTGCCAGCAACTGGCTTATGGTGGATTGAGACCGTCTACTGATCTTTACCTGCTGTAACAGATTGTAATATTCGCTGTATTGGGCATTCTTGGCCAGATAGCTGGTAATGGTTTCGTCGGTAAACGTATAACGGTTAGACATGTCTATGTCTTCCTTGCAACCCACAACCATGCACAACATCAGCATACCGCAGAGCAGTGCGGCAAAGCTTCTTGTTTTTTGTATTTGGAATCGTTTCATATTTCTTGTAATAGTTTAGGTTCTCATTGTTAATGCGCATATTTCTCACGGTTCCAGTTCGGGTTTTGCGAAAGCATACCGTTGCTGGCCTTGATTTCCATATAATAGATAGGACTGTAGAGTCCCCAACGATTTTTAATGCGGTTCTTTAAAGTCGATGCAAGTTTACTGTACGTAATACCGAGGAAATTATCCACCATCGCAACAACGCCCTCAGAGCCGTTCATATAGGCTGTTTCTACCGGGTCGCTGTCTGTTCCGCCTCCGATACGCTCGGCATAACGGACCAAGTCGAACCAGCGCTTGCCTTCGCCCAATAGTTCGATCTGGCGGTGTCTCAGTACCAGAACCAAAAGATCGTCGGCTGTCGGATATGAAATCTTGGAAGGCGTAGTGGTTTTATACGAACGCTTATAAATGGCTTTTAACAGCGTGTTTGCTTGTTCGCTTTCGTTTAAGCAGGCATGTGCTTCGGCTTGCATGAGCATCACATCGGCCAAGCGGTAGAAAATCCAGTTTTCATATTCGGAAGTTATAATTTCTGACAGATAGAAGTCTTTGTTGCTCCCATTGCTACTCGCCGGATCTTCCGAAACCTCTATTATAGCGTATTTATACATATAAGGAACCGATAATGTTCTTATGGTAGAAGTTGTTCCTGTTGAACTGCTTAAATCGCGTATGCGCAGGGCACTGGAATACCACGTTCTGGTATCTTTTTTAAATTCGTTTTCATCTTTGTACAATTTCATCACGGCATCTCGACTGACAGCCAGATGAGTACCGTTGCTATTTCCCCAAAAAGAACCGAGGATCTTGTTTTTGATAAGATCACTTACGGCAAATTGAAGTTCGAAGATACTTTCCTTACTGTTCTTTGATGGAAATATAGCTTGATGTGCAGTTAGTTCGGGACGATCTTCCAAGGTGAAGTCATTTTGAATCAATCCATATTCATCTGTCTCCATGAGGCCGGACATGATGGAACCACTGGAACCGGAACTGGCATCATTCATTGCATTCTGGTTTTTAAGCGCTGCGATAGAGGCTTCGCAATTCAGAATACATTGGCGGTTGTCGTCTTCGTACCCCTCAATGTTACGTCCTTGTCTTAAAGCTGCACGCCATAAATACATATCGGCTAGAAGGGCGTAGATGGCACTGTTGGTAATCATTCCTTTGGTATCGCTCACCAAGCCGAAACGGTTGCGTGCCTGTCCTTTAACAGCCTCTACATCGGCGATCAGATTATCCAGAATGGTAAGTTGGTTCGTTGTTGGGAATGAACTGACTTCTTTATCGGAATTGATGATCTGATTGATGTAGGGGACGTCTTTGAAAGCACGGATCAGATAAAAATAATTAAAGGCTCGTAAAGCGGTCATTTCCGCTTTGATTTGTTGCCATTCGCTAGGAGTGAACTGTTTGTCTCTTTCCAATACTTCTTCGCCGTGGGCCAACACTTTGTTGCAGTAATTGATGGTGGTATAGACTCCTCCCCAATCGTATACTGCCATTGTGGAGTCTAGTTGCCCTTCCGTAATCTTTTTGTAGGTGTCACGATTACCTTGGTCATCATGTTCTACAGGATTCAGTGTGTAACTGTCGGAACGGAGATCGCCCCATACGATAAAGTTATTCAATGTGTTTTGCATGTTCTGGTAGGCTGCATAGCGTACGCCCAGCAAGTCGTTTTTGTCTTCCCAGAAGTTCTCTTCCACGACACGGTCCTGTGGGTAGAGAGTCAGCCAATCTTCGCACGAACCGGTGGTCAGTGCCAGCAGTACCGGCAACAAATACGATTGGTATTTTTTTATAATTTGTTTCATAGTTCTTTGTTTAAAAACCGAGGTTGATACTTGCAGTGAATGATTTGCTGCGCGGGGTGCGCTGGTTGTCTGTAGCAACACCAAAGCCCGTAGGAGCGACGTCAGGATCTACACCCGTGTACTTGGTCCAGCACCAAAGGTTGTTGACGGACGCGAACAGCTTCAGGCTTCGGATACCGAATTTCTTCAGTTTCTTGGCATCGAAGTCATAGCTCAACTGTACGTATTGCAAACGCAGATAGTCGCCATCCTCCACATAGCGATCGCTAGGCAAGGAATTGTAGGATTTAAACTCGCTTGCACTCAATGCGCGCGGTATATATGTTTCGTCGCCATTCTTTCTCCAGCGATGGGTGGTGGCGAAACTTTGGTTGTTATTTTCGCGCATGGATTCTACGCTCATGCGGGCAGCATTTACAATTTGGTTGCCCATACGGTAGTTGAATCCGGCGTTCAAACTGAAACGGTCGTAGAACAACTGAATACCGAAACCGCCGCTGCATTTGGGATTGGAGTTTCCTAAATATACCATATCGTAACGGTCGATCTGACCGTCGTGATTGATATCTTCATAAATGGCATCACCTCCCTGGAACTGGTATTTGTAACTTTCGTTATAGCAGTAATACATCGGAAGCGGTTTCCCCTTATTGTCCGTAATCATATTGCCGTTGGCGTCATAAGCAATCGGGCAAGTGGCGATTTCGCCGCGACGGGCAGCAGCCGCAGCCGTATTGATCTTATTACCGGCTTTGTCGTAACCACTGTTGTTGACTTCGGCATATCCGTAAGCTGAAATAGAAGTGCTGGTATACCCGTTGTGTTCGTAATCGTATTTGTATACGCCTTTATAACGCAAACCGTAAATGGAACCTAAAGCATTGCCCACTTGAACACGTTTGTTATATGCCAAATTTGTCGGTTGGTATGTGTCGGCTCCGTTTAAATTTTCCAGAATCAGCGGGTTCATCTCCTCAACCGTATTGAAGTTCTGTGAGATATTGAAACGGGTCTTCATGGAGAATTTGCCGATTTTTGCAAATTTAGCGGTAGAGATATTCAATTCCCAACCTTTGTTGCGCAATTCGCCCGCATTCACTTTGGCCAAATGACTGAAACCGTTGGCGGAGGGAATACGCAGATTCTCCATCAACAGATCGGTGGTCTTTCGGTTGTAGACTTCCATTTCGATATTGAACATGTCATCCAGGAAATTCAAGTTGAAACCGAGGTTCCAAGCCGATGTCTTTTCCCATTGAATCTCGGTCAGACTGAGGTTCTCCGGGCGGATCACGGTGTGTCCGTTATAATAACCGGCCTGTGCGTAACGGTTGTATTGGTTATAACCGCCACCGCCGGTGTTACCGGTAATACCCCATGTGGGACGGAACGATAACATGCTGATTACTTTGCGAAGAGGTTTCATGAACGGCTCGTCAATCAGGTTCCAACGGGCGCCGACCGAGGGGAATGTACCGAATTTATGACCGGCTCCGAAAGCAGTACTACCGTCGGTTCGTACGGACACATCCAAAGAATACTTACTCTTATAGGAATAGTGAGCCTGTCCGAAGAATGACAAGCGTCTCCATTCGTTGTTCGATGCGGAACAAGCCGTGAGCAGAGCAACTACGGTTGGGTCGGTAATACCGTCGGGCACATTCCACAAACCCAGATTCTGATTGCTGCTGGTTCCGGTTGCCATTTCAAAACGAACCATTGCGGAAACGGCATGATCGTCGTTTTTGAATTTGGGATAGAAACGCAAGTCATGACGAGTGGTGAATTCCATACTTTTATATTCGGAATTGGATACGTTATTACGTTCGTTGTTACCCACATTCTTCAGGGAATTATCACCGCCGTAGAACCAAGCCATGTTTCTTAAGTTGGATGGGCAATACAGATCGTTGGAAGTATTGTAGATGTTTAATTGAACATCACCTACATAGTCCAAACGCGTGTGGTCGTCATCCGTACCGAGTAATTTGTATTCAACTGAGAATTGCGGGGTCAGGTTGTATTGTTTTTCTTTATTCCATGCCGTTAGGGCACGTGCAACCGGATTACCGTTCAAAAACATGTCTTTCAACTCCCAGGAAGTCATGGTACCGTTGTTCTCTTTTTTCACCGCACCGTCTCCCAAGGTATAAGCAAGCGGGAGCATGTTGAAGTAGTTGCCTGTTAACAGACCTTGCGCGTTGTATTCATATATGCTCATGTTGGGCATGGCTTTGTAAGCTCTGTTTAAAATATCGCTGGAACCACCGTTTTCTACATAATTCTTTTTGTTGTCTGTAAACGTCAAAGCGATGTTGGAGGCAAATTTGATACGGTCGGATACCCAATAGTCCAATGCGGTATTGGTGGTGAAACGATCCATTTCCTGACCGAGGATGGTACCGGTGGACTTATCGTAACCGGCGGAAATACGGAATGTGGCTTTTTCACCACCACCGGACAGAGTCACATAATAATTATGCTGTTTACCGAACTGCTGAACGGCATCCACCCAATCGGTATTGTGGCTGAAATGATTGTAAATATAGGGATATGCCATATTATAATCCAACTCCATGAGGGTGGTCGGAATTTGTTTCGGATTATAATAAGCTTCTTTCAACATCATCGTGTAGCCGTCGCCGTCCAGCATTTTATAACCCTCCGGTTGCCAAGTTCCGCTGAATTTATAAGAGAAATTGACGTTTGTGGGGCCACGGTGACCACGGCGCAGTTTAATTTCGATTACACCGTTGCTGCCTCGGATACCCCATTTGGCGGCTGTTGAAGCATCTTTTAAAACCTGAATGGATTCGATGTCTTCCGGGTTTACATTCAACAATGTGGAGAACTGCTCCTCGTTGTCCATCGTTTCAAAGTTGATGTTTTGTGCGTCTTCGGGCAATTCGAAGATATGGTCGTTTACAACAATCAAAGGCTGTGCATTGCCGTTGAAAGTTGATGTACCACGCAAACGCATAGTGGTACCGGAACCCAGGTTACCGGAGTTGGCCACAATGTCCAGACCGGCAATCTGTCCTTGCAAAGCCTGGTCGACAGACTCGAAAGCCAAACCTTCCATCTCGTCCATTTTGAATGTCTGTGTGGCACCCGAAACCTCGCGGGTCGGAATGCTCAGACCGCCGCTCATGGTCTTCTTTTTCCCGGTTACAACAGCTTCCTGAATGACGCGGGCATTGTCTTCCAATTTGATTTTGAAAACCGTACGGTTACCGATCTTTTGTGAGAACGTCTTGTAACCCATAAAAGAAATGGTAAGGTTGTTGTTCGGATCCTTGATCGTCATGGTGAAGTTTCCGTTCATGTCGGTTACCGTACCGGATACAATACGGTTGTTCTTGTCTCTTTCCACAACGTTGGCTCCGATAATAACGTCAATATCGTCCGTCACCGTACCGGATATACGCCGTTGTTGGGCATTTGCTGTGGATGCGGTAAAGCAAATGGTCCAGAGCAATAGGAACTTTATTAATTTATTCATAGTATTTGTTTTTATTATCTGATATGGTATTTTCTCAAGTAACGTTTCACTGCGCTCGGACTGTTCCAGTTAATTTCGTATTTGCCGTCGTCGGACAGTTTGGTATGATTCAATACACCGTCTATCTGATGGATGACGGCAAATGAAGAGGCGTCAATACGGATACCGTTCATGGATGTCAACGTCGGATCAATAGCTTTGGAACAAGAAACGTCGCGGGCCATAATGTTTTTGGTATCGGTTACGGTACGTATGGTCCCGTTGTAATTGTCTTTCACTTTCAACTTGGTTTCGCCACCTTCTTTGGCTCTCCACATGTTGATCTTTACGAAAATGCCGTTATCGGAATCGAAACTGGCGGTAACGAACTCTTGTTCGCTCTTTTCCGTTTTATCTGCAAAGAGAGAATTATCTGCGAAATGGCAACGGATGAAGTTCAGCAGATACGTAATCTTAGCCTGGATACGCAAACTATCTTCCTGTGTGGTCAATTGATCGTTTTCATCTTTGCAGTTGTTGTAGTCTTCTTCAATTTCTTCCCAAGTAGGCAGGCCCTTGTTAATGGCATCCTGAATGGCTGCATTATTGGGAACCAATACGGTATAGCGGTAGTTGTTGAAGAATTGTACGTTGTAGTCCAAACCGTTGTCCATAATGAAGATATTGAATTTTTTCATGGCGTTGGCTTGTTGGGTGGCTGATAGTTTTTCGTCTACCAAACCGCAACCTTTAATAATATCCTCGTTGGGTTGGCACAGTGCATAAAAACTTTCGAAAGGATTTTCCAGGAAACGCTGGTCTTTGTTGCTCAGGATATTGTACACACTCTTTGAGGTGGGGATGATGGGAGCATCCAAAGTTAACGTGATACCGTTGTCTTTCCTATACTGCTGTATCGTGTTGCAGACACTTGAACCTAAGCTACCGGTTGTTATACCTGCTGCCAGGTTCTCTAACTGGAAGCCGCCCAATACCTGTGTGATTTGACCTTGTTCGTTGCGAACGACTTTAACGGCGGAACCGTTTTTGGTCAAGTAATATTCATCTTCACTATCGATCGGGTTGGTTCCGTCGTGTACGATGGTATGAGATTCCAGGATGTCTTTCAAACGACTGACAGTCTCTGTCTTATCAATACTTACGTTGTTGGCTCCGATGTAAGCTCCGCCTTTCTCTCCGGTAGCAACATCATATCTGTAAGCCTGTACCTTGACCGGAATCTCACTGGCACTGTTGACGCTTTTGTAGGTGAACTCCAATACACGGGGACGTCTCGTTGTCACACTGATGGGGTCATAGTAATATTTCAAGGCTTCGTCGGAAGGTAAGAACAACGTGAAGTTGGAGCGCATGGCTTTCAGATAAGCATAATAGTTCAAACCCATCATATCCGGGTTGTCTGCCGATTGTTTCTCTCCGTTGTAGATGGCCCACTTCATTACCAAGTTGTTCTTGCTGATGTATGCCGGAGCAGCTACCGATGTATAATCCGCAGGTCCGTACACTTTGTCCATGACATAAACCGCTCCGTTACAGCCTAAAAGGACCGTATCGATTTTCTGGCGGTCTTCTTCATAGAAGATCTGTTCGTTGGCATCGTCCTTTAAGGCAAACATTTTGCTGGGAACACTACCGTTGAAAGAGCGGAACATGATGATGTTGACCAAAGCCTGTATCGTACTCATCGGTATTTTGTCGATGTTTTGATACAAGTCTTCTAGTGTCTCGTGGCTGGCATTGGGATCGCAATAGGTTTCAATCAATTCCCAACCTTCTCCACCTCTGCTGAAATAGCGTTTCATGGCTTCGTCACTGGGAACGAACATGGCTGCCATGTCGCGTTCCGGCGTCACTTCATCGTAGAAAGCATTCCATCCCGGATCGAACTTCAAAGCCACTTCACCGTCGCTATCCCGGAACGGCTCGCCGTCGGGATCGGATGTCAAAGGTAGCTTGTTGGCGGACAGCATGGAAAAGTACCTCTTTACAAATATGGAGTCTGTAAATTCCGGATGCAAATCTTGATACACTCCGGTTGTCAGTTCGGAATAAAAAGGTGCACTGAAACGGTCCAGAATATGGCTGAATATATTGGTTTTGCCATTTATACGGATAATCTCGGCCATATTGGGCAGAGGTCTGATAACCTTTTCCGTGACATTAATGTATCCGTTTTCGCAAACCTGGTCCTTGTCAAGGAGCTTGCTGTCATAGATGTGTACGTCTTCCGTTATACGGGGTATACCCATGATTTTGGCAAAGTCGTCATCGGTGATCTGCGCCTTGCTCATCTGCTCGGTCGTGAAATGGATCATCATGGATGAGGTAGCGTCCATTACCAAATGAATGCCGCTACCGGTTCCGCCGTTTTCCGTAGAACGAAAACGTTTCCAATAATCTTTGTCGCTCGGGTTATAATGATGAGGAATCTGATTGCCTTGCAAGAAAGTAATTGTATCTGATATGTTGACATCAGTATATCTGCGCAAGTATTCTCCACGAATCGGAGTTGCGTTCGCTCCGACAGCTTCACTGCTGGCCAGATTCTCCATAACAATAGCATTGTTCAGCATACTGGTGTGGATCAACAACTTTTTCTGAGAGGGACTTAATGCCTCATAGCTGGTTGCATAATGCCAAGGATCGCTTTCCGGCAGCGTGGCGTTGTGCCTGAAAAATTGATTGTAAGCTTCGTCGTTGGCCACAAAAACGGTTTTGGAGCCTGTGCGGCTAAGTACTTCGCTTAAAGGACGGACATTTGCAGGATTGACATCCTTGTCGCTTAACAGTCGCAGATAGGTGCTAAACACCCCTCGTTCCTGTAGGCCCTGATAAATGCTGGAATTCAGCCAACTGGGTTTCTCGTCATCGAGCTTGTAATCGTCGGTGCAAGAGTACGTCAGGCCGCAGGCTGCAAGCAAGCACAGCAACGACGCTGATGGCTTGCTAATTTTGCTTAAACGGTTTTTCATACACATTAAATTTGTTTATTTATAATTTTTTTGTTGTTTTAACTAGGTTATGAACAGTCTTAATAAACAAATTTAATGGATTACATATAAATTATGTATAATTATAGAGGATTTTGTCTTACTGATTAATACACTTTAACATTTCTGTTTTTTTTAATGTTAAAACAACAAAAACAATTGGAGGGCAATCGTACACTTTATTGTTGAGGCATAAAGAAAAGAAAGAGGCTTTGACTTCAAAACCTCTTTCCCTTAAATTCGCAGCTTAATTACTTGTTATAAATGCAAGTCCTTGACAAACA
>CAJUDC010000005.1 GCA_910584955.1 uncultured Paraprevotella sp. | reverse complement strand
TTGCCCGAGGGGTGATTGTGACACAAAGCCACCACCGGCGCCTGATGCATTAACGCTTCACGTATGACCAACCGGATGTCCACCGTCGTCGACGTGAAACCGCCCCGACCGATAGGCAGGCATCTCACCACCCGGCAAGCCTGGTTCAGCAACAGCACATGGCATTCCTCGTGCCCCAGATGTTGCATGAAGGGAGCGAAATAATTGTACAGATCCACACTGCTGCGTATCTGCGCACACTCCACCGTCTCCTCCGACGCCCAACGGCGCCCCAGTTCACAGGCCGCCAACAGGGTGACGGCCTTAGCCTCGGCCAGTCCCTTGTAGGGGCGAACGCGCTTTCTCACTCCCGTTTGCGGGTCGGTCCGCACATCGCAGCGGATCAGATCGGGCAACGATTTCTTCCCCAGACTGCGCAACCGGTTATCACAATCGGCCAACAGACGCCGCATCAGATCCACAGCCGACTCCTCACCGTTGCCCGAACCGATAAGAATGGCCAACAGCTCGGCATTCGACAACGAAGCGGCGCCTTTCCGGGCCAGTTTCTCCCTCGGACGGTCTTCCTCGGCCCATTGGTTGATATTCAATTTGCTCCCTTCCACCGACTACTTGTAGAAATTATGGGCATAAGCGAAAAACTCGTCCTTCCCGAGCACACAACGCTGCCACCAGGCCCGCAGAAAACCGCTGCCGTAACCCGTCAACTGAATAAAAGCGGCGGCAACGGAAAGACATCCGATACGCAAGCTGCGTGTCTGACGCGACGCATCGATGCCTATCAGCAAAGCAAACAGCAGCAAAGGCAGCAAGGAGATGCCCAACAGGGCCGTAAACAAAGATTTGTAGGGCAACAGGCTTCCCGCCTCAGGCGCATACGGGTAGCCGTGCTCTATCTGCCAGATCCACACGCTGCCCAGTCCACCGCACAGGGCCAACAGGAGCAGACAAACGGTCCCGACCGTAAAAACAGCCGGCAACAGATGCACCGCTTTTAAAGAATCGGGGTATTTTTTATAAAGATTGATACGGGCAATACCGGAATTGTGCACTTGCTTGAAAAATTTCTTCAGATCGGTGCGGCGCTTATGCCACACCCACGCCTCGGGAAAAAGGCGGCAGGAACAACCGGCACGGAAAATACGGATGCTGAAATCAATGTCCTCGCCGAAGCGCATCCGCGAAAAGCCTCCCAGGCGGGCATAAACCTCGCTGCGGATACCCATGTTGAACGAACGCGGATAGAACTTATCCAGTTTCTTCTTCCCTCCCCGTATGCCTCCGGTAGTGAAAAAAGAAGTCATGGAATAATTAATCGCTTTCTGCACGGGGGTAAAGGAATCGTGCGCACGGTCGGGACCGCCGAAAGCATCGGCCGGCAAACGCTTCAGTTCCGCCTCCACCGCCTCCAGATAGCCATCGGGCAGCACACAGTCGGAATCCAGGATAATCAGATATTCTCCCCTGCTCCGCTCCGCTCCGTAGTTGCGGCTCTGCCCCGGCCCGGAGTTCTCCTTCGCATGATAATGCAGGTCCAGCTTTCCGGCATAACGCCGGACTACCTCTTCGCAGGGCCGGGAGGAACCGTCTTCCACGACGACCACTTCAAAATCCTTAAAGCGTTGCTTCAATAGGCTTTCGAGCAACTCGTCCACTTCATCGGGCCGGTTATATACCGGGATTATCAAGGAATATCTCATATCTTTCGCATGTAAACAAACACGTTGTCTCCCGCAGGACAACAAGCATCAGACGGGCACCGGAGCACCTGCCCCAGGCGAAGCAAAGATATAAAAAAAAAGAATAATAAGTCCGTTGCCGGACTTATTATTCTTTTTTTATCTGCCCTAGGGACTTTCGCGCTTATTTCACGCGACCCAGATAAGAGCCGTCGCGCGTGTCTACCTCTACCATCTCACCTTCGTTGATAAAAAGAGGTACACGGATCTCCGCACCGGTCTCCACCTTGGCCGGCTTCGTAGTATTGGTTGCCGTATCGCCTTTCAGACCCGGTTCCGTATAAGTGATCTGCAACACTACCTTTACCGGAACATCTGCATAAAGCACCGTCTCGGTGGAAGCATCGGTAACCACTTCTACCACTTCGCCTTCTTTCATGAAATCCACACCGTTAATCAAATCCTTGTCGATGGGAATCTGCTCGAATGTCTCCTGATTCATAAAGATAAAATCTTCACCTTCTTTATACAGAAACTGGTAGGGACGACGCTCCACGCGCACATCTTCCAGTTTTTCACCGATGTTGAAACGACGCTCCAATACGTTGCCCGACACCACGTCTTTGAGCGTGGTACGCATAATTGTGTTACCTTTTCCCGGCTTTACATGAAGGAAATCAATACAAAAATAGAGTTTCCCATCCATACGGATGCACGTTCCTTTTTTGATGTCTTGAGAATTGATCATAAAATCTTTGTTATAATAATGTATCTTCTTATTTGTACAGGTTTTGCAACTTTGAGGTGCAAAGTTAATTGATTTTTAGAAAAAAACATCAAACTTCCTTGCAAAAATGATTTATCCTCTTGCTTTATTAAAAAAAAGTGCCTATTTTTGCACCCCGATTAGAGACGAATTACAATAAAAAGCTATATAACAATGAAAAGAACATTTCAACCCCACAACAGAAAGAGAAAGAACAAACATGGTTTTCGTCAGCGCATGACTACGGCAAACGGTCGCAGAGTATTGGCTTCACGCCGCGCAAAAGGCCGTAAGAAACTGACGGTTTCCGATGAAAAGCACGGAAAATAAAAACCATCGTTTTCTCATACGAAAACAAAAAAGAAGTAGGGAGTTCCTTACTTCTTTTTTGTTTTTTATTGTTATCTTTGAAGCCTGAACGGAACCATTACGTGCAATATGAGCATAAAAAACTTCTTCAAAAAAATATTCAGCCCCCTGCTATGGGGCAATTTTCTGGCCATGCTGCTTGTGCTGGCCGCACTGGCGTTTCTTCTATGGAGAGGATTGGAACGCTACACCCGACACGGCGAAAGTATCTCCGTGCCAAACGTAAAAGGCATGACAGTGAGCCAGGCACAAAATGTATTAACCGGGAAACAACTGGCAGCCACCGTCATAGATTCCAGCTACAATCGCTCGCTGCCGCCCGGCACCGTCCTGGAACAGACGCCGGCCGCCGGTAATCAAGTAAAATCAGGACGGGAAATATACCTTACGATAAACGCTCTCCACACCCCCACCCGGGCCATACCCGACATCGCCGACAACTGCTCGCTGCGCGAAGCCGAAGCCCGGCTGAAAGCACTGGGATTCAAATTAGGGCCGATCGAAGCCGTCGAAGGCGAAAGAGATTGGGTGTACGGAGTGAAAAGCGGGGGACGCAGCGTATACACCGGCATGCGCGTACCCATCGACATA
The DNA here is from genome assembly GCA_910584955.1 of uncultured Paraprevotella sp. Lineage (GTDB taxonomy): Bacteria > Bacteroidota > Bacteroidia > Bacteroidales > Bacteroidaceae > Paraprevotella. Next base: position 34,971 of record CAJUDC010000005.1, on the reverse strand, counting down.
CCGATCACACTACAGGTTGGCATAGGCCACGATGATTTGTTTCTTGACGAGGAGGACGAAGCAGAAGCGGCAGAGGCCGAAAACACCATCCTCCCCTCCGAACTGGGACAAACCGAAGATACACCCTCCGAACTATAAGCTTTATGACAACCATTGACGACGATCTGAACGGTTTTCTCGGCTCCTTATCCTCCCCGGAACAGGCCGATGAGATGGATGACGACACCGACGAGACACTTGTACCTTTGTACGAACACCATCGGGTGGTAGCCGACAAAGGGCAAACGCTGATGCGCATCGACAAATTTCTGATGGAGCATCTGTTCAACACTTCGCGCAACCGACTGCAAAAAGCAGCTGAGCATGGTTTCATACGGGTGAACGGCACCCCCGTGAAAAGCAATTATCGGGTGAAGCCTTTGGATGTGGTGACGCTGGTACTCGATCATCCCAAATACGAGAACGAGATCATACCGGAAGACATTCCCTTGCGCATCGTTTACGAAGACGATGACCTGCTTGTCATTGACAAACCGGCGGGCTTGGTGGTGCATCCGGGATGCGGAAACTACACGGGCACACTCGTAAATGCCATAGCCTGGCACTTGAAAGACCACCCGAATTATGATCCTAACGACCCGCAAGTGGGGCTGGTGCACCGCATCGACAAGGATACATCCGGTCTGCTTGTGGCCGCCAAGACCCCGGAAGCCAAAACACATCTGTGCCGACAGTTTTTCGAGAAAACAACCAAACGGCAATACAATGCCTTGGTATGGGGGAACTTCACGGAAGAAGAAGGGCGCATAGAAGGCAATATCGCCCGCAACCCGAAAGACCGTATGCAAATGGCGGTGTTCCCCCCGGACTCCGATACGGGAAAACATGCCGTGACGCACTACCGCGTATTGGAACGTTTCGGTTACGTGACATGGGTGGAGTGCATCCTGGAAACCGGACGTACGCACCAGATCCGTGTACACATGAAACACATCGGACACACGCTGTTCAACGACGAACGGTACGGCGGTAATGAGATTCTACGGGGTACGCAGTTCAGTAAATACAAACAATTCATCGCCAACTGCTTCGAATGCTGTCCGCGACAGGCACTTCACGCCCGCACGCTGGGATTCGTTCATCCCCGCACCGGTCAAGAGATGTTCTTCACATCGGAGATTCCTGCCGACATGAGCGGCCTGCTGAACCGTTGGCGCACTTACATCGCCGGGCGCGAACATGACTGACATCAACAAATCCACTGATTATATCTATAGACAAATGAAAAAGACAATTGCAATCATAGCCGGCGGAGACTCCTCCGAATACGGCGTTTCCCTAAAAAGCGCCGAAGGCATTTATTCTTTCCTTGACGCAGAGAAGTACAACATTTACGTCGTTGAAGTAAAAGGTCTATGCTGGGAAGCCCGTCTGGCCGACGGAAGCAAGTCGACCGTAGACCGCAACGACTTCACTTTCCTTGACGGCGATACCCGGATAAAGCCCGACTTCGCCTACATCACCATCCACGGTACTCCGGGCGAGAACGGTATCATACAAGGTTACTTCGATCTGCTCCGCATACCCTATTCCACCAGCGACGTATTGGTAGAAGCCCTTACTTTCAACAAATTCACGCTGAATCAGTATCTGAAAAGTTTCGGAGTGAGCGTCAGCGAAAGCCTGGTCGTACGCAAAGGCTTTGAGCATCTGGTAACCGACGCTGAAGTGGTCGAGAAGATCGGATTGCCTTGCTTCGTAAAGCCCAATGCCGGCGGCTCCAGCTTCGGCGTCACGAAAGTGAAGACCATCGAACAGTTGCGACCGGCCATTGACAAAGCCATGCACGAAAGCCACGAAGTCATGATCGAAGCTTTCATGCAGGGAACGGAAATCACCTGCGGTTGTTACAAGACCCGGCAGAGAGACGTGGTATTCCCCATCACCGAAGTTGTTACAGACAATGAATTTTTCGACTACGATGCCAAATACAACGGTCAGGTGAAAGAAATCACACCGGCCCGCCTCAAGGAAGAGACTGCCGAACGTGTACGTCTCATCACTTCTACCATCTATGATATTCTGGGGTGCTCGGGCATCATACGTATCGACTATATCATCACCCCCGGAACATCCCCGGAGGGAAACCCCACCGAGAGAATCAACATGTTGGAGATAAACACCACTCCCGGCATGACAGCCACCAGTTTTATCCCGCAGCAGATACGTGCCGCCGGTCTTGACATCAAAGATGTACTGACGGACATCATCGAAAACAAACTTAATCCCTGATACCATGAACATACCTGCCGAATTTGACGAAATACGTCCGTACAGCCCCGAAGAGTTGCCGGTCGTATTCGATGAGCTGATTGCCGATCCGGCTTTCAAATCCGTCATCGAAACCGTAATGCCGAAAGTGCCTTACGAGAGGTTCGCATGCCAACTGCGTGCATGCACCACCAACCTGGACGTACAGACCCGCTTCTGCCACCCTTTGCTCCGCGAGCTGGCTGCAAACTGTTCCGACGGACTGGACTTGGATGCCTCTTCCCTGCCGGATCCGCAGACGAACCGCTACACGTTCATCAGCAATCACCGCGACATCATCCTTGATTCGGCATTCCTTTCCATCCTGCTGATAGAACAACACTTTCCCACGACGGTAGAAATAGCCATCGGCGATAACCTGTTGATCATGCCCTGGATAAAGAAACTTGTACGGGTGAACAAAGCCTTTATCGTACAACGTGCCCTGACCATGCGGCAGATGCTCCTGTCCAGTTCACGGCTGGGGCGCTACATGCACTTCGCCGTCGGACAAAAGCGGGAAAACATCTGGATAGCCCAACGCGAGGGACGGGCTAAAGACTCCAACGACCGCACACAGGATTCCGTATTGAAGATGATGGCAATGGGCGGTGAAGGAAGCATAACGGAGCGCTTGCAGGCGCTGCATATCGTCCCCACCGCCATCTCGTACGAATACGACCCCTGCGACTATCTGAAAGCGAAAGAGTTCCAGATGAAACGCGATGTGCGCGGTTTCCGCAAAAGCCAGCAGGATGACCTGGACAACATGCGCATCGGACTGTACGGTTACAAAGGGCGCATCCACTTTCAGACGGGCACATGCCTGGACGAGTGGCTTGGGACCTTGGATCCCAACACCCCGAAAACAGAAATATTCACCCGCATTGCCACTCACATCGACAGTGAGATACATCGCAACTACCGCCTGTATCCGGGCAATTATGTAGCCGCCGATCTGTTACAGGGTACCCGTGAATATACCGACCGCTACACGACCGACGATGCCGACCGCTTCGAAACCTATCTGCAGGGGCAGATGAAGAAAATAGAAATGGAACACCCGGACTACGATTTCCTGCGCGAACGGATGCTCACCATGTATGCCAATCCGGTCTTCAACCAAAGAGCCGCACAAAGCCAAACAGAAGAGACGGATACCCCACACTCCCTTCATACGGACCGCGCATGAAACGGCATGGCTTTTACGGACTGACAGCCGTTGTTTTCTTATTGGCGCTCACCGCCTGCAACGACGATGACGAAACGGGCACACCGTACCCGTCCGTCGTGACAGAAATGGCCGACATGCACACCGACGGAAACGGTGCCGTGGAACGTATTCTGACCGACAACGGCGACTGTTTTTACCTGACCAATCCCCGACAGGGATATTCTCCGCTGGCCGTCTACCGGGGACTGTGCGGCTACGTAGAGACAACAAGCAGCGGCAAGGAACGCAGGGCGCGACTGGCCACGCTGCGCAGCGTACGCCTCCTGCGCGATTCCACCGCCATACCGCAACGGACAGACCCTATACGGGCGGTAAGCGTCTGGCGAGGAGGCGAATATATCAATCTGATGCTGTCTCCCCGTACACAAGGTGGCACGCAGTACTGGGGCTACAGAATAGACTCACTGAAAGAACGCAACCACCGAAAACACTGGTATCTGTCGCTCCACCACGGACAAAACGGTGACCCCGAGTCCTACAGCGAGACTCTCTATGCCAGTCTGTGGCTGAAGTCATTACCGGAAGCGGCTCCCGGCGACAGTCTGTGGCTGACCGTCCCGACACCTGCCGGCCTTAAGACGTGGGACTTTATCTATTGAGACAGGAAGCGGGCACAGCCTCCTCCTCCACTTCAAGACAGAACCGGCACTGCGGATAGGGATTCGTCCCAACAGAGAGATCCGCAACCGCCTTGCAGCAGCAACCGAATAACGAACATTTCACCATGTGCCGCCCGAGAATTTCTAATTTCTCGGGCGGCACATTCGTATTCACTGCCCGTTATCGAAAAAGGGCAACCCGATTCCCGAAAAGAAGCACGAGGACAGATACGGCCGCATGCAAGGGGCCCAAAAATCATGCCCGTAGCGCACGACTTCAATGTTTGTCCCTCCCTGAACCGCCGTTTTCCCGACAAGATAACACAATATACGTACATACCTCATTTTTTATCTTCCGTCCCACCGCAAATACAACACATTTTTATACCTTTGTCCCATAGAGAAAACCGTACCGCCTTGCAACAAGGAAGGACACGCTGTCTGACAAAAATTCATTTCCAAACCAACAAACATGAATTACAATTTTGACGAACACATCGACCGCTCCGCCACCCATGCCCTAAAATGGATGGAACTGGAACGTTTCTGGGGACGCACCGATCTGCTCCCGCTTTGGGTAGCCGACATGGACTTCCGCACACCGCCTTTCATCATCGAAACGCTCAAGCAACGGCTGGAGCATGAGGTTCTCGGCTATACCTGTCCGCACGAAGGCTATTTCCGGGCCATCACGGAATGGAACCGCAAACAATACGGTATTGCCGTGCGCAAGGAAGAAATCAAGTATGTACCGGGCGTGGTATCGGGTATCTATCTGGCTCTGCAGGCCTTGACGGAAAAAGGCGACCGCATCCTTATCCAGCAACCCGTATATCATCCGTTCGCTTTCGTGCCCGAGGCTTCGGAACGCATCATCGTCAACAGCCCGCTCCGGTGGAACAACGGCACGTTCGAAATGGATCTGGACGACCTGGACCGCCGCATCGAAGGTTGCCGGATGATGATACTCTGCAACCCGCACAACCCCGGCGGCATCGTATGGCCGGCAGAAGTGCTGCGCCGGGTAGCCGAGATAGCGGCGGCGCACGGCGTCACGGTCGTATCGGACGAAATTCATTGCGATATGCTGCTGGGCGACCGGAAGCACATTCCTTTCGCATCGGTAAGCGAAACAGCCCGCCGCATCAGCATCACCCTGCAATCCCCCACCAAAACGTTCAACATGCCGGGCATCGTGGCCGCCCATGCGCTGGTCTTCGACGAAGCACTGCGCCGGCGATACTTCCACTATGTCGAACAAAGCGACATGGACCTAGGCAACGTCTTTGCATTCCCGTGCGTGGAGGCCGCCTACACACAGGGCGAGGAATGGAAAAGACAGATGCTGGACTACGTGCAGAGCAACATCGACTACGTGGAGCAATTCCTGCAAAACCACCTTCCGGCCATCCGCCCCATCCGACCGCAGGCCTCGTTCCTCGTCTTTCTGGATTGCCGGGGACTGGGTTTCGGCACGCAAGAGGAGCTGGAACATTTCTTTGCCGACAAGGCTCATCTTGCCCTCAACAGCGGCACCCTGTTCGGGCCCGGCGGCAAAGGATTCATGCGCCTCAATGTGGGATGTCCCCGCCATACTCTGGAACAGGCCATGCAACAGTTGCAGGCGGCCTACGCTTCTATGGAATAACGACAGTTCGCATTCCGAACCTGTCTTTTCTCCCGAAATACCCTGTTTGCGGTATTTCGGGATTGTTTTTTTTGCTATAACTTTGCAGCCATTATCAAATCATCTTTCAAACGGATGTCATGAACATAGCAGCACTCATATCGGGAGGAGTAGACAGCGCCGTAGCCGTACACCTGTTATGCGAGCAAGGATATAAGCCCGACCTCTATTATATAAAGATAGGTATGGAGGGCGACGTACTGACTTGCACGGCTGAAGAAGACATTGAACTGTCGAAAGCCACGGCCCGGATCTACGGTCTGAATTTCGAGGTTGTGGATCTTCAGAAGGAATATTGGGAAAACGTGGTGGACTATGTTGTAAAACAAGCCCGTTGCGGACTTACCCCCAACCCTGATGTCATGTGCAACAAACTCATCAAATTCGGCTGTTTCGAACAGGTTGCCGGCTACCGGTACGACACCATAGCAACCGGACATTATGCCACCCTGCGCACCATCAACGGCAAGCGCTGGCTCTGCACGGCCAAAGATCCGGTAAAGGATCAGACCGACTTTCTGGCTCAGCTGGACAACCGCCAAATCAACAAATTACAATTCCCCATAGGCCACCTGATGAAGAGCGAGGTGCGTGACATCGCTGCCCGCCATCGGCTGCCGAGCGCCCGCAGGAAAGACAGCCAAGGCATCTGTTTCTTAGGGAAAATCAACTACAACGATTTCATCCGACGCCTGCTGGGAGAAAAAAACGGGGAGGTGATAGAATGGGAAACAGGCCGGCACATCGGCATGCACTGCGGCCATTGGTTCCATACCATCGGACAGCGCAAAGGGCTGAGACTGGGTGGAGGGCCTTGGTTTGTGGTGAAGAAAGACATCGAAAACAACGTAGTCTATGTATCTCACAGCAATGGCATGAGCCCAGATGAGAACTGTACGTTCCGTTTGCCGGACCTCCACTTCATCACCGAAAATCCCTGGCGGGAAGGACCATCGGAACAGCACATACACTTCAAGATCCGCCACACCGACAGGCTTACGGAAGGAACGCTTTCATTCGACGGAAAGAGCGCGCTGATAAACAGTTCACGCCCCATTCAGGGGATCGCCCCCGGACAATTCGGCGTTATCTATGACGAAAAAGCGGAACGCTGCATAGGCAGCGGAGAAATCGGACTTTGACAGCCTCCTATCGGGCTATGCAGGGGTGCCTCAAAACAACGGGCTGAGAACATACCCTTATCATCTGAACCGGACAATGCCGGCGTAGAGAATTTGCAAAATGACGAAAACTATCTTTTTTACGAACATGAGTTTCAACCGAGTATTCGGAACAGCCGTCCTCACACTGAAGACGGCCGCATCCGTCATGGGGGCCGGATCACTTCCATCCGACACGTTACAAAGCGTACATCTACAGGAAGTCGAAGTACAGTCTACACGCGCAACAAGTTCCACTCCGGTGGCTTTCACGAATCTGGGGCGGGAAGAAATCAGAAAGACCAACTTCGGACAGGACTTGCCTTATCTGCTGAGTACCACACCCGGCGCTCTTACCACCAGCGATGCCGGAGGAGGAATCGGATACACGACACTACGCGTGAGAGGCACCGATGGAAGCCGTATCAACGTGACCGTAAACGGCATCCCCGTCAACGATGCCGAAAGCCATAATGTGTTTTGGGTGAACATGCCGGATCTGGCCTCCTCCATCAAGGACGTACAAGTGCAACGGGGAACCGGCACTTCCACCAACGGCGCCGGAGCCTTCGGTGCCAATATCAACATGACCACCACCGAACTGACACCTGTCGCCTATGCCGAATTCAGCGGTTCCTACGGTTCGTTCCACACACACAAAGAGACGTTCAAAATAGGCTCCGGCTTACTCCGCGACCATTGGGCATTCCAGGCACGTCTGTCGAACATCGGCACCGACGGTTACATCGACCGGGCTTCCGCAGATCTATATTCCTACTATCTGCAAGGCGGCTATTACGCCGGAACCACATCGGTGAAACTGATTGCATTCGGCGGCAAGGAACGCACCTATCATGCCTGGAATTATGCCAGCCGTGAAGAGATGGAGGCGCACAACAGCCGACGTTACAATTCGTGCGGCTATATGTACACCGACGAACACGGGCAGGAGCATTTCTATGACGACCAGACGGACAACTACATACAGACACATTACCAACTGCTCGTCAACCACGCGCCCGCCCCCGGATGGACGCTGAGCACGGGACTGCACTACACGCAGGGAGACGGCTATTATCAGGAATACAAACCCGACGGCAGCCTTGCCGCTTACGGTCTGGCACCATTCGAATGTAACGGAGAGGCAGTCAGCCAGACCGACCTCGTCCGCCGTAAAGCCATGAAAAACGGATTTGGGGGAGCCGTTGCTGCCGTGAACTATACACGCAGACGGCTGACTGCATCGCTGGGCGGCGGTTTCAACCGGTACGAGGGCAATCACTTCGGGAAAGTGATCTGGACCCGCAGCGCCGTCGGAAACCCGGACCCAGACAACGAATATTACCGTAACCGAGGCGTCAAAAACGACGGCAACATCTATCTGAAAGCCGACTATGAACCCATAAAAGGCTGGAGCGCATACGCCGACCTGCAATATCGGCATATCAACTACCGGATCGACGGTACCGACGACAAACGCTACGACGACGCACCCCGACAACTGTCCGTCAACAAAACATTCGATTTCCTCAACCCCAAAACCGGAATAAGCTGGCAAAAAAGCCGGCACTCCGCCTACGCCTCGTTCGGAGTAGCCCACAAAGAACCGACCCGTAACAACTACACCGACGGTTATTTTGAAAAGCATCCGTGCAGCGAGCGCCTGTTTGATTACGAAACGGGCTACAACTATGCCGGACGACGTTTTCATGCCGGTGTCAATCTGTATTACATGGACTACAAAAACCAACTGGTACTCACCGGCGAACTCAACGAAATCGGCGAACCGGTCGCCGCCAACATACCCCACAGTTACCGCCTGGGAATCGAACTCACCGCCGGGACGAAACTGGCATGCGGACTGACATGGGAGGCCAATGCCGCCCTGAGCCGAAACCGCACCCGCGACTTTGTAGAAACGCTGTATGGCACCGATCATCAAGGAAACAGCCTGCCCGCCGTAAGAATCGCCCACGGAGACACCCGTCTGGCCTTCTCACCGGATGTGATTCTGAACAACCGCTTTGAATATTGCTTCCGAGGCTGGGAAGCGTCCCTGCAATCACAATACGTAGGACGCCAGTACATGAGCAACGCCGATATCCGGGCACACCGGCTCGACGCCTACTTCGTAAGCAATCTGCACATAAGCTATACATTCACACCGCGCCTGCTGAAAAAGGTCACTGTGGGATGCTCCGTATACAACCTCTTCAACGAGGAATACGAAAATAACGGATGGGCATCCAGCGATTATACCGACACACCCGACCGACGCAACAACTATACGGGATATGCCGCACAAGCGGGCACACACGTATTGAGCCATGTAACCTTCGCCTTCTGAATCTCAAACTTATCTTTATGAATTATCTGGAACTCATCGGAACACTGACAGGCATCGCTTACCTCTGGCTCGAATACCGGGCCAGTATCTACCTGTGGATAGCCGGCCTCATCATGCCGGCCATCTATCTGTTCGTCTATTACCGGGCCGGACTGTATGCCGATTTCGGCATCAACGTCTACTACCTCCTCGCATCTTTCTACGGTCTGTATTGCTGGATGGGACGCGGACATACGACACAGACAGTCTCCGAAAACGTCATCATTCCCACCCGCACACCGAAACGGCTATACGGTCGGCTGCTCCTGTTATCCGTCCTGCTACTGTTCGGCATTGCCGGTCTGTTGATCCGTTTCACCGACAGCAACGTGCCTTGGCTCGACAGTTTCACCACGGCCCTGAGCATCGTGGCGATGTGGATGCTCGCCCGTAAATACGTGGAGCAATGGTTAGTCTGGATAGGGGTAGACGCAGTGAGCTGCGGACTTTATGTATACAAAGCGTTGTATTTTACCGCTGTCCTTTACGGCATCTACACCATCATCGCCGTACTGGGCTACAGAAAATGGAAACAATTAATAAAAAAAGCAATATGATAACTCTTACGGATTTCTCACCCGAGGCGGTCATTCTGGGAGCCGGCGACTATCCCTGCCATCCGATAGCCCGACGATGGTTGCAGGAGAGCACACACGTAGTATGCTGTGACGGCGCCGCCGACCGCTATCTGGCCGAAGGCCATCTCCCGTGGCGCATCGTAGGCGACGGCGACTCGCTGTCCGAAAAAAACCGGCAGGCCTGTGCCTCCCTGCTCCGGCACTACGCCGACCAGGATACCAACGACCAGACCAAAGCCGTGAAATACTTGCAGGAGAAAGGATTCAGGCGCATCGCCATCGTAGGAGCCACCGGCCATCGGGAGGATCACACACTGGGCAACATCAGCCTGCTGATCGATTACCTGAAACAAGGCATAGAAGCCCGCATGTATACGGACCACGGCGTATTCATCCCCTGTGAAGGAGAAACCGTCGTAGGTTGCCCGGCGGGGACACAGATTTCCATCTTCAATTTCGGAGCCACCGGCCTGCGGGCCGAAGGGTTGCGCTATCCGCTCAGCGATTTCACGAACTGGTGGCAGGGGACCCTGAACGAGGCGGTGGCGGACAGGTTTACGGTACGAGGGCAGGGCGTGTATCTGCTCTTTATCAATTACCCCGATCCACCGGCCAAACCCACGCAAAGCACGTTCTAAACCTGCGGTATCGGCCCGGCAAGTTAACACAAAGACTTGATTTACACACACGACCGTTTGAAGTGTACCCAACACGGCATGTTCCGTACAAATCAAGTCTTGAACCGAAATTCCCATGCCGGTGGCGTTTCTTTTACAGGAAGTCCCGCCGTTTTTCCCTCGCCGGAAACGCCACAAAACAAACCGGTGTGCGGGAAACGGGCCTCTCACCCGCTTTCCGCACACCGGTTCACGATTCATCCGTTCCGAGCCGATACGCATCGGACGGGATGTTCCTTTCTATAAAGCCTGAAGCATACGCTTGAGCACCACCGTAGCCGAGATCTCACGGTTGGCAGCCTCGGGAATCACCAGCGACTGCGGGCTCTCGATCACATCGTCGGTGACAATCATCCCCCGGCGAACCGGCAGACAGTGCATGAAATAGGCATTGTCGGTCACAGCCATGTGGGCCGCATCCACCGTCCACGACATATCTTTGCTAAGCACCTGCCCGTAGGCCTCGGGGCGCGTCACACCCGGACAGCTCCAGTTTTTGGCATAAATGAAATCGGCGCCCTCGAATGCCTTCAACTGGTCGTATTCCACCCGCGCATTTCCGGCAAACACCGAGTCAAGCTCATACCCCTCGGGATGCGTGATGACGAAATCCACGTCGGCAGCGTTCATCCACTGGGCAAAGGAATTGGGCACAGCCTGCGGCAATGCCTTGGGATGGGGCGCCCACGTCAGTACTACTTTCGGACGGGCTTTCTTCTTGTACTCTTCGATGGTGATGAGGTCGGCAAAACTTTGCAGCGGATGTACCGTGGCACTCTCCATGAAGAACACCGGTTTACCGGAATATCGGATAAACTGATTCAGTACCTTTTCCTCGTAATCGTCCTTGCGGTTGGCAAAGGTGGCGAACGAGCGTACCCCGATCAGATCGCAGTAGCTCCCCATCACGGGAATGGCCTCCAGCAGGTGTTCGCTTTTATCACCGTCCATAATCACGCCGCGCTCCGTCTCCAGTTTCCAGGCTCCCTGGTTCACGTCGAGCACGATGACATTCATCCCCAGATTGAGCGCCGCTTTCTGTGTGCTCAGGCGGGTGCGCAGACTGTTGTTGAAGAAAATCAGCAACGCCGTCCGGTTCTTACCCAACTGCTGATACTTATAACGGTCTTTCTTTATCTCGAAGGCTTCTTGCAGGGCTTGTCCCAGCGGGCCGATGTCCTGCACGTTCTGAAATACTCTCATTGGCTTGTCTTTTTTATGTATAGATCTGTAGATTTCATTTTTCTCGTATCTGCCCGTCGCCCCGGATGAGCCATTTGTACGTTGTGATCTCCTCCAGTGCCATCGGTCCCCGGGCATGCAGTTTCTGCGTGCTGATACCGATTTCGGCTCCCAGTCCGAACTGTCCGCCGTCGGTAAAGGCCGTAGAGGCGTTGACATACACGCAAGCGGCATCTACCCTGCGCAGGAACGATTCGGCCACCTCCGCATCCTCCGTCACGACGCTCTCGCTGTGGCCGGAGCCGTAGGTGCGGATATGCGCCAAAGCCTCGTCGAACGAGGCCACCGTCTTCACGGCCATCTTATAGTCCAGGAACTCGGTGCCGTAGCTTTCCGACGTGGCCGGTCGCAACAGATCGGTCGGATACCGGGTTTGCAAAACGGCCCGAGCCGGTTCGTCGGCGTAAATCGTCACTCCGTCGACCGCCAGCGAACTGCACAGCGCGGGCAGATCGGTCAGCCGTTCTTCGTGTATCAACAGGCAGTCGAGGGCATTGCACACACTGACACGGCGCGTTTTGGCATTGTGTATGATGGCGGCTCCTTTGTCCGTCGCACCGGAACGATCGAAATAGGTGTGACACACACCGGCTCCCGTTTCGATAACGGGTACGGTAGCATTACGGCGTACGAAATCGATCAACCGACTGCTGCCGCGCGGAATAATCAGGTCGACATACCCTCGGGCACGCAGCAGGGCGGCTGTGGCTTCCCGGTCGGGCGGCAATAGCGTCACCACCTGCGGGTTCACCCCACAGTGCTCCAACACCCGGTGAATCAGAGCAACGATAGCACGATTGGAATCGTCGGCATCGCTTCCTCCTTTCAGCACACAAGCGCTTCCGGCTTTCAGACAGAGCGAGAACACATCGAAACCCACATTGGGGCGGGCTTCGTAGATCACACCTATCACGCCGAACGGAACGCTGACACGCTGCAAGTCCAGCCCGTTGGGCAGCACCCGATGGTACAACACACGTCCCAACGGTGAAGGCAATTCGGCCACACGCCGCATATCACCGGCAATCCCCTCCAGCCGTTCATGCGTCAACTTCAGACGGTCGTAACGGGGATCGTCGGGCGCCATGCGCGCCAGATCGGCGGCATTGGCCGTCAATATCGCCTCACCCTGCGCACCAATCTCCTGCGCCACGGCATTCAATATCTCGTTGATCCGGCTCCCGGACAGCAAGGCCAGTGAGCGGGATGCTTCTTTTGCCGCTTCAAAGCAGCCGTTCAGTTCCCTGTCATTCATTCCAGATACAGATAATCGTAATGTATAAGGGGCTTGCAGTCGTGACGTCCCTGTTGCCGCCGGGCCTCATCGCTGTCGCAGGACACACGGCCCACGCCCACCGTTTCTCCGTCGACCGACGACACGCGTACAATATCGTCTTTCTCAAATTCACCCTCGATGCGCACCACCCCTACCGGCAGCAGGCTTACCGCCCGCTCGCCCCGTATCACAGCTACGGCAGCGGTGTTCAACACGATCTCACCTTTGGCGAAGCCCGCACTGTGGGCTATCCATTTCTTTACGCCCGACATGCCGTCCACACGGGGCCGGAAACGGGTAAAGGGCAATGTATCGGGCCGGAAAAGCAGGTCGATAAGCACGTTGTCGCGCCGTCCGTTGGCTATCATCACGTCGATGCCTTCGTCGGCCACCTTGCGGGCTATGCCGCATTTGGTCTGCATACCGCCTCGACCAAAACCCGACTTCTCCGTCTGGATATAATCGTCCAACGAGCATCCCGGTGCCACTTCGCGAATGACCTCCACACCGTCCGCCCCCGGTTTTCCGTTGTAGATACCGTCCACATTGGTCAGTATGATCAGCGCCTGCGCGTCCATCATCGACGCAATCAGGCCGGAGAGTTCATCATTGTCGGTAAACATCAGTTCGGTAACGCTGATGGTGTCATTCTCATTCACAATCGGCAGGATGCCGTTCTCCAGCATCACCGTCATACAATTGCGCTGATTCAGATAGTGACGCCGCGTGGCGAAATTCTCCTTCATCGTAAGCACCTGCCCCACCGGGATATGATGTTCCCGAAAAAGCTCGTAATAACGGTTGATGAGCTTGACCTGCCCTACGGCTGAAAACAGCTGACGTCGGTCCACACTATCCATCTTGCGCCTGACGCTATCTTGCAACTCGCTGCGCCCGCTGGCCACGGCTCCCGATGAAATCAAAATCACTTCGACGCCCTTACGTCGTAACTCGGCCATCTGATCGACCAAGGCCGACATACGTGTGACATCAAGAGCACCGTCGCCCCGGGTCAGCACATTGCTGCCTATCTTCACGGCTATTCGCCTGTATGCTGTCATATATTCTCCTTTCTCTCTCTTTTCCGCCGCACCCTCCGTCCCACAGGAAGACTGAAAATACACGGTCCGCCGCCCTCGCTTTCCGACGGCTGTCTTCAACGTTTTGTCGGGAGGGAGGCTTTCAGCCCGGCTATGACGCTGGTCGTAAATCCTTTTTCCTCCATCGCATTCAATCCGCGAATAGTAAGTCCGCCGGGGGTGGTCACCTTGTCGATTTCCGCTTCCGGGTGACTGCCGGTAGCCTGTAGAAGCTCCACGGCCCCTTTCATGGTCTGCATCACGATGCGCTGGGCGTCGCGGGCGTACATACCCAATTCCACCCCGCCTTCGGTTGCGGCACGCAAGTAACGCATGGCATAAGCGATGCCGCAGGATGCCAGCACCATACCGGCATTCAGCAACCGTTCTTCCACCAGCATGGCATCCCCCAACTCCCGGAACACGGCCAGCATCCGTGCATCGGCTTCCGCCGAAGAACGAACCGATGTCAGGAACGTCATACTGCTCCTTACGGCTATAGCCGTGTTGGGTATAATACAATAAACGGGAGGCAGTTCGCCGCTGCCCGGACGCGCCAGAAAGCCGTCCAGTTCAGCCGTCCCCAAGCCGCCCACCATCGAGGCCACCGTCTGCCTGCGATAGTCCAAACCATCCTTGATACCGTCGACGACCTCCTTCACCTTCCAAGGCTTCACAGCCAGCAACACCACATCGGCATCGCGCACCGCTTCCCGATTGTCCGTAGTAGTCCGCAAAGCGGGACAGTCCTTGCGCAAGGCATCAAGCTTTCCCCGGCTCGGGTTCGCCACACAAATATCCGATGCACGCACCAGCGTTCCCTGGGCAAGGCCGCGTGCTACGGCCCCGCCCATATTACCGGCTCCGATTATAGCAAATTTCATCCTTTATTCCTTATTCTTTTATACAGGAAGCGGCAGCATCATACCAATACCCGCTGTAGACGCTGCAAGAAATCGTCGGCCTCGGCCCGGCTCAGACACAGAGGCGGCAGCAGACGGAGCACATTCGTACCGCTGCATCCCGTGAAGCAATGCTCTTCGTAAAGCAGACGGTTGCGCACTTCCTTGTAGGGAATGTCGAGTTCTACTCCTATCATCAAGCCACGACCGCGCACCTCCGTCACATGCGGCAAGTGCAACGCCTGTAAACGTTCCATCAGGTACCGTCCCGTCTCGGCAGCATTCCGCACCAAGTTCTCATCCTCCATCACATCCAGTACCGCCAGCGCCGCCGCACACGCCAGGTGATTGCCGCCGAACGTGGTGCCCAGACGCCCGTACACCGCTTCAAAATGCGGAGCAATGAGCAGCCCGGACATGGGGAATCCGTTGCCGATGCCTTTAGCCACCGTTATCAGATCCGGTTTCACATCCAGATGTTGGTGGGCAAAGAACTTGCCCGTGCGACCGTAGCCGCATTGTATCTCGTCGCAGATGAGCACGGCCCCAAACTCGTCGCAGGCCTTGCGCAGCCCTTGCATGAAAGCAGGAGTGGCCAGCCGGATTCCTCCCACCCCCTGAATACATTCCACGATAACCGCACACACGTCTCCCTTCGCCAGTTCCGTTCGGAAAGCCTCCAGATCGTTCAGGGGGAGGTAAGTGACATGCCCGTTTGCGTTGATCGGTGCAATGATTTTGGGATTATCCGTGGCTTCCACGGCCAACGAAGTACGACCGTGAAAGGCTTTCGACGCAGCCAGTACACGGGTACGCCCCGTATGGAAGCTGGCCAGCTTAAACGCGTTCTCGTTGGCTTCCGCACCCGAATTAACCAAAAACAGCGTGTAGTCCTCGTAACCGCAGGCCTCGCCCAAACGACGGGCCAACTGCTTCTGCAAACCGTTGATCACTGAATTACTGTAGAACCCCAATTCGCCTACTTGCCGAGTGAGGGCTTCTACATAGCGGGGATGGCAATGTCCGATACTGATCACAGCGTGCCCGCCGTACAAATCCAGATATTCCTGTCCTTTGTCATCCCATACCTGACAACCTTTGCCTTTTACGATGTTCACGTCGAACAAAGGATATACATCAAATAGTTCCATATTATCGTTTCTTTTTTAGCGGATTAGAATGCCGCAGGTTTCAGTTGCAACCCGGCTTTCTCTTCTATGCCGAACATCAGGTTCATGTTCTGCACGGCCTGCCCGGAAGCTCCCTTCAGCAAATTGTCGATAATGGAGGTCACCAGCAGTTTATTTCCGTATTTCTCCACATGCACCAGCGCTTTGTTGGTATTCACCACCTGCTTCATGTCAATGCCTTTGTCTACATAATGCGTAAAGGCGGCATCGGCATAAAAAGTCTTATACATCTCCACGACGCTTTCCAGCGCCAGATCCTCATCCACCCGAACGACCTCAGTGGCGAAGATACCCCGCGCAAAGTCACCCCGATACGGAATGAAATCGATCGCATGGTCGAAACCGGGCTGCAACCGGGCCAGCGACTGTTTGATCTCGGGCACGTGCTGATGCTGGAACGGCTTGTAGACACTCATATTATTGTTACGCCAACTGAAATGTGTGGTAGCTCCGGGCTTCACTCCCGCTCCGGTGCTGCCGGTAATGGCATTCACGGCCACATCATCGTTCAGCAGGCCATGGGCCGCCAACGGAAGAAGTCCCAACTGAATGCAGGTGGCGAAGCAACCGGGATTGGCCACATGCCGCGCGCCGGCTATGGCCTCACGCTGCAGTTCGGGCAAGCCGTACACATAATCGTTTCCCGGTGCCGCCAGACGGAAGTCCTGCGCCAGGTCAATGATCTTCACATGGGCCGGAATCTCGTGTTCCGCCAGAAATTCGCGGCTCTTACCGTGACCGAAGCAGAAAAAGATCACGTCCACTTCGTCAAACGGGAGTGCATCGGTAAACACCATGTCCGTCTCCCCATACAGCCCTTCGTGCACATCGGTGATACGGTTGCCCGCATTGCTCGTACTGTTTATAAAGCGTATCTCCGCCTCGGGATGGTTCAACAACAGCCTGCAAAGTTCGCCTGCCGTGTAACCGGCCCCTCCTATAATTCCTACTTTTATCATAAATTCTACTAATATCGTTGACAATCGTCCTCTTTCGGTATGATCAGCCACATGACGAGATAGGCCACACACCCCGAAAAAGCGGTGAATAACGTAAGCAACACATACCCGACCCGGACTGCTACAGGATCCAGATCGAAATAACGGGCCAACGCCGCGCACACACCGCCTATGGCAGCTCCCGTGCGCGGACGTCGCAATCGGCGCGATTCATTCATGGCGGATCAGCGTTGTTCGTCCTTGTGGTTGGCGTAATACAGCCGCAGCGGTGTGGAAGTGACCTTGATAAAGCCCTTGGCATCTTCGGCCGTCCATCCTTTCTGCATCTCACCGTACTCGCCGAACTTGTTCTTCACCAGATCGTCGGGTGAATCCACTCCCACCGTGCTGAATGTATAGGGACGCAATTCGAGCGTCACCGTGCCGTTCACATTACGCTGCGAACTGGTCAGCATGGCTTCTATATCGGGCATCACCGGTTCGAGGTACTGGCTCTCGTGCAGGAACATACCGTACCAGTTGGCCACCTGGTCTTTCCAGTACTGTTGCCACTTGCTCAACGTATATTTCTCCAGAAAACGATGCGCACCGATAATGAGCATGGGGGCCGCCGCCTCGAAACCGACACGCCCTTTGATACCGATGATGGTGTCGCCCACGTGGCAATCGCGCCCGATGGCATACGCCGCACCTATTTCTTCGATCTTCTGTATGGCAGCGATCTTATCGTCATACTCCACCCCGTTCACACTGACAATCTCTCCTTGCTTGAAACCGATGGTCAGTTGCTCGGTGCCCTCTTTCACGGGATGCTTCAGATAAGCACTCTCCGGCAAGCCCTGTCTGCTGTCCAGAATCTCACCGCCGCAGATGGAGGTGCCCCAAATACCCACATTATACGAGTATTTCAGTTTGGTGAAATCAGCGTAAAAGCCGTTGGCATTCAAGTAGTCCACTTCCTCCTGCCGGCTCAACGCCTTGTCGCGTGTCAGGGTGATGATCTCCACTCCGGGGGCCATCACCAGAAAGGTCATATCGAAACGTATCTGGTCGTTGCCGGCTCCGGTGGAACCGTGTGCGATAGCCTCCGCGCCGATCTCGTTGGCATAACGTGCGATGGCCAGCGCCTGGAAAATGCGTTCCGACGATACGGAAACGGGATAGCAGTTGTTACGCAACACGTTACCGTAGATCATGTAGCGCAGGCTCTTCGCATAATATTCCTGCGTCACATCGAGCGTCACATATTCCTTTGCGCCCAGTTTATAGGCATTCTCCTCGTTCGTTCGGAGCTGTTCCGGGCTGAAACCGCCTGTGTTGGCGCATGCCGCATAAACTTCGTATCCCATTTCCTTGGCGAGATACATCACCGTGTAGGAGGTGTCCAGACCTCCGCTGAAAGCCACAACTACTTTCTTAGCCATACGTATTGTTGTTTAAAATGTTTTTGATTCGTTCGTTTCATCGCTGATTGCGGGCCGCCGCCTCACGGGCCATCTTCACCACATCGTCAGGCAGCTGCACCGGCAACTGCTCGTCGGGATGCTTTTCGGGATCGTAAAGCATGGCGGTACAGATGCAGTATTTGCGTCCGGTACGTGCCAGGATGTCGCAATTGACACAGCAGGGGTTCTCCGGTGTGCCGCATCCCTTCCAGTAGGCTTCGTCATCGGTCAGTTCGGCAAACGTCACAGGCACGTAGCCCAATGCCGTGTTGATTTTCATTACGGCACTCTGACTGGTGAGACCGAACAGTTTGGCATGAGGCCAGCGCAGGCGCGACAGCGTGAAAGCCGTCTGCTTGATGCGTGTAGCCAGATGATGCTTGCGGAACTTCTCCACCACAATCAATCCCGAGTTGGCTACAAAGGACTTATTGCCCCAACTCTCGATATAGCAGAAACCGGCAAATTCCTCCTCCGGTCCGGCCAGGGCTATCACCGCTTTGCGCTCTTTCATTTTAGTAGCCAGATAAGCATGGGTTCGCGAAGCGATGCCCGAACCGCGCTTTTTAGCCGAATCGGTTATGGTGGCCAGAATCGTGTCTACATACTTCTCGTGTGTAGCATCGGCCACCACTACTTTGATTCCATCATTCATTTCTGTTTCGTCCATTGTCTTCTTTATTAGCTCAGGTTAGGCACTACCTCGGCCAGCCGGGCCAATGCCTCCTCGTGGGGCACGCCTTCGGCCAGCACCAGTATCACGGTATCGTCGCCGGCTATCGTACCCAATATCTCATCTATATTACTGTTGTCTATATCATACGCTACGTGGCTGGCATGCCCGGGCAGGGTGTGCACCACCGCCAGATTGCCGGAGAATTTCACCGAAAGGGCCCCCAGTTTGTTGATGGCCGAAAGGGTAAAACGTGTATCGGACACACGCCGGTACAGGTTATTGTTGGGCAACATATATATATAGCGTCCCTCGGCATTCGTAGCCTTTACAATTTTCAACTGCTTCATGTCGCGCGACAAAGTGGTTTGCGTAGAGGGGAAACCGGCCTTGTCCAGTTCGATGAGCAATTCTTCCTGGCTGGAGACTTCCTGACTGGAAAGTATCATCTTGATCACCTCCAACCGACTGTTTTTTTTCTTCGTCCGCATATTAAATCGTATTCGAGGCTGCAAAAATACGCATTTCCAAGCAAAAGAAAGCATTTTTATTCATTTATTTTTCAATTCATAAGCAGATAATGAAAAAATCTTTTAAATAACAGGCTATTTCACCCTTCGAATAACACAAATTCGCATATATATGCAAAAGAATACGTTCAAGAATCAAACCTAAAGGAATGAGGCAGACAAATACGACCGGCGAAGCCCCGAATTTGCGTTCACGGTTGGATCTGCAAAAATCCAACCGTGAACGGCAGAAAACATGCCTTGATTTGCAGAAACCAAGGCATGAACCGGAGTTGCGCCGCACCGAACATACATTTTGAAACAGGTTTATTCCGGTTTTTCATTTCTTCAATGACTTTTTTTACGTACTTTTGCGAACGATTTGTTAGTAAACCGGCTCGAAACGCATCAAATAAATAAGAAAAAGACCTATGGAAAAACAGAAAAGATTCTTTTTGGCGGAAGATGATATTCCGCGCTACTGGTACAACATACAGGCCGACATGGTGAACAAGCCCCTGCCGCCCCTGAATCCCGCTACCCGGGAACCGCTGACACCGGAAGACCTCTATCCCATCTTCGCGCAAGAACTGTGCAAACAGGAACTGAACCAGACGGATGCCTGGATAGAGATCCCCGAAGCCGTGCGCGAGAAATACAAGTATTACCGCAGCACACCGCTGGTACGGGCCTACGGTCTGGAACAGGCTCTAGGCACCCCCGCACACATCTATTTCAAGAACGAGAGCGTAAGTCCCGTAGGCTCGCACAAACTGAACTCGGCCCTGCCGCAGGCTTACTACTGCAAACAGGAGGGTGTGACGAATGTGACCACGGAGACAGGGGCCGGTCAATGGGGCACCGCCTTATCGTATGCTGCCAGCGTGTTCGGTCTGGAAGCCGCCGTATATCAGGTGAAGATCAGCTACGAACAGAAACCGTACCGGCGCAGCATCATGCAGACGTTCGGCGCACAGGTGACGGCTTCCCCCTCCATGTCGACCCGGGCTGGAAAAGACATCCTCACCCGTACCCCCAACCATCAGGGATCGCTGGGTACGGCCATCTCCGAAGCCGTAGAGCTGGCACGCACCACGCCCAACTGCAAATATACGCTCGGGTCCGTGTTGAGCCACGTGACACTGCACCAGACCGTCATCGGCCTGGAAGCAGAAAAGCAAATGGAAATGGCCGGCGAATATCCCGACATCATCATCGGCTGCTTCGGCGGCGGTTCGAATTTCGGCGGTATCTGCTTCCCGTTCATGCGCCACACCATCCTGGAAGGCCGACAGACACGCTATGTAGCGGCGGAACCGGCCAGCTGTCCCAAACTGACACGGGGAAAATTCCAGTACGACTTCGGTGACGAAGCCGGTTACACGCCTCTCTTGCCGATGTTCACACTGGGACATAACTTCGCTCCCGCCAACATCCACGCCGGCGGACTGCGCTACCACGGCGCGGGGGTTATCGTGTCGCAATTGTTGAAAGACAAACTGATGGAAGCCGTCGACATCCAGCAACTGGAATCGTTCGAAGCGGGCTGTCTCTTTGCCAAGGCCGAAGGTATCATCCCGGCACCCGAATCCTGCCATGCCATTGCGGCCGCCGTCAACGAGGCCAGAAAGTGCATCGAAACGGGTGAAGAGAAAGTGATTCTGTTCAACCTGTCGGGCCACGGACTGATCGACATGACCGCCTACGACCAATACCTGGCCGGCAACCTGATTAACTACGAACTGAGCGAGAGCGACATCCAGAAAAATCTGGAAGAAGTGAAAGGGATGTAACGCCCGCTCCGGTACAGAAACGGCATCGCCTGCTTTTCCGAAAGGGAAAGCAGACGATGTTTGTATCTGCACAGCGAAAAGCATCATCGGCCACGGACCGACAACGGAAGAACAAACAGCGACACGTCGCCCGACCGGATACCGGGCTTGTTCTCCCCGTTCACCACATACCAACGGTCTTCCCAGGAGACCAAAGCCGCACCGGCACGTGCCAGTCGCGGGTTCCGCCCCAACAGTTGCCACGAATCGGAAGTCGGATCGTAGGACAGAAGACACTCACTGAAACGGTACCAGGCCACCGGATGGCGAAGATAGTCCTTCCCCTCCGCTTCGAGCCTGTCCGCCAACGTATCATTTCCCTC
The DNA here is from genome assembly GCA_910584955.1 of uncultured Paraprevotella sp. Taxonomy (GTDB): domain Bacteria; phylum Bacteroidota; class Bacteroidia; order Bacteroidales; family Bacteroidaceae; genus Paraprevotella. The sequence continues at coordinate 12,910 of CAJUDC010000005.1, read as the reverse complement.
GGCACGGGCTTGCTTCAACAGCAACGGACGGTTTACCGCACGCAGAAAGCGTCCGGCGTCTACCCCGCCGGCCACCAACAGCCGACGACCGTCGGGCGAGACGGCTCCCACGCCTCCCACCAAAGCCCGGGGCAACGTGTCGCCCGGCAACATCAAAGCCGCCGTCTCCGACCAACGTCCCATAACCGTATCATAAACACATCCGCCCGGCTGCAAGCGCCCCGGCTCCCCGTCCGACGGAGGCACATAGCCTCCCATCAGATAAAACCGCGAACCGACGGCCATCGCTACCGGCTGCAAGCGTGCCCCACCGGGAGGAACAGGTATTTCCTCCCATCGTGTTCCGCCGGGCCAGGCCAGACGATAGGCCCGCAGGGAAGGCGCTCCGTCCGTCTGTCCGCCGGCCACGTAAACCGCACCGGCACACCATGCTCCGGCCGCATTGTCCAGCCCCACAGGCAGCGAGGGCAACGAATCCGCCGCATATCCTCTCACGCCGTCCGGCCGCAACAGCCACACCCCGTCCAGGCTGCGGTGCCCGTCGGTCCCGCCGATACAGATCAGGCCTTGCGGCACAGTGACCGACACCCCGTAGGCAGCCGCTACCGGACACTCGCCCACATGCTCCCAGCGAGACGACGGGTCGGCAGGCGCCGGCAAGCGCCATACATCGCGATAGAACACCTTACCGCCTCCGTCAGCCGCCGGCACATCCGGGAAATTACAACCGCCCGCCACCACCAAGGCCTGGCCGATGCGTCCGGCATACGGAGCCGAAACACCCTGCCCGCCCCACCGGTCGAGCGGAGCCAGCGCCGTGCAGACCAGCGTATCGCCTTCCGTAGCCGAGGGACGGCAGGATACCGACAGCCCTCCTGCAACGGAGGCCCACAAAGGCAGTGCGGAAAACCAAAGCGTCAACTTCTTCATATCTTTCCTATTCCATATTGTCGACCTGCGGACGCAGGAAATACAACTGAGCCGCCAGCGCCACACAGACGATAGCCGCCAGCATGGCAAAGCCCTGCCCCAGACTGCCGCCGTCGGTCCATTTGCCGAGCAGGTCGGTGATGAAAGCTCCGGCAAACACACCGGTCATATTCATGATACCGTAGGCTGTAGCCCGGTACTTCGAGGATACGAACTGACAAAGGATGGGCATGTTGTTGGCATCAAACATACCGTAGCCTACCCCGAAAAGCAGTCCGGCACCCACCACAGCCACAAAACTATGGCCATAGCCCAGCAACAGCAGCGAAGGAATGGTCATTCCCAAGCCGATGGCACCGGTATACACACGGCCACGGATGTTGCGCTGCACCCAGCGGTCGGATAAGGTGCCGCCCAGCAAAACGCCCACAAAGGAGGAAATGGCAATGGTAATGGTAGACAACGGACCGGCTTCGGACATAGGAATACCCAGATTCTCGGCAAAAAGCGTAGGCAGCCAGTTCTTCGTGGCCCAACCGGGCAGACTGGGCACGGCAAAATAAAGCAGAATCACCCAGAAAGCGATGTTGGAGAACAGCATCACCACACCTCGGAACAGTCCCTCGCGCGAAGGAGCGGACGCCCGCTCCGTCACAGACGGACGGACAGGAGCCGCCGGCGCCTTCTTATCACGCAGACAAAGCATCAACAGGACGGCATAGGCTATGCCGATGATGCCAAACCAATGGAACGTAGTGTGCCACGAGAACGCGGCAGCCACTGTGGCTCCGAACCCGCCGACAGCCTGGCCGGTATAAAGACCGGTCATGTGGATACCCACGGCCAGCGAACGGGACTTGCCGGTATGGTAATCGGCAATGAGCGACAGCCCCGCAGGGATATACAACGCCTCGCTCACCCCCATCAGCGCCCGCAACCAGAACACCTGCTGGAACGTCTCGGCCACTCCCATCAGGTAGGTGACGGACGACCACACAAACAAACTGCCTACAATGAGCCATTTCCGGTTGAGCCGGTCGGCAATCATGCCCGACACCGGGCTCATCAACCCGTAAATCCAAAGAAACACGGCCATCAGCCGACCGAAATTGGCCGCCGACTGCAATTCGGCAATATCCGCCTGCATGGCCTCTTTCATTGTGCTCAGCATCTGGCGGTCCATATAATTAAGGAGGGCAACGCCCCACAGGAGCGCCACTACCACCCAGGGATAAATCTTGGAAGTGTTTTTCATAATTGTAAAGAATTAATCGGTCTGATCCTTGAGTATTTCATTGCAAAGCACATACGCTTTGGTCATCATGCGCGGGATGTGGAACGGCCCCTTGAAGATATTCCCCTTGGCCGGCTGTGCCACTGTACCGTCGCGATGCAGATAGCCGTACCACTCTCCCTGCTCCCGGTCGGGGAAATGAGCATACGTCCATTCGCTGATCTGCTTGTGCCGGTCCAAATAACGCGTGTCGCCGGTGGCCTGATAAGCATACAGCGTGGCGATGATGGCTTCGGTTTGCGGCCACCAGAACTTCATATCTTGCGAATAGTCCTGCGGCGGCAGGTTCTTGCAGTCGCGGAAGTTGATGATACCTCCGTACGTCTCGTCCCAGCCCCATTTCCACGACCAGTCCAGGATAGTGAGCGCCGTTTGTGTCAGTTCCTTATCCCAATTGCGGAACTTGGCTTCCTCCAACAGGAACCAGGCCGTTTCGATACAATGTCCGGGATTGATGGTACGCCCCATATTGGTATCGATGAACTCGCCTTCCGGACCGACCGTCTCCAGCAATGCTTCAAATTCAGGATGAATGAAATAGCGGCGCAAGTCGGCAATCGACTCCTCGATCCGGCGGTCGAGAGCCGGATCGGGCAGAACCGCCCGTATCCGGGCGGCCACATTAATGAGAATCATCGTAATGGAATGTCCGCGCATGGCCACGGACGTCTCGTACTTGGCCGGAAGGAAGCCCGGTGTGGTCAGAAAACGCACCATACGATGGAAGAGGTCGAGCGCCTTACGGGCATACGTCGCGTCACCGGTAGCCAGTGCATACTCCGACATGGCGATGGCGGCAAACGACTCAGAGAATACATAGCGACGCTTACGCAAAGGCTCACCCTCGGCCGTCACCTCGAAATACATGTGCCCGTCGGTATCGGCACAATGCGCTTCGATAAAGTCGAGCGTGCTGCGGGCGGCTTCCAGGAAACGGGGATCCTGTTCCACATTATTATATATATAAGAACAAATAAAGGCAAAACGCCCTTGGAACCATACCGATTTGGTGGTGTCCATCAGACTGCCGTCGCGATTCAGGCAGGTATAAACGCCACCGTTCACACGGTCCCATCCGTTCTTCAACCAAAAAGGCATAATATCGGTAAGCAGGTCGTTACGATAGGAAGCGGCCCACTCTTTCAGATAAGCAGTGATTTGATTCTTGTCCATAAGCAGGATGTATGAAGATTAGAACCGGTTGCAACGCTCAAAGAAGCGGATGGCCTCAAGTTCGGCCTTCATGGCGGCTTCTTCCTCGTCGGTCATGTTCTGGAACGGCGTACGGTTGGGCCCCAGGTCCAGACCGATAAGCTTCATAATGCGCTTACCGCCCACAATGTTGCCCCGGTAATGGCAGATGACATTGATGACCTCTTGCGAAAAGTTCTGCAATTCGCGTGCACGCTCCAGATCGCCGGCTTTCCAGGCCTCGATAATACCCACGAGATTGACGCCGTTGTAATTGGTGGTTCCGCCGATGCCGCCTTGCGCACCGCCCATCGCCAGACAAGGCAGGATGGTCTCGTCCTGTCCGTGCAGCATGTCGTACTTGCCGTTTTTGTACAGGCGACACTGGTTATACTCGTACAGGCTCTCGAAAGTATACTTGATGCCGGCGAAGTTAGGGATACGCCCGTCCACAGCCTCCAGGAACTTCGTCATAGGCAGAAATGCCCCGTTGAACGCGGGAATGTGGTAGAAATAGAAAGGCAGATCGGGCGCGCCGGCCGCAATTTCCTCACAGTATTTCACCAGTTCTTCGATACGTCCGACCTTAGGGAACGGGGGCGCCATGGCTCCGATGCCCCAGGCACCGATACGCTGGGCGTGCTCGGCCAGCATCCGGCTGGAGCGCACACAGCAACTGCCCACATGCACAATCACCTTGAAACCGGCTGGCGCGGCTGCTATCCAGGCTTCGGCCAGTTTCATACGTTCCTCCTCGGTCAGCATATATCCCTCGCCCGAAGAACCGTTGATAAACACACCTTGCAACCCGTTCTTGGCCAGCATGGCCGCATAAGCGGGAATGGGTTCGTAATTCACATCGCCGTTCGCATAAAAAGGGGTAAAGGGCGCATCTATCAGCCCTGTGATCTTCTCCATGATTTTAATTTATTTAAGGGTTAATGAATAATCATCGTCTATCCGCCCGCCGAACACAGCAAGCCGACACGCAAATATAGGAGAAATTATTCGCTTAGATGCGCAACAGCGTAAAAATATCGGTAAATCGACGACAAAAAAACACGGCACTCCCTTTTGCCGTGTCCACACAAGCCGGACCGACACCGGCCGACAGCCTGCCGCAGGCGCCTATTCCTCGAGCCATGCTCTCCGCCTTCACCGTCCGTCAAAAACAAAGCCTGCGGGGAAAATCCCCGCAGGCCGCTTATCAATTCCAGATGTTCCAGTCGCTTCCGTCCTTTGCCTCGGGATCGGGCGTACCGTTGTCACCGGCATTCCCGCCCCAGTGCAAACCGTTTTCGGGCGAACTCAACGCCATCAGAGCACTTTCGAGTTTTACCTCCGTCACCTCCACGGCGGGCTTCATATATCTTCTTCTTTCCATAAGACTTGTTTCTTTACTTTTATTATTTTACCACTTTCGTACCGTTCACAATATAGACGCCTTTGTTCAATCCGTCCAGTGCACGGGCAGCGGGTACTCCGCTTTTCACCTTTATTCCGCTCAACGTGTACACATCGACCGTCGCACCGTCCTGTGCGGCATCCACACCTTCCACGGCGGTCGTCTCGCCAAAGTCGAACAGCACGCTCTTCACCTCCTGCGATAGCGGCAGTTCGATTACCGCACGGTAGCTCTTACTGTCGACAGGCACGTCGGCCAGATAGAAACTATTGTTAGCGATGTAATACATTCCTTGTATGTCACCGGGTTGCTCCACGCATTTCATCACGGCACCTTCGACCGTCACCGGTGTGAAAGCAACAGGTTGCAGCAAAACTTTCTCGGCTGCCATCGTCCAGTCACGAACCGTACGGACCAAATAAGGCTGACCGGCCCGAATGCCTTGCTCCTTTACGTCGGCAAAACGTACACGGACCGTCTCATCTTCCAAAACAACCTCGGAAAGCTGCTTCACCTCCTCGAAAGCGTCCAGCTGCGCAGCCGGAATGTCGAACGGAACCCAAAGCGTTGCCCATCTGCCGGCCTTAATAACACGGTTGCTGGTAACATCGGCCCATTTTTCCTCTGCTACGGCGTATGCCTCATTCTCATCCAACTCAACATCTTCCACACCGTAATATAAACGGAAATTATCAAACAGTGTCCACGCACCGTTACCGCCAGGTACGTTCTCCGCTTTCAGACCGATCGTCAGGTCACCGGCCTCTTCCTGTTCAAACGAAAGGGAATTCCAATACAGTCCGTTCTTGAAGTATTCATTGGCACCGTTCAAACTGTTCGGCACGTACTTGCCGACCGGCGTTTGATAGTCATTCATCCAGTCTTTTGTCTGATAATACGAAACGTCCGAGCTGTCGTCGAAAATATTCTTCACCTTCTTCTGAGCCGTTCCGGCATATAACGACGCAAGCACCTCGGCAGTACCGTTCTGATAAGCCTCGTAGGCCGTTTCGTTTGCCGACGTACGATAAGCGGCTTGTACACAAAGTGTATACATACCGGCCGGCATCCCGGTCAGCAACTGCCAGGCATTGAACGATGCCTGGAACTTCTCCACTACGCCGGCTCCCCAACCCAATGTCTCATTCCAACCGTCGCCGGTCGCATCAAAAGAGGCATTATCAAGAAAAACGGTCAAATCAAACCGTCCTTCGGTGGCCTTTCCCTGAGGCAGATAGACACAGAAGGCCTGTGTCATACCCGCAGCCGCAGTAACCATAGCCTCCGCACTCATAGCGTTGCCAGCTTCGGCTTCCGCTGCCTCCAGCGCGGAACGGAACGCCTCAAGCGCCTCGGTTTCTGCCGACTGTCTGACAATATCATCATATTTGCTTCTCCAATTCGCCACCCGGGCATACGCAGCCAGTGTACTTTCAGCATCGGTCTGAATCGTTTTCAAGGTGCTGATCAGTTCGTAATAGCCCTGTGCAGTTTCATTCTCGGGCTGCATTTGCTGCACCTCACCCGTCAGATAGTTTTTCAAGGCCACGAGAGGAGCCTGCGTGCTCTGCGCCCATTCGGCCAACTGCTGTTTACGGAGAGCGACCTCGGCTTTTAAAGGTTCCAGATCCTCACCGTAATACGTAAGCGACACATCGGCCAGACCGCTCCAGTCCTTCGTATTGCCCGGCTCGGCATAGAGAGCGATAGTCAGCTGTCCGTCCGTCACCGGTGTCCGCACGGTATAGTATTTCATCTTACCGTCCGTCAAGGCTACTTTATCCTCATTGGCACGAAGGGAGAAACCGGAACCATCGCGACAGAAAGCCGCCGCCCGCACCTCGTAAACGCCGTTTTGCAGACCGCTTACCGTTTGCCAAATGGCCGGCGCATCGGTCAAAGCCGGAGAGGACCACCGTTCGTAGAAATTACCGGCGTATTCGGCGGAGTTCACCGAAGCGTCGCTCCATACACGGAAGTTCATGCCGTTGGTGTATGTCGACTGCCAAGCCGTATTGCCTTCGTTCATTTTGGCGTTCGCCACTTTGAAAGTCAAGTCATACGTAGTTCCGTTTGCGGGCACCGATTGTAACATATAAGCTCTGCGGGCTGCCTCCAGGTCGACAACGGCCTGCTGCAATGCCTCCAACGTGGAAGCCTCGGCCAGACTACCTTTTGCCGTTTCCAGCGCTACCGTCATGGCCTCGGCGGCTTCGGGAGTGGCAGGTTTCGAATTCACGTACAATGCCTGTGCTGCCTCAATGTTTCCAGCCAGCTCGTTATAAGCCACACTGGTGCTCTTGGCTTCGGCAATTGCCGCCGACAGATTGTTTGTGGCTTCCATTATGGCCGTTTCGGTTTCCTCAACTGTTTCGGCAGCGGCTATCGCCCCGTTCAGCCGTTGTTTAACCACCGAAGGCATGCCCTGCCCGGTGAGTTCACGCGCCGTCTCCACCAGTTTGTCCAGCGACTGCCGCAACGCCGTCAGGTCTATACCTTTATAATATAGTCTGAAGTTGTCCATGGCCAACCAGTTGGCATTCGTGCTCACACATTCCACACCGATACGGGCCGTCCCGTTCGTCACCAAGAAATCCACGGAATAGTAATCGGGCACCCCGTTGCCTGAGCCAGGACAAGCCACTGTCTGCTTCTCGGCTCCCACGGCATAGAGGTTCACGCCCGTTATCTCCCAGTCCGTATGGTCCTGACGAGTGGCGTTAATGTCCGCCCCTAGGGTGTAGATTCCGTTAAACAGCCCGGATACCGTTTGATAAATATCCCCGTCGTCCAGTCCGGCATTGTTCTTCCATCTTTCATAGAAACGGCCTCCCAGCACACTGTTTCCATTGGCAAAATAGGTAGAATTGTTGCCCCAATCGCCGGTTTTTGTCCAGCCCGCATAGCCGGCATCGCCGCAACCAGCTCCCTCAATAAGGAAAGACACATCGATGGGGTTGCTTTTCGACGCATGTTCCTTGGCATACGCCAACACTTTTCCGGGAAGCGTCTCCAACAGAGCCTCCAATTCGGCTTTCGTTGTTTCCGGGCGGGAAAAAATATCCAGCTCGGACGCGGAAAAACTTGGGATGTTCTTAGCGGCTGACACATACTTATACAAAGCTTTACGCACCTCGTAAGCATCAGCCACGTTTTGCTGCACTGCGTCATATTCCTCCTTTGTCATGAATATCCAGTCTATCCCCAAAGCATAGGGCAACACGTCCGGAAGAATGGGCAACACATAAGGAGTCGACCCACTATTGGGAGCGGAATAATCGCCGCAGAAACCCATATAGGTTTTTCCTTTCGATGCCTCACCGTAAGTTTCATCCGCAGCCTCAATGCTTATCCGCCAGGTATCGCCGGTTCCCTTCTGTATCTGCCACGAGCAATGCCCTTGATTGCCCATGTCCATCCACATCTCACTGGTAGCGCCGATGAACAATCCGTTTCCACGGCTCCACACCAGGCGGTAAAGTTCGTCACTACCCTCCACGGCATTTACGGTAAGCATATCACCGGTTGAACCAAACGATGCACGCGTACCATAGTTGTTACCTCCGCGAATAAACTGTCCGATACCCGTGTTGTACAGGTAATAGGATTCCCCGACGACCCAATCGGACGCCGCTTTCATGTGTCCCGCCGCCAACAGCAAACCGAACAGCATCAGCCATTTTACCGGCCATCTCATCTTTTTAGTCATACTATACTTATTTATTAGGTTAGAAATATGTTTTTCATTATACATGCCACTCTAAAATGTATCGCTCGTATATAATATATTTACGAATCGCCTGCCAAAAATCCCACTAATTCCCACTTCAAATACAGTTCTAGAGATATCTTTTTTACCGTCTTCCTTAAAAGTGACCGAAAGGCAAGCCGACAAATTCTTCTTCCGTCAGTCGCAAGCCGCTATACGGCAACTCCCCAAAAACGGCGTAGCCACTGCTACGCCGCCGACAGAGACTTTCTTCCGGCCTCCCATCTTCTACTTGACTTTTCGGTCCATTTACCAAAGATCAGTATCCATGACACCTTGGTATTTTACACCGGCACTTATGGGACCGTTCTCCAGATTGGAACCTCCCAAACCGTCGAAATCCTCCAACCCTGTTGTGCCTCCTATCAGACTTTGGGCTATCAAGCCCTCTTCTATAAACTCTACCATTACCAAAGACGGAGTTATATATCTTTTCTTTTTCATCGTTCTGCTTTTTATTATTTGATTACTTTCTTACCATTTACTACGTATACGCCCTTACTCAGGCCGTCCAAGGCTTCACCTTTACGCACACCGCTACGTACCCGTATGCCGCTCAGTGTGTACACGTCTACCGTTTCCGTATCCTGTTCCGATGCAGAAACATTTTCCATTCCGGTAGCAACATCATCCATATTAATTATGAAGCCACGCACTTCGGCACCGTCAGCAGGTACGGGCACGGTAATGTAAGCACGAAAACCGTTCACGGCTGTTTCTCTATCAGCCTTCCACAATTTATTGCCACTGAAGAAGTAATACTGCTCATTTTTCCCATCGCCATTCACAATGCTTGTAGATGAATAATTGCCCTGCATCTTAACGCCGTCTATATCGACCGGAGCCGGTTCGTCGCTTCCGGCCTGTAACGTCACTCCCGTAAAGCCCATCCGGTCGACAGCCTCTTCCAGCCAAACCAAATATGGGTGACCGGCTTTCATGATGCCGCCCTCCGGTTTGGCAAACGTCAATGTGTATACACCTCGTTCGTCTTTCTCAGCCGATTGCAGCTCATAGACACGGGAGAAACGGGCAGAGACTTGTTCCGCCGACAGATCGAACGGCAGACAAATGGTGCTCCAGGCTAACGCCGGAATCGTACGGTCCAGGCATACGCTTCCTGTAAAGTCACGCTGTGTACCCATGTACAGATAATTGCTTTGATTGCCGTTCAACGTCACCAGATGCTGTTTCGTCAACGTCATATCATTGGCACCTATCCATTGAGCACGATTGCCCTCCATTGTCTTAACCCCCAGTTTAACATCATTCTCGGCCTGCATCTGTAGGAAATCCACCGTACCGTAAGCCAATGTGGTAGAACTTACCGGCGAGCCGACGACTTCGCCTGCATGCAGCACCGGCGCCACCGTCACATCATTGGCAAATGCAGCAACCCGCATCCGATAGGCTCCGACAGGAACATTGGCTTTTTGATACAAAGCCCAACCGGGAACTAGAGACCGATTATCATAAAATTCCTGGAACTTGTTCCAGGACGTTTCCCCTCTTTGTCCACTATTATCTTGTACCATAAAGTTTACAACGGACGGCATGTCATGATACCATCCTTCCAAAAAGCGAGTACCTTGATTAAACCCGTTTACTTGCGGATTTGTCAATAAGAATGTCATATCAAGGGTTTCCCCCTCATTGGGATTGGCCGCTTTCTTATATGTCCGGCCAGCCTCATCAATCGCATCCAAATAAGGTTGTATTTCGGCGGGAGTTGTAATGGCAGTCTCAATAGCATTTTCTGCTGCTGTTATGGCATCTTGATACGCCCCCTTTTCCGCATCCGTAGCCATCGTTTTATTCACAAGATCGGTATATTCGTTTTGCTTTGCAACCAACGAGATACGCATATCCGCCTCGGCGTTTGCCAATAACACGATGCTCTTGACCTTATCATTTAAAGCATTTACAGCCTCCAACGTAATGTCTGACGAAGAACTCTTGTCGATATAATCAACCATCTCTTCAAGGCAGGCCTTAGAGACTTTGGCCGCAGCGCTCTTGGCATAGTCCGCCATTGCCGCATAAAGCCCGGCCATGTCAGTGCCCTTGTATACCAACGAGAAATTATCGAAACATATCCATGACTCACCTTGGTTCCGTCCACGAAGGCCGTAAGACAAATTCCCGTCGGCAACCCATACGTTCAATACATTATGATAAAGGTGTTTCTCATTAAATGCCGAATTGGCCTCACTCATCCAATTAGGATAGCCGGCATCGCTGCCACCAGCCGAAGCCTCATCGTACACACACATTATGGGCACTTCAAAAGCTCCCGCCGCCACATCGCCAAACAAAGCCGACAGGTTCTTCTCTTGCCTGGCCTCATGAATAGCCAGACTGCTTCTATGTGTGCGATAAAAACCGTCGACCGTCACTTGATACCACCCCGTGGGCAAGCCCGACAAAGAACGGTTAAAGTCAAAATCCTTGTTGTAAAATTCCACCACACCGTTTCCGGTACCAGGCGTTCCCGACCAGTCTGATGTATTCCCATCATTAAAATCAAACGATTCCCGTATCACGTCACCTTCCGCAACCTTATTATAAGCATCCAACAATGTGTTGTAAACTTTTTGCACATCAGCAGGAGTGCGCACCGTTTTCAAGTTCTCCTTACAACTTGCAACAGCATCCGCCATAGTTCCCTGTTCAGTACATAAGGTCAACAATTCCTCCATTTGTGCAACAATCCCGGAATCAAAAAGTTTATCCCAATCAAACAAAGCGACATAAGCATTAGCGCACGCTGTTACCCCATCATACTTCGCCGTACATTCTTCTTGCAACACCGTATTGTCCTTCAGCCATTCAATGTTTTTGTTTTCCAAAGCCGTTTTTACAGCCGTTTGCTTTGCACTCAATTCAGCCTGTAAAGCCGACAAGCTATGCGCTCCATCGTATTCCAGTCGGAATCCGGTCCATGTTATCCACGAACCGGTATCGCTTGCTTTTATCCCAATCTTAAGTGTACCGTCCACTACACATACACCGTCCAGTTCTATCAATGACGTCGTGACACCATCCACATATTCCTGAAAAACCGTGCATGCCTCGCTTACCAGATTGGAACCGTCCTGTATAAGAGCATCACCGATATTACGCGAATACGTATTTGAATAATTGTTTTCCGCATACAAAGCACCTCCTTGTGAGTAGGCATCTACTTTGAGCTGGCGTGCCCTGACCCGTACCTTGTACTTCCCGGCCGGCAATCCTGTCAAGGGCTGGTAAAACTCGAACACTCTTTTGAATGATTCCGTCAATCCGTTTGCAGTTCCTTCATTCAGGGTGGCAGTCCAATAGTCTCTATTGTTATTCGCCATGTCGGCATTAAGAATCCAACCCGACATATCTACCGTACTTACCGACTGTGGCAACTCTCCCACATACGCCTTGAGTTTGGTTGCAAGACCTGCTTGTGCCGCTTTCAAATCGTCCGCAGCAGTTGAAGGGTTGTCGTAAGCCGAAAGTTCATCAAGCACTGTAGACAACCCCATCTGCCTGGCCTTACAAACATCCGGGTACATAGCCTTACGCACCTCCAGAGCCGCCGCGACTTTCTCTGCAACATCCTCATATTCATCCGACGTCAGAAACAACCACATATTACCCTGACATGCCCAATCCGTTTGGTAACGTAAGGGATTAACCCAAGTAATGTTCCAGTCACCTCCCCATGCAAAGGAAGTGATGCCTTTCCTTTTTGCCGTACCATACAACTCATCGTCCGGGTTAATCTGTATTTTCCAAGTCTTATTACCATCGTCCGACGTTATCTTCCACAGATTATTCCCCTTACCGATCCCTCTGTCCAAGAACGACGGTTGATTTCGGTCCTGGTTCTCAACAATATATATACCATCCATTGCCGGGCGTTCACTCCATATCAGCTTATATAAGTCACCTTCTTTGCGGGCGATAAAATATTCGCCCTTTGTTCCCAAAGACGCTTGCGTGCCATACGCATCCCCTCCACGTAAAAACCGCCCGGCCTCTATATTATAAAGATAATAACTGGTATTATCCGTAATACCCTCCGTTTCTGTTTTCCATGCTCTTGCCTCGCTGAAAGCACTTGCCAAGCAAAGCATCATCAGCCATCGCAAAGGCCTTTCACATAATTGTTTAATCATAGTCTCTATCATTTAGGTTAGTACAAAAGTTTATCTTCATCTCCATGTTTTTAGAGAGAGAAGTAAAAAGTTTACGTACGAACATGAAAAATTACCCCCCCCCGAATGTTAAAACAAGTTAACGCGCCCGATTTTTTGTATAAATCGCCTGAAATCGCCCTTCCCCC
>CAJUDC010000004.1 GCA_910584955.1 uncultured Paraprevotella sp. | reverse complement strand
TTTTTTGTGTTGTCCGAAATTTTTAGCCTTCGGAAACGCGTACAACCGACAATTTTTTGTACTTTTATTCCGCCGATGCAGTCAGTATCTATGTAGCATCGGTACGGACACTGTCCGGCAGAAAAGCGGGCGGTTTCTTTGAAAAACATGAAAAACAATCTAATCGGAATATGAAAACAAATATCTATTTATTGGCAGTGGGGCTGCTGGGCGGGAGTGCTTTGTCGGCCTGTAGCAACGATCAGGTGTTCGCGGAAATGCCTGCGCCTCCGGTCACGGAAAATGTATCGGGCAGCGAAGACAGCGGCATACGGTTTGCCGCACGCATTATTCAAGGGCTTGATTATTGGGACGCTCCGGGGACGCACGATGCCGCTACCCGCGCTGTGTGGCAGGAGGGCCAGTTTGCCGGTTGGACGGCAGGCGATGCCCTGATGGTGTCCGATAGCCGCTTGGCACGCACCTATGAGGTGACGGAAACCGACGGTACTTCGTGCACGCTTCGTGTTCGGCAGGGCGATACCCCGTTTACGGAAGAGGAAGGGGGCGAGGCCCCTACGTTCTATGCCTTTTATCCCGAAAAGGCCGTTACCGATGCTGACGGGCGCGGTGACTGGTTCGGTCCGCAAGTGAGCGCCATGCTCTTTGCCGAACAAGACTATGCGGAGAATGCCGACGGCGGTTCGTTCGGGGGCTATATGGCCGCCGAGGGCGCACCGCTAAAGGACGGTCGTGTGGATTTTGCATTCTATCCTGTGAGCAGTGTGATCGAGGTAGACGTGTCGGCCTTGGGCGAGGGAGTGATTCCGACGGCGGTCTCGGTGAAGTCGAACAGCGGTGTGAGCCTCTCCGGTTTGTTCACTTACGACTGTGCCGCGCGCACAGCCAAGGTAAGTACGGTCGACAACACGGCTTGCTCGCAACATAGCCAGAGCGACGTGGTGACGGTGAGCGGGCTTCCCGAGGGGGTTACCACAGTACGTCTCTATGTGCTTCCGGTGCAATTGCAAGGTGGGGTGACCCTGACGGTGCGCGATGCCGAGGGGCGTTTCTACACCCGGGTGGATAACGAAGATGTGGGTGAGGTCGCCACTGAGGGGCTGACCGCCATCGACGGTGTGGAAGGCGCACAGGTCTGCACACCCTATTATAAAAGATATGTGTTCGGTACGGCGGCCGATGCGCCACGGATCAACAACTGGATGGCCACGATTCCCGGCAACGTGCGTCTGAAGATGCTTTCCATTCCGGGTGCGCACGATGCCGCCACATCGGGCGTGTCGGGGTTGCTGGCCGGAAGTGCCAAGACCCAGACCTACGACATCGCCACCCAATTGGCGGGCGGTGTGCGGGCTTTCGATTTGCGCCCCCGTTATAATTCCAACAAGCAAGAGGATATCGAACTGGAGAACCTCGAAATCTATCACGGTCCGGTGGCGACCGGTGTCCGGTTGAAGGACGCCATACAGACGATGGTTGATTTTGTGGAGAACAACCCGACGGAATGTCTCTATGTACGCATCAAGAAAGAAAACAGCAAGCTTTTAGTGGAACCCACTGACCAGTCGCTGACGTGGCGCACCTCCGTGCGCACCTGCCTGCATGGGAACGCGCCTTATCTGGTGAAGAAGATACTGCCCAAAATGACGCTGGCCGATTGTCGGGGTAAACTTTTGGTTACGGCTGACAATCCGTATGGCGAGGAGGGCAATCTGGAAGGAGTAGTCTATGGCGGACGCTTGTCGTGGACGGACAATACGAAGGGTACGAACACGGTGATTAATCACCAGAACGGATCGAAGACGGTGGACGTGTATGTGCAGGATTTTTACAGCGGGAGCGTGGACGAGAAGGTGGAAATACTGAACGGGTCGTTGGGAAAGGCTGCGGCTGATCCGAGCGACCGATGGTATTTTAATTTTCTGAACTTCAGTGGTTCTCCCTCTTCTTCGGCCAAGACCATCAATGAACATGCGCTGGGATTGATAGCGGAGCAGACGGGGCGGCTTGGCTTGGTGTTCTATGATTTCTGTCTGGACGACGAGCACCACGGCGGGGCCTTGAACAAGGCCATTATCGCGCGCAATTTCAAGTATGTGTTCGACGGTCGGACACGGCGGAAGGCGCCCGCCGCCGGGGAGTAGGTCTGCCTGGAAATAGGGAAAGGGATGAATGATAAGTGTGTTACAAATTATAAAAAAGAAACGATGAAATATACAAGATTTATGCTAACCGCCTTGTGTCTGCTGGGAGTTTCCGTTGTGCAGGCTCAGAACATGGTGGTGTATCTGGCCAACGGAACCCGTACCACGCTTGCGGTAAGTGCCATCGACAGTATTCGGTTTGAACCTACAACAATTAACGGTCACGATTATGTGGACTTGGGACTGAGTGTGCTGTGGGCCACGTGCAACGTAGGTGCCAAGGAAGTGACGGATTACGGTAAATACTACGCTTGGGGCGAGACGACTACGAAGCGCGATTACAGCAAGAGCCGCTACCGCTATTTCGAGGCTGACCGTTATCAGTCGATCGGCGAGGAGATCGACGGCACGCGCTACGATGTGGCCAGCACCACGTGGCGTGACGGTTGGCGTATGCCTACACTGGATGAGGCTCGGGAACTGATCGAGAAATGCACGTGGACACGGACTGCCTTGGAGGGCGTGAACGGTTATCGGGTGCAGGGGCCCAGCGGCGCTTCCATTTTTCTGCCCGCCGCCGGCATGTATTACGGTACGTCGCTGGAAGAAGTGGGCGAGAAGGGATATTACTGGAGCGGTACGCAGGCCGAGGGAGTGCTTTCGATGGCCCACACCATCAACTTTTCCGGCAACGACGGGGAGTGGACGGCCAATCGTGCTTACGGTTTTACCATCCGGCCTGTTCATGCACGCTAAGGCAAAGGATGCAGGACTGTGTGCCTGCACAAAATGATGAAAAAAAGGCTTCGTACGAGGAAAAGATGCTTTTCGTACGAAGCTTTTTCATTTCTTTTTCTTAACTTTGCTTCAATAGTAAACACGAAGAATCAATTATTTTTTTTAAACGTGAAATAATCTATGGAAAAGAACTTTTTGCAGGGATTCTCTCTGGAGGGCAAGGTAGCCTTGGTTACCGGTGCTTCCTACGGTATCGGTTTCGGTATTGCCACGGCTTTTGCCCGTTGCGGTGCCACGATTGTTTTCAACGACCTCAAGCAGGAACTGGTCGACAAAGGACTGGCTGCTTACAAGGAATTGGGCATCGAAGCGCATGGCTACGTATGTGACGTGACAAAAGAGGAGCAGGTGAACGCGCTGGTGGCACAGGTGGAAAAGGAAATCGGAGTGATCGACATTCTGGTGAATAACGCCGGTATCATCAAGCGTATTCCGATGCACGAAATGACGGCTGCCGAGTTCCGTCAGGTGATTGACATCGACCTGAACGGTCCGTTTATCGTGTCGAAAGCCGTTATTCCTTCCATGATAAAGAAGGGTCACGGAAAGATCATCAACATCTGCTCCATGATGTCCGAGTTGGGACGCGAGACGGTTTCGGCTTATGCCGCAGCCAAGGGCGGTCTGAAGATGCTCACCCGTAACATCTGTTCCGAGTATGGCGAGTTCAACATCCAGTGCAACGGCATCGGTCCGGGCTATATCGCCACTCCGCAGACGGCTCCTTTGCGTGAACGTCAGCCGGACGGCAGCCGCCATCCTTTCGACAGCTTTATCGTGGCCAAGACGCCGGCAGCCCGTTGGGGTACGCCCGAGGATTTGCAAGGTCCGGCTGTATTCCTGGCTTCCGATGCCTCGAACTTCGTCAACGGTCAAGTGCTGTATGTAGACGGAGGTATCCTGGCCTACATCGGCAAGCAGCCTAAGTAAATACGGGTTCCGGCTCGTTACGCCGGGGTGTTTCCGAAAAAGGAGACTGACGGCAGGGCAGAGTGAGAGCCTTTTATGCAGTTTATCAATAAAAAGGCGTGCAGGGCATGAAGATGCCGATGCACGCCTTTTTTATATTTTTCTCGTTTCTACCGTCGTCGATGATGGGTTGTAGCAGCAAAAAATGTCCCATGGCTTGGGCGGGAAGGGATGCTCTGTTGTTTGTCTTGTTAGGGCTGTGTTTCAGTTTTTTTGTCGCTGTTTGGCGGCAGATTGGGCTTTACGGCTTGTAGGTTGCGCACCACTCCGCTGTATTTGGCTCGTTTCACGGCCGATCCTTTGAATACCCGTCGGTAATCCTCTTCTGTCAGGGCAAACCAGTCGGCGGGCGACATTTGCAGGAGTGCCTCGTTGGGGCGGAACGCCTCTTCGCCGGTGGGACGGGCGAAGCGCAGGTGCGGGCATGCCTGCTGGCAGCGGTCGCAACCGTAGAAGCATGTACCCATCCGAGGAGCGGCCCACTCCGGTATTTCGTTGCGGTTTTCGATGGTGAGGTAGCTCAGGCAGCGGCGGGCGTCGATCGGTCGTCCGGCCTGCAAAGCACCGGTGGGGCAGGCTTCGATGCAGCGGTTACAGTTGCCGCAACGTGCAGGCTGGGGGATGTCGTAAGCGTCGGCAGGCAAAGTCAAGAACAGTTCGCCCAGGAAAAATGTGCTTCCGGCTTCAGGGATGATGAGCTGGCCGTTTTTCCCGATCCATCCCAGTCCGCTACGCTGTGCCCAGTAGCGTTCCAGCACGGGAGCCGTATCACAGAAACAGCGCCCCTGTAAGGTGTCTGCCTGTTTGGTCGGCAGCGTGTCGCGGAGGGCCTGCAAGAGGTTGTTCAGCTTGCTCTTCATTACGTCGTGATAGTCGCGTCCGTAGGCATACCAGGCCAGCTGAAGGCTGTTTGTTGGCAGTGTACGCGTCGGATAATAGTTCAAGGCCACACTTACGATGGTGCGCACGCCGGGCATGAGTGCCTGCGGAGAGAAACGCTTGTCTTGGTGGTTTTCCAGATAGTTCATGTCGGCCTGGCAGCCCTGTGCCAACCAGGTGCGGTAACGGTCAGCTTCGGCGGTCTCCACGTCCTCGGCCTTGGACAAGCCGCAACGATAAAAGCCGAAGCGGGAGGCCTCGGCTTTTATCGTTGCGGCAGAAAGCATGATTTCCTTTTGCATGGCTTGTCTGGTCAGTCGAACACTTTGAACCGGTATCCCTGTTCGCGAAGCCATTGCAGCGATTCGGGCAAGGCCGTGTACAGTTTCCCGATGCTCTTCACCGAATCGTGAAAGGTGATGATAGAGCCGTTTCGCGTATAACGTTTCACGTTGTTTACCACATCGGCGGCCGACAGGCGGTTGCTGTAGTCGCGTGTCACCACGTCCCACATGATAATGCGGTAACGGGATTTCAGCACGTGATACTGTTCCCAGCGTATCCATCCGTGGGGCGGACGGAACAGGTCGGTATGCAGCAGTTCGTTGGCTTTCTCCGTATTTTTCAGATAGTTCTCGCTCAAGTAGCGGAATCCGCCTATATGGTTGAATGTATGGTTACCGATGCGGTGTCCGCGTTCCGTCACTTGTCGGAACACATCGGGATGTTTGCGCACATTATCACCTACCATGAAAAATGTGGCTTTGGCTTCGAAGCGGTCCAGCGTGTCGAGAATAAATGGAGTGGCCTCGGGAATAGGACCGTCGTCGAAGGTCAGGTAAACGGCCTTCTCGTTCCGGTCCATTCGCCAACAGGCTTTCGGATATAACCAACGCAGAAACGCGGCAGGTTGTTCGATAATCATCTTTCGTCGGGTTAGAGGGGCATCCCCCGGTTTTGCAGTTGTTGCAGATAAAATCCGAGTTTTTCCTGGAAATCCAATGTTTTTCCCGAATGAACCCTGTCAAGTATCTTTACCGCATCGTCCAGCTGCATCAGGTTGCGCATACATTCGCGTGCGCTTCCCATCAGCCGGTTGTTGTTCAGGCTCAGATACCAGTTCAGGTATTGCATGGAAGTGGTGCCTGTGGCCAGGGCTATCTCTTCGGCTTTGTCGTCTTCCTCCAATGTCGCCCATATATCGGCCATATCCAGCGAACCGCTGATCCAACAGTGCGGGACTGTGGTGGCGGGGATAGCTTGCTCGGCTTTGGTCAACACCTTGCGGGCCTTATCCTTATCCCCTTCACGCATCAACTCTTGGGCCAGTTGGGCGAACAGGCGGCGGTGCGTATAGCACATCCGCATTACGGTCTCGTCCAAATAGATATTCGGGTTGTCGATGCCGCCGAAACGGAACTTGTTCATCAGGTTGTCGTACATGCGCCGGGTGTCGAGACGTCGACCGGATTCGACGGTGTTGAACGGGGTGATCCGGTAGGCCAGACCTTCCTGTACGAAATTCTTGTCCAGATTGCCGTAGTTGTCCGAACCCACGGTGATGGCTACGTAGAGCGGGCGCACCCAGTTGGAGCGGGCCAGCATTTCGAGCATCATCAGCTCGCTTTTGTATACGGCACGCTTGCCTTTGAGCGAGATGTGCATCACGTCAGGGATGCTGTCGTCGGCCATCATCATGCCCGAGCGGCGCACGGCCTCCTTGTCCACAGTGAGCACGATGCTGTCCGTAGGAATGATTTGCAGGTTCTTGTCGTCGTTGAGTATCCATTTGTCGATGATGTTCTTCAGTTCATACGGGTTCTCTCCCAATGTCTCCTTGAGCGCGTTGGGATCTTCTTTGTAGAAATCGAGTACGGCTTTCAGGGCATTGGGTTGTACGGACACCCCTTCGCGCACGCCTCCTACGTATTGCAGACGGTTCCAGTCGATGGGAGCCGAGGGGGAATCATAGGCGGGACGTTTCATTTGGTCGATGTACCAGTCGGTTTGCAGATAGCTTAGGTTGCATACCCGTACGTCGGTACGCATGCCTTCCGTCTCCTGACAATACCACAAAGGGAACGTATCGTTATCGCCGTTGGTGAAGATGATCGGGTTGCCTTTAGCGTCGAGCGATTGCAGGTAGTTCTGCCCGAAGTCGCGGCAGGTGTAGCGGTCCGAACGGTCGTGGTCGTCCCAAGTTTGTCCGGCCATCTGGATGGGAACCAGCAGAGCCAGCAAGGAGACGACAGCGGCGCTGACCGTTTCGTTCAGTCCTTTTACTCGTTTCAGCATGTCGACGATGGCAGCTACTCCAAGCCCCACCCAAATGGCGAAAGCATAGAACGAACCCGCATAGGCGTAGTCGCGCTCACGCGGTTGCATCGGTGTCTGGTTCAGGTAGATCACGATGGCCAGTCCCGTCATGAAGAACAGGAAGAAGACCACCCAGAATTGCTTCACGCTTTCCTGATTCCGGTAGGCTTGCCAGAACAGGCCCAGCAGACCCAGCAACAGCGGCAGGCAGTAGAACACGTTATGTCCTTTATTGTTCTTTAATTCGTCGGGCAGCAAATCCTGGTCGCCCAGACGGGCATTATCCAGGAACGGTATGCCGGTAATCCAGTTACCGTGCTCCAGTTCGCCGTTACCTTGAATATCGTTCTGTCGTCCGGCGAAGTTCCACATAAAGTAGCGCCAGTACATGAAGTTCAACTGATAGCTGAAGAACCAGCGCAGGTTTTCCAGTTGGGTGGGTACTTTTACCGTCACCATTTCGCCACACCGGTTGTATGGTACGGTACGGCCTTCTATGCCTCCCATCCAGGCTTCGTAGGCATCGGCGTACGCGTCCTTCCACATGCGGGGGAAAAACATGTTCTGCGCATAGATATATTCGGTCTCATGCCGTACCACTTCGTAGGCATCCGGCTCGTTGGGATCGTGTTTCTCCACGCGCTGGTATACGGGGGCCCCTTCTACAAATTCGGGAGTGCAGTATCCGTTGTCCTGGGCTTTCAACTTGACTTGCGACGTGTAGGCCTGTCCGTAGAACAGCGGAGTGGTGCCGTATTGATCACGGCTCAGATAACTTCCCAGCGTGAAAATGTCTTCCGGTGAGTTCTGGTCCATCGGTGTGTTGGCCGTGGAGCGAATGACGATAACCGCATACGAAGAATAACCCACCATGATCATCAGCATGCAGAGCAGGGAGGTGTTCATCAGACGGGCGCTCACCAACGGTTTCCCCTGATAGGTGCGGAAGAGAACGAATCCCAGTGCTCCCAAAACGAGACAGCCTAATATGAAACTGCTCCACCCGTAGCCGTAGAACGGAATGCCTAGCATACCTACGGAAAGCAGATAAGAGAGGTTCATACGTTTGCGGCTCTTCTGCATGTTGGTTTCCCATATCGCCCACAGTACGGTGGCTATGAGGCAGAAGATATAGAATACGAGGCCGGAATTGAACGGCAACTGAAGCGTGTTGACGAACAGCAGTTCAAACCATCCGCCCACCTTCACGATACCGGGCACGATGCCGTAGAGCACGGCGGCCACCAGCACCACCGAGGCGGCTAGGGCTGCCAGGGAGCCTTTCAGGTTGGCATTGGGACATTTTTTGTAGTAGAACACCAGTACCAAGGCGGGCAGGCACAGCAGGTTAAGCAGATGCACACCGATGGAAAGGCCTGTGAGGTAGGCGATCAGAATCAGCCAACGGTCGCTGTGAGGCTCGTCGGCATGATCTTCCCATTTCAGGATGAGCCAGAACACCACTGCGGTAAACAAGGAGGAATAGGCATATACCTCTCCTTCTACGGCGCTGAACCAGAACGTGTCGCTGAACGTATACACCAAAGCACCCACCAGCGCACTGCCTTCGATGGTGATGAGCTGGGCCAAGGTCATGCGGTTTACGTCGGGAGCCACCAGTTTGCGCGCCAGATGCGAGATGCTCCAAAACAGGAACAGAATGCAGGCAGCACTGAAAAGGGCCGACATGGTGTTTACCATCAATGCGGCCTTGGCGGGATCGTTTGTTAACTGAGTGAACAGATTGCCGGTAAGCATGAAAAACGGGGCCCCGGGGGGATGGCCCACTTCCAGCTTGTAGGCGGTGGTGATGAATTCCGGGCAATCCCAGAAACTTGCCGTGGGCTCAATCGTCGAGCAATAGACGAAGGCGGCAATGGCAAATGTGATCCAACCCATAAGGTTGTCTACGATTCTGAATTGTTTCATGATCTTCGTGTATAATGATTTTGTAGTTTCAGCGTATACGCCGCGAAATTACGATTTTTTTTTATTTTGCTTTTTGATTTAGAAAACTTTAATGAACCTAATGATGGCTTTTTAAGAATGTGTGTGGTTTTTCAAGATGCGGTGGGGCAGATTTCCGTGTCCAATCAGGTCGATGGGGCAATTGAAATGCTTCTCCAGCCAGTCGGGAGGCAGCTCGGTGTCGGGATGATAGTCGAGCGTTTCGTTGACGCAGGCAATGGAACGTACGTTTTGCAGCACGGCGCCGATGTCGTGACTGACCAGGATAATGGCGCTCTGACGGTTGATTTCTTCCAACAAGGAGTAGAGCTGGCTTTCGAAGCGTTTGTCTATGTAGGTGTTGGGTTCGTCAAGGATGACGACATCCGGTTGGGAGATGATGGCGCGGCCCAGCAAGGCGCGTTGCAACTGTCCGCCGCTTAAAGCACCGACCGGTCGCTGTTCGAGGCCGGAAAGTCCCATTTGTTCGATCATCTGGTGTACACGTTTATGATGGGCCGGTTTGAACCGTTGCCAGATACGCTTCTCGTTGTTCAGACCCGAGAGAATGACTTCGTATACGGAGATGGGGAATTTCCGGTCGATGTGGTTGTATTGCGGCAGATAACCCATGCCGATCCGGTCTACCGGTTGATTGTTCTTGTAGAAGGTGATTTTTCCCGTTTGCGGCTTTATCAGACCGAGTATGGCTTTTATCAGTGTGGTCTTTCCACCTCCGTTGGGCCCGATAATACCGAGGAAATCTTTCTCTTGTAGGCACAGATTCACATCGTGGAGCACATTCTTTTTTCCGTAGCTCACACGTAAGTCTTCCAGTCGGATAAGGGGATTCTCATTCATGGCTCAGTATTTGGGCTACTTTTATCATTTCCGTTTCCCAATGGTAGGAAAGGGGATTGATGTCGGCGGGCTGCAAGCCGGTCTCGTTGATGATGGTTTCGGCATTCCGGCTGTCGAACTCCTGCTGAATGAATACTGTGCGGATATGCTTGTTCCGGCACAGAGCAATGAGTTGTTGCAGTCGGGCCGGCGACGGTTCTTTTCCGTCGGTTTCGATGGCATGCTGCACCAGACCGTAGTCGCGTGCGAAATAGCTCAGCGTGGGATGATAAATCAGAAATTCCCGTTGTCGGCTGTCTTTCAGTAAGGTGCGGATGCTGTCGTCTACGGTTTTGATTCGCAACTCCAGCTGTTGCAGATTGTTTCGGTATGCAGTCTGATGAGCAGAGTCGATCCGGCACAGAGCGTCACAAAGATTGTGCGCCATGATACGCAGATTTTCGGGCGAGGTCCATATGTGAGGTTCTATACCGTCGGCGTGCGAATGGCCGTCGGTCGCCGTATGGTTTTCCGTTGCGGTACGAATATACCGAATACCCTTGGATAAGGAGATGAAGTCCGTTTCCGGGGCGTTGGCCTGTAAGGCTTTCAACCAGTTACGTTCAAATCCCAAATGGCCCGTCAGGAATAAGGCCCGGCTTCGGCTCAACTCCATCAACTGGCGGGAAGTCGGTTCGTATGTTTCGGGACTGTTGCCCCGGGGGACCAGTGTTGTCACTTCAAAATAATCACCGGCTATTTGTTCGGTCAGATAGCGCAACGGTTCAATGGTTACGCTGAGAGCGGGGCGTGTGTTGTTCGACTGACGGGAACCGCATCCGCAACAGCAGTATATGATGATAAGAAAAGCGTAGATTGTTTTCATTTCTTTATTCTCCGGTTATGCCAATGAAACAACATAGATCAGTACGCCGTAACGAATCACTTTGCCGATGGTAATGGAAAGCAGGCTCACCCACGGGTTGGCCCGCATATAACCCAGTGTGACGGCTATGACGCTGCCCAGAACTGGCAGGAAGCAGAGAATGCCTATCCAGGCTCCCCATTTTTGCATGAAACGCTGGGTGTTTTCCACCTTTTCGCGCTTGACATGCAGGTATTTCTCGATCCATTCCATTTTTCCGAGCCGACCGATCCAATAATTGAACATGCTGCCCGCTACGTTTCCTATCGTCCCCGACAGAAACAGTGGCAGAGGAGCCAGACCGGCTACTTGCAGTCCGGCCATAACGGCTTCGGAACTGAACGGAAGCACACTGCCGGCAATGAAAGCGGCAATGAACATGCCCCAATATCCGTATTGGGTAAGAATCTCAATAAATGTGTCCATAAAGGCAGAGGGCGGCCAACGCCGCATATATTAATAAGGTAATTATAAATAAGGTGTTGCTCAGTCGCGACGAGGTCAGGGCGAAGTAGTGCGATGCCAGAAAACTGGTATTCAGATGCAACAGGGCCAGCAGCGTATTGAAATGTTGCGGTTGCAACAAGAGAAAAGCTTCCAGAACCAATTCCTGAAAGATCAGCATATAGATCAACATCCGTACGCGGATCTTGTCGTTGTAATCGGTATGCAGATAATACAGGATGCTGATGATTCCTAATAAGGTGGTCAATCCCCAGGCACCGATCTGCGGATAAGTCAGACACAGATAACCGGTCGTATCGGGCTGCTCGAAGCAGAGCCATTCGCAGGCATGCGCTGTCAGACCTTCGAAACGGTTCGAGACAATGGCTGCTCCGGCCCAGAACCAATAAGGCAGAACCAAACCGGTGACACCGGCCCAGAAGGTTCGGAAAGTAAGGCACCGCAAGAAGGTTCCCATGTATCCGTAGTAGAACGGAGCCAGGAATACCAGTTGGGGAAACCACAGACTGCCGATGCTTAAAGCCAGGAACACATGAAACACCGTGCCGACGGGCTGTGTTTGCTGATAAGTGCGAAACAGCAGGTAATAGGATACGGCCAGACTGACCATAGCCACGCTCCCCGCCTGAAACGGATGCAGGAAGAAGAAAGCTCCCGTGCCGGTGATGAACAGGGCCGATGTGAGGCGGGTGCGGATGCGGATCAGGGCATTGGAATTGTTGATTTCGAGGATCAGATAGGTGGTCAGCCCGCACAACAGCCAGCCGAAGAGCAGCCGGTAATCATACGTCCCGCCTGCCAGCCACAGCAGCATGGCCATAACAGAAGCGACGGGAAGTGTAAAACTGCTCGTCGCTACCTTGTTCTGAAACCTGTTTCTTTTCATTCGGGAAAGTTATAGATCCTGTCCGATGTCGGACCGGAAATACATCTTGTCGAAGTGTATCTTCTGTGCCTGAGTGAAAGAGCGCTGCAAAGCGTCGGCTTTGTCCTTACCGTATGAACTGACGGCCAGTACCCGGCCTCCGTTCGTAACTACTTTTCCTTGACCGTCGGTCGTCGTTCCGGCGTGGAATATGATACTGTCCGTCACTTCGTCGAGGCCGCTGATTGGGAATCCCTTCTCGTAAGCACCCGGATAGCCTCCCGATACGAGCATGACGCAGACTGCACTTCGTTCGTCTGTTTCGAGCGTCTTTTCGTTCAGATTTCCTTGTGCCGTTCCTTCCAGCAGATCGACCAGATCGTTTTTAATGCGCAACATTACACTTTCCGTTTCCGGGTCGCCCATACGCACATTGTATTCAATAACCATCGGTTCGCCGTCGACGTTGATCAGTCCGAAGAAGATGAATCCTTGATAGGTAATACCCTCGGCAGCCAGTCCCTCGACAGTAGGGCGGATGATGCGGTCTTCTACTTTTTTCATCCAGGCGGTGTCGGCGAACGGAACCGGTGATACGCTACCCATTCCACCGGTGTTCAGTCCGGTATCGTGCTCTCCGATGCGTTTGTAATCCTTGGCTTCGGGCAGTATCTTGTAGTGCTTTCCGTCTGTCAATACGAACACGGAACATTCTATTCCGCTCAGGAATTCCTCGATAACGACACGGGCCGAGGCTTTTCCGAACATACCGCCGAGCATTTCTTTCAGCTCTTTTTGCGCTTCTTCCAAGGTCGGCAGGATGAGGACGCCTTTGCCGGCACATAGTCCGTCGGCTTTCAACACATAGGGTGCTTGCAAGGTTTCCAGAAATTGCAGCCCGTCCTGCAAGGTGTCTGCCGTAAACGTGCGGTATGCTGCCGTGGGGATCTGATGGCGCTGCATGAATGCTTTGGCGAAGTCTTTACTGCCTTCCAGTACGGCACCTTGTTTGGAAGGGCCGATCACAGGCACATTCTTAAGGGAGGGATCAGCCTTAAAATAATCGTAGATGCCTTTTACCAACGGATCTTCCGGTCCGACCACCACCATATCGACGCTGTTGTCGATAACGAATTGCCGGATGGCATCGAAATCGTCGGCCTTGATGGCGATGTTTTCTCCCGTTTGTGCCGTTCCGGCATTGCCGGGAGCAATGAACAGTTTCTCTATCTTGGGACTTTGTGATATTTTCCAGGCCAGGGCATGCTCGCGTCCGCCGCTGCCTAACAGCAATAGTTTCATAAGCAGGCTTTTATTTGAGATAATCGTCGAAATATTGTGAAATGCGTTCGTGCAGGTGTATTTGATCCTGTCCGTACATGTTGTGTTCTCCTCCGGGATAAGTAAAGAAGTCCACTTGTTTGCCGGCATCGATACAAGCCCGCAGGAACGACAGCGTGTGCTGGGGTACGCAGATCGGGTCGTTGTTGCCGATGATGATTTGCAATTTGCCTTTCATATTGCCGGCTTTGAGCCGCAGATTGCTTCCTTTGTATCCTTCGGGATTGTCTTGCGGGGTATCCATGTAACGTTCACCGTACA
Source organism: uncultured Paraprevotella sp. (assembly GCA_910584955.1). Taxonomy (GTDB): domain Bacteria; phylum Bacteroidota; class Bacteroidia; order Bacteroidales; family Bacteroidaceae; genus Paraprevotella. Next base: position 25,936 of record CAJUDC010000004.1, on the reverse strand, counting down.
TCACTTCGTAATATTGCCAGTCGATGACCGGTCCGCCGGCTACTCCCACTTTGAATACGTCGGGGTAGGTAAGCATCAGGTTGGTGGTCATGAAACCGCCGAACGACCATCCGTGAACTCCCATTCGGTTGCCGTCGACATAAGGCAGGCTCTTGAGGTATTTCACGCCTTCCATTTGGTCTTTCATTTCTTCCACTCCCAGGTGGCGGAAGGTTACGTTTTCGAAGTCCCTGCCCCGGTGTTCGGATCCCCGGTTGTCCAGCACGAAGATCAGATAACCTTTTTGTGCCATGTAAATTTCCCATCCGCGTGCCAGGTAGTTGCGGCTGGCGTCTACGTTGTGTGCATGAGGACCGCCGTAGACATATACAACGGTAGGATATTTTTTAGTCGGATCGAAGTTTACGGGCTTCACCATCCGGTAGAACAAATCAGTTTGACCGTCGGCAGCCTTGATGGATCCGCTCGTGATTTCAGGTACGTTAAAGCCGATCCACGGGTCATTGGCCGTGATCAGGTTGCATCCTTTCCCCGTAGCGGTTGACAGCAAGTCTACTTTGTAGGTTATTTTAGGCGAACTGTATCGGTCGATCAGGTAAGTGCCGCCGGTCGATAACAAACCGTTGTGTACGCCTTCTCCTCCGTCCAGCATTTTCCGTTTGCCGGAAGCGATTTTCACGCTGTTCCAGTCGGCTTGCAAAGGATGGCATTCGTTGCTTCGGATGATGACGGCTTTTTCTTTGGGGTTGAAGCCGGCTACGTTCAATACAACCCATTCTCCGTCGGTGAGTTGACGTACATCCGTGTATTCCGTGTAGGTCGCACCTCCTGTGCCGTTCTTCTTTTCTCCGCTTTTTGTACGGGCCATATCCATCAGATACAGGTGGTTGTAACCGTTTCGCTGGCTCAGGAAGAGGGCTTTCCGGCTGTCCCAAGGCAGGAAATACAGTCCGGTGGTCGGTTCCACGTATTTAGGATGCGTCTCTTCGTAGCAAACCTGTTCCCGTTCGCCCGTGGCAGCGTTGTAACGTGCCAGTCGCATGTCGTTCTGGTCGCGGTTGAGCTCGAACAGGTAGATGTGTTTTCCGTCGGGACTCCATGTCAGGTTGGTCAGGTAGCAGTAAGCGTCGTTTTCTGTTTTCAGCCACACCGTACCTTGTGTTTCGGGAGTATAGACACCTACGGTTACTTCGTGGCTTTTTTCGCCGGCCATCGGATATTTGCAAGGCAGTGTCGTGGTGATTCGTGTGGAAATATCCACCTGCGGATAATCGGGCACCATGCTCTGATCCATTCGGTAGAAAGCCAGTTGCCGACCGTCGGGGCTCCAGAAGGTACCTTTGCTGATGCCGAATTCATCCCGGTGTACACTTTTTCCGTATACCAGGTCGTTGCTGCCGTCGTTGCTTACGGCCAAGTCTTTTCCATCGGCTGTCAGCACGTGCAGATTATCTCCCAGGGTGAAAGCCAGATGGCGCGAAGCGCTGTTCCAGTCCTTATGCCCCATTTCCGGTTTCAGTGCTTGTCTCCATACGGTTTTTCCTGCCTTAAAATCAATCAATAGGGCCTCTTTGGGAGTTTGTATCTTCACCAGGGGTTGATCGGGATAGGGGAATGCCAGGTTGTAACAGTGAAACACGGTTTTGGAGGCCGTCTCATTGCCGGCTGCCCATCCGTTCAACTGTTCCAGGGTGAAGAGAAGGTCTTTCTTACCGGTGTTCGGCGCTACGGTATAGCAGGCGTCCGTCTGTGTCTCCACACATTGGTCGCCCCACCAGGTGGTATACACTGTCTGAGGATACAGGGTATGGAAGGTGTTTCCTCCCGGCAGGAGGTCGTTCAGTGTAAAGTTCTTTTTTTCTTGTCCCATCAAAGTGAGAGAAAATAGGCTCAGTACTATAAGCAGGTTAGTCTTCTTCATGATAACGGTTGTTTTTTCGGTTACGTTCATACGGTTTCGCTCCTTTGTCGAAGGGTTTCCTTCCGCTTTTAAACGGTTTGCGGTCGCCAAAGGAACGTTTTTCTTCCCGGTCTTCCCGGCGGGGTGAGCGTCTTTCTCCACGATCTTTGCCGTAGGATCTGTTTTCGAAACGGCGATTGAAGCGGATGTTTTCGTTGTCGTCCTCCTCTTCTATTCCTTTCTTGAAGTCGCGGTGTGCCTTGAAACGTCGTTTCTCAGCCATCTGCTGAAGTTCTTCCTTGGTTTTCAGAACGCCTCCTTGGGCACGCATTTCGTTGTATTTTCCGCTGAATAACTGGTATTTACGGAACTCGCATTCCAACGATCCGTTGTAAAGCGGTGTCTTCAACGAAGGTTTCAGCCCGATTTGTTCGAAACATTCTTCCCGATAGCTCAGCACCCATGCTTCGTTGTTCTGGAATTGATGTTTCAGTTTCTCACCGATCATGCGATACAGTCCCAGCAAGTCCGGGGTGGAGATGCGTTCGCCGTAAGGCGGATTGGTGATGATGATGCTTTTTTCTTTCGGTTGGGTGAAATTGCGGAAATCCTGATGCACGATTTCGATTTCTTTGGTCAGTCCGGCGGCTTTTACGTTCCGGGTGGCGATGTCCACGGCATTACGGTTGTTGTCGTAGCCGTAGATTTTATGGTCGAATTCTCTTTCTCCCGAATCGTCGTTGTAAATGGCATCGAACAAATCCTGGTCGAAATCGGGCCATTTCTCGAAAGCATATTCTTTGCGGAACACGCCCGGTGCGATGTTGCGGGCGATAAGGGCCGCTTCGATGGCTATGGTCCCCGAACCGCACATGGGATCGATCAGGTCGCATTCGCCGTGCCAGCCTGTCATCATGATCATACCGGCAGCCAATACTTCGTTCAGCGGGGCTTCTACGGCTTCCTGACGATAGCCGCGCCGGTGGAGCGAAGTGCCCGAGCTGTCCAGCGAAAGCGTGCAATCGTTTTCGGCGATATGTATGTTCAGTTGCAGATCGGGGTTGGTGATACTGATGTTGGGGCGTTTGCCTGTCTTTTCCCGGAAATAATCCACGATGGCGTCCTTCACCTTATAAGCTACGAACTTGCTATGACGGAATTCCGTGGAAAAGACCACGGAGTCTACGGCAAAGCTGGTGTCGTTGTCCAGATATTGGCTCCAGTCTATGGACTTTACGGTGTTGTAAACCTGATCGGCGGTGAGCGCTTTGAAGTGTTTGATGGGCTTCAGGATACGTATGGCGGTGCGCAGACCGAAGTTGGCCCGGTACATAAGCTCCTTGTTTCCGGTGAAGGATACCATCCGGCGTCCGATTTGAATATCGTTGGCTCCCAAGTCGGTCAGCTCTTTGGCCAAAATAGGTTCCAATCCCTGGAATGTTTTTGCTATAAGTTCGAATTCTGGTTCCATTTTATGGATTAAATATGAATGGGTTGAATTAATTATTTATACTTCTTCTGTACCAGTCTGGCACCGGCGGGCACGTCCTCCGTCACCCAGATGTTACCTCCGATGGTAGCACCGCGTCCCACGACGATGCGTCCCAGGATGGTGGAGTTGGCGTAGACAATCACCTCGTCTTCCAGTATCGGATGGCGGGGAATGCCCTTGATGGGATTGCCATTCTCATCCAGCGGAAAACTTTTGGCTCCTAGCGTAACGCCCTGGTATAATTTTACATGGTTGCCGATGATGCACGTGGCTCCGATCACTACGCCCGTACCGTGGTCGATGGTGAAATGATGTCCGATTCGGGCACCCGGGTGGATGTCGATACCGGTTTCGGAGTGTGCCGTTTCGGTGATTATACGCGGGATGAGAGGCACGCCCAGCATCACCAGTTCGTGGGCTATGCGGTAGTTGGTCAGTGCTTTGATGATGGGGTAGCAACTGATGATCTCACCGTAGCTTTCGGCGGCCGGATCACCGTTGTAGGCGGCTTCCACGTCAGTGGCCAGGATGCGGCGCAGATCCGGCAGGCGACCGATGAAACGGGCGGCCAGGTCGAGCGATTCTTCCTTGCGTGTTTCGCAGGTGGCGCAGTCTTCGTCTGACGAGAAGCACAGGGCGGCCAGAATCTGTTCGGACAACAGTCCGTACAGCCGTTCGGTGTTTACGCCGATATGATAAGTGAGGGTATGGCTGTTGACAGTGGATTTCCCGTAAAATCCGGGAAAGAGAATGGCGCGACACAATTCGATGATTTCCTGTAAGACTTTGCCCGAAGGAATCGGGTCGCCGTCACGGTGTTCATGGAACAACCCTTGCAGGGAGTCGGTTCCCGACAGTTCTGTTACGGTTTGTGCCAGTTGATGAGTGTATTTAGAAGGACTCATTTAGTAAAAATACAGGTAGCATTATGTTATGCAAAGATACGGAAAAAGAATAATAGAAAATCGGATGAAAGTCTATTTTTTTCGTTCCGCCGATACCATTTTATAAAGTTTATCACTCGGACGGACTTTCTCCGGCACTTTAAACGAGATGTGCATCCCTTTCCGGGCTGTTTCTACCGGTTTCAGGTCGTAGCGTATCTCGTCCACTTCGGTGAATACGGCGCCTGTCGTGGGGCCCGTGATAAGGATTTTGTCGCCGGTGTTCAGTTCGGCGGCTTCGATCAGGAACTCGGCCACTCCGATATTCGAAAAGTATTTGATGCCTTTTCCTACATACACTTTCTTCTCTGTGGCTTCCGAGCCGTAGTTCCGGGTCCATTCTCCCAGGAACTGCCCTTGGTAATAACCGTCCCAGAAACCGCGATTGAATACCCGCATCAGCCGTTCGTCCCAGTTTTCTTTTTTCGCCTCGGTGAAAGTGCCTTCCAGTACACTCTGTATGGCTTCACGGTAGCAACTTACCACCGTGTGTACGTATTCGGGGCCTCGTGCCCGGCCTTCGATTTTGAATACCCGAACCCCCGCTTCCATCATGCGGTCGATGAACCGTATGGTCTTCAGATCTTTGGGGCTCATGATGTATTTGTTGTCCACTTCCAGCTCGATGTCCGTTTCCCGGTCTTTCACCACGTAGCCTCGCCGGCATATCTGCATACATTCTCCCCGGTTGGCCGAGTGTCCCGTATTGTTCAGGCTCAGGTAGCATTTTCCGCTTACGGCCATACAAAGGGCTCCGTGGCAGAACATCTCGATGCGTATCGGCCGGCCGCCGGGACCGCAGATGTGCTCCGCTTCGATCTGCCGGTGAATGGCGGCTACCTGCTCCATATTCAATTCGCGGGCAAGCACTACCACATCCGCAAAGCGGGCATAGAATCTGAGGGCTTCGATGTTGCTGATGTTCAGTTGAGTGGAGAGATGCACTTCCTGTCCGATCCGGTTGCAGTAGTCCATTACCGCAATGTCCGAGGCGATTACGGCGGAGATGCCTGCTTCCCGGGCGGCGTCTGCGATGGTGCGCATCAGCGGCAGGTCTTCGTCATAGATAATGGTGTTGACGGTGAGATAGCTCTTGACTCCCTTTTCGGCGCATGTCTGTGCCATCCGTTTCAAGTCGTCGATGGTGAATGCACTGGCCGAGTGGGCGCGCATGTTCAGGTTTTCGATACCGAAATAGATGGAGTCGGCTCCGGCCTGCAGGGCGGCGGCCAGGGCTTCGGGCGATCCCACAGGAGCCATGATTTCAAAATCGTCGCGTGTCATGTACAGCAAATTTGGTTGCAAAGATACGCGCTTTTCCCGAGAAAGCACCTGTACTGTTGTATTTTTTGCGTATTTTTGCAACCTATGAAGATTGGGAATTTGGAGTTTGGGGCGCATCCGGTTTTTTTGGCCCCGATGGAAGATGTCACCGACATCGGTTTCCGTTTGTTGTGCAAGCGTTTGGGCGCTTCTATGGTGTATTCGGAATTTGTGGCGGCCGACGCCTTGGTGCGAATGGTCAACCGCAGTCTGGAGAAACTTCGGGTGTGCGAAGAGGAGCGTCCGGTGGCCATACAGATCTACGGTAAAGAACCGGGACCTGTGGCCGAGGCGGCCCGTATCGTGGTGGAGCAGGCGCACCCGGATGTGATCGATCTGAATTTCGGATGTCCTGTGAAACGGGTGGCCGGGAAGGGGGCCGGAGCAGGGATGTTGCAGAATGTACCGAAGCTGCTGGAAATCACGCGGGCCGTAGTGGATGCCGTTCCCATTCCCGTTACGGTGAAGACGAGGTTGGGCTGGGATGCCGACCATAAAATAATCGTTCCGCTGGCCGAACAGCTACAGGATTGCGGCGTACAGGCCCTTACGATACACGGACGCACACGGGCACAGATGTATACGGGTGAGGCGGACTGGACTCTTATCGGCGAGGTGAAGCGTAATCCGCGTATGCGTATTCCTGTTATCGGCAACGGGGATGTGACTTCGCCGCAACGGGCCAGGGAGTGCTTTGAACGATATGGAGTGGATGCTGTTATGGTGGGACGGGCTACGTTTGGCCGGCCTTGGATTTTCAAGGAGATCATGGACGAACTGGAGCCGGAGGCTGTGTCGGAAAGTGCGGTCCGTGAAGCGATAGACAGTCCGTATGCCGTTCTTTCTACCGATTGGAAAATAGATGTGCTCAAGGAACAGGTGATGCAGAGCGTGCGCCGTATTGATGAGTATCGGGGTATTCTGCACATCCGCCGTCATCTGGCGGCCACTCCTTTGTTTAAGGGGATTCCTCATTTCCGGGAAATGCGCATAGCTTTGTTGCGGGCCGAGACGGTGGAGGAACTTTTTGCCTTGCTGGAGCGTACGCGTGATATTTTGCACGGCTTGTCTGAAGAGAATGTACGGGGTGGGCACGAATCGTCGGGCGGATGCCCGGTATGATGCGCTGGCGCCAAGGGAAGTAAAAAATAAGGTCTACACCTTTTGCGATTTTGGTGTAGACCTTTTCTTGGGAAAGTGTACATCTTTTTGTAGGAAGGTGTACACCTTATTTTCTTTTATTCCGCAAAACGGGACGGAATCTTCAGGAAGTCAATCGGTTGTTGCCGACGGGATGATGCGAGCCGCTCAACCCTGTTTGGCCTTAAAAGCCAGGGCATACATTTTCATCTGTTTGAGCATGGCTACCAGGCCGTTGCTGCGAGTGGGCGAAAGGTGCTCTTTCAAGCCGATTTTCTCGATGAAGTACAGGTCGGCGTTCAGTATTTCGTCCGGTGTGTGTCCCGAGAGCACACGCACAAGCAGGGCTACGATGCCTTTTACAATCAGTGCGTCGCTTTCGGCCCGAAACACCAGTTTGTCGTCTTCCATATCGGCTTGAAGCCATACGCGGCTTTGGCAACCGTCTATCAGATTCTGTTCCGTCTTGTACGTTTCGGGTAACGGTTCCTGTTCGCTTCCCAAGTCTATCAGTAACTGGTATTTGTCCATCCAGTCGTCGAAATCACTGAATTCTTCAATGACCTCATCTTGCAGTTCGTTTATTGTACGCATGATTTTTCGTTTTCGTTATATATGGCTTGTAAAACGGTTTGCCCTACGGATTTCATCACGTTCGGGTCGATATTTTCGGGGGTGTCGGCAATCGTGTGCCAGGTGGGGCCGAAACTTGACGGTCCGCTGGTGAAATACGGCACGATGTTGATACAGGGGATTCGCGCAATCTGGTTTACCGGTAGGTGGTCGTCCGTGATGTATCCGCCCTCGCGATAGGGGAAGAACTGGCTGTAGCCCAGTTGTCGGGCCAGTTGCCAGATCATTTCTGCTACGGGACGGGCATATTGCAGGGAGAATCCTTCGAGTGAAAAACTGCTGCCCCGACCTCCGACCATGTCCATGAGGATGCCGAAACGGGCGTTGTAGCCCTCGGTGTGGGGATGGTGTGCCCAGTATGTGGATCCCAGACACCAGCTTTCGGAACTGTCGTAGTCGCCTGTTTCCCATTGCGGCACGCCGTAATCTTCGGCGTCAAAGCAGATGAAGTCGATGCCGATCCGTAACGGTCTTTGTTGAATCTGCCGGGCCATCTCAAGCATGACGGCTACCTCGCTGGCCGCATCGTTCGCCGCCGGCACGGGGGTGTGGTGATGGGCCGGATCGGGGTCGTTGTCGGCCCAGGGGCGGCTGTCCCAGTGTCCGCATAGAAGGATGCGTTCGGGATTGTCGGGATTGAGGGAAGCGATGATGTTGCGTGCTTTCAGTGTTGTGCCGTTGTAGGCGGTCAGATCAGCCCGCTGCTCGATGACGGTAGCACCGAACGAGCGGAATTTTCCGGCGATGTAGTTGCCGCAGTTATGATGGGCTTCCGTATTGGGGACGCGCGGTCCGAAGCCGCATTGGGCTATTACGTAGTTCATGGCACTGTCGGCACAGAAGTCCGGGGCGGGGCTTAGCGCAAGTGTATCGGCTGAAGAGGAGGACGAGGATTGTTTTCCTCCGCATGAGCCGAGCAATGCAAGCGCCGACAAGCCGATGTTCCATAACAGGAGTTTTCTCATGATGGTGGGTATTTTGCTATTTATTTTCGGAGGTTTGTCCGGCCTGATGCTGGATGAACCCCATGGTCCGCAGGAAGTTGCCGCCCCAGATGAGGCGAATGTCCTCGGGGGAATATCGTTCGGCCAACAGCCGGCGTGTGAAATTGATGAGTTCGGAGGCCGAGGCACATCCGGGAATGCCGCCGTCACCGTCGAAATCGGTGCCGATGCCTACATGCTCTATCCCCATCAGGTTCACCATGTGATTCAAATGATCAATGGCGTCCAGGATGGATGCCTGCCCGTCGCGGCGGAGGAAACCTTCGTAAAGCGTGACCTGTGCCACTCCTCCGTTTCGGGCTAGGGCCTTCAGTTGCTCGTCGGTGAGGTTGCGGGGGACGTCGCACAGGGCTTTGCACGAGGAATGGGAGCAGACGATGGGTGTACGGCTGACGGTCAATGCATCGAAGAAACTTTTTTCCGAGGCGTGCGACAGATCAACCATCATCCCCGTTCGGTTCATTTCCTGTATGACTTGTTCGCCGAAAAGACTGATACCGTTGTGTTCGCCTTTCCCACGGGCCGAGTCGCAAATGTCGTTGTCGCCGTTGTGGCAGAGGGTCATATAAACCACTCCTCGCCGGCGGAAATACGCTATGCGGCTCAGGTCGCGTCCTATGGCATAACCGTTCTCGATGCCCAGCATCAGTGCTTTTTTGCCGCTCCGTTTCAGGCGGACAATATCATCCGGTGTGCGGGCAATGTCGACGGCTGTGCAGTTGGCGGCCACCATCTCCTCTATCTGGTCCAGTATGCGGTCGGCTTGTGCGGTAGCGGCAGCCAGGGCCTCTTCGGTACGTTCGCCCTGAGGCAGATAGGCCACCATGATGCTGGCGTCCAAGCGTCCTTCCGTCATTTTATGCAGGTCTACGAGAATGCGCGGGTCGCGTTGGTGGAACCGGATATTTTCTTTGAAAAACATCGGGGTGTCGCAATGGCTGTCGAGCGTGATGATGCGTTCGTGCAAAGCTTTGGCCTCGGCATACGAAGCGGCTTCCGCAGTCAGCCAGCGGAAGAGGGGAAGCATGCAGTCGTCTCCTCGCAAGGCGAAACATTCGGGATGCCATTGTACACCTAAAATGGATTTGTGCTCGGCTGATTCCACAGCTTCTATCACACCGTCGGGAGCACAGGCACAGACTTTCAGATGAGGACCGGCGTCTTTTACAGCCTGATGGTGGAAAGAATTTACAGCCAATGTTCGGGTGTGCATGATGCTTTCCAACAACGAAGCCTCGGCAATGTTTACCGTGTGCGACGCATAGCTACGGTCCAGTTCCTGGCTGTGCTTGATGAAGGATTTGTTTTCCGCTTGTGTGTAGATGTCCTGAAACAGCGTACCACCTAATGCGGCGGTGAGGATTTGGATACCCCGGCATATACCCAGTATCGGGATTTGCCGGTCGGCAGCCAGTCGGGTGAGTAACAACTCCGGCAGATCGCGGCGATGGTTGATGCCGTGGAGGGCTTTTTGCGGTTCTTCTCCCAGAAAAAGCGGATTGATGTCTCCGCCACCGGAGAGCAACAGACCGTCGATATGTTCCAGCGTATTTGTCAGTGCATCCCGATCTTCATAAGGAGGAATGATGAGAGGCGTAGCTCCGGCTTTCAGTATGGATTCGAAATATCCTTCCGCCAGTTCGCATCCTTTGTCGCCGAAATTACCGGTGATGCCGATCACCGGTTGCTTCCTGTAGGCAGGAAAAGCGCTGTGCATACTTGTGTACAGCGCATTCCAATCAAAAAGGTCCATGTTCATCAGTAAGCCTATTGAACGGGAACTTTATTCGCTTTTCTCGTCGGGCATTCCGATGGGCACTTCCTTTTTAATGCTTTGTTTCAGGGAAATAAGTGTTTCTGTGGCAATTACTCCCGGAATCTCCTGCATTTTATTGTTCAGCAATTCCATCAGATGTGCGTTATCACGGGCGTAGAGTTTGGTCAGCATGGTGTAGGGACCTGTTGTGAAATGGCATTCCACAATTTCGGGTATCTTCATCAACTCTTCCACTACTCCTTTATACATGGAACCTTTTTCCAGGGTGATACCCACATAGGTGCAGGTGGTGTAGCCCAGGCTGCTCGGATTTACATGGTATCCTGAACCAATGATTACACCCAAATCAATGAGACGTTGCACACGTTGGTGGATGGCCGCGCGGGACACGCCGCACTCGCTGGCTACGTCCTTAAAAGGAATGCGTGCATTGCCCGAAATAATCTCTAAAATCTTTTTGTCAAGGCTATCTATCTTTTCCATGTGATTTTGTACTTTAATATAGAAATGATTAAGAGTAAGCAAATATAAGCATTTTTTCAGTCGTAGAGAGCATTTTAACAAAAAAAAGGCCGACAGAACAGATTCTATCGGCCTTTTTACAAGATTTTGCTGTTATTTTTCTATTTCTAACAATTCAACGGTGAATATCAAAGTGGAAAACGGTTTGATTTTTCCGGCTTCACGTTCGCCGTAGGCCAGTTCCTGAGGGATATAGATCTCCCATTTGGAACCTACAGGCATGTGCGTCAGCGCTTCGGTCCATCCTTTGATCACTTGGTTGCAACCGAAAGTTGTGGGCTGGTTACGCTTGTACGAGCTGTCGAATACGGTACCGTCGATAAGACGTCCTTCGTAATTGACTTTCACCCTTGAGGTGGCTACGGGAATTTCTCCGTTGCCCTTTACCAATACTTTATACTGCACACCGCTAGGCAAGGTTTTTACACTGTCTTTTTTAGCGTTGGCTTTCAGGAAAGCCTCGCCTTCCGTACGGTTGGCACCGTATTGGCGTTCCATGTTCACCTTATTGTAATAAGTCATTTGTTTCTGACTGATTACCTGTGCACTGTCGGTAGACAAGGTGGTATTTGTTCCGGCGATACCGTCTCTGAAACCTTGAATAAACTGGCTGTCGATGAGTGTTTTCACCGAATCGTTTCCAGCAATTTGTCGGTTCAGGCCCGGAATGATCTGGTTCTGTACTTGCTGACGAATTTCCAGACCGGCGCAGAAAGCTTGCATTTTCTTTTCTTGTTCCGTCTGTACCGGTACGTCGAAGCCTTTGAGAAAGTCCGCTATATAGGCCGTATCGATATTCATCCGTCCGGCCAGATAGTTTTTCAGACCGTTGGTATTGGCCAGTCCGATGGCGTAACTGAATACGTCGACCGAGCAGGTGTCTACCACCTCGACGGATGCCTTTTGGGCTTTCTTCGTTTTTTTCTTCCCTTTGGCACCGGCTGACAGACAAGTCAGCAGGGCCAGCGGAAGAATCACGTATCTTAATCCTTTCATGAGGAGATGCTTATTTCTCGATGCTCAGCAATTCAATGGTGAATGTCAGAGCGGAGAACGGTTTGATCATACCGGCTTCTCTCTCTGCGTAGGCCTGATCCTGAGGTATATATACAATCCACTTAGAACCTACGGGCATGTGGGTCAGTGCATTGGTCCAGCCCGGAATCACTTGGTTGCAACGGAATGTTGTGGGAGCGTCGCGCTGGATGGAACTGTCGAACACGGTACCGTCGATGAGTTTACCTTCGTAGTGTACCTTTACCTGGGTGGTGTCGGCCGGGATATCGCCTTTTCCTTCGGTGATTACTTCATAGTAAACGCCGTTTTCCAGTTTCTGGATACCGGCTTTTTTAGCGATACTGTCCATGTAAGCTTCTCCTTTTTTCTTGTTCTCGCCGTAGGCTTTTTCCAAGTGTGCCTTTTTAACAACTTCCATCTTTACATTGGTAAGTTCAACGGCCTCCTGCTGGGTCATTTTGGCATCTTTGCCCGTTACGCCGGCTACGAAACCTGCCATGAAGTTTTTCAGGCTGATGGTCTGGGTGGAATCTTCGCCGAACAGTTCGTGGTTGATGCCTTTCATCATCCGTTGGCTGATCTGCTGACCGATCTGAATACCTGCATAATAAGCCGCCTTTTTCTTGTCGTCGCCGCTGTTGGCACTTTCGTTCAAACCTTTGATAAACTCATTGATGTATGTGGTGTCCATACCCATCTGGTATGTCAAGTATTCTTTGAGACCCTGTGTCTGCGCCATTCCGAGTGAATAGCTCAAAGAATCCACATCGTTTTTCATGTCGGCTTTCGGAGTGCCGGTGTTACAAGAGGTTGCTAACGTGGCAACAGCAGCCATTGCTGCGAAAAAGAAATTGATTTTTTTCATTTCTTGTTTGTATTTTAATAAGATAATAAATTCGTGAGAGTATCGTTTTAAAGCACTTTGATGAGTTCTACATCAAAAATGAGTGTGCTGTAGGGAGGGATGGAGTTGCCGGCTCCGGCTGCTCCGTAACCTAATAAGTAAGGTATGAAAAAGCGGAACTTACCGCCTTCTTTCATCAATTGCAGACCTTCCGTCCAGCCGGCGATAACGCCGTTCAATGGGAAATCGGCCGGTTCGCCGCGCTGTAGGCTGCTGTCGAACAACGTACCGTCCGTCAGCATACCTTCGTAATGACAACGTACTTTATCGGTAGCCTTGGGGCTTTTTCCTGTGCCTTCCTGTAGTACCATGTACTGCAGGCCGGAAGCGGTTGTTACAACGCCTTCTTTTTGGGCGTTCTCTTTTAAGAATTTTTCTCCTTCCGCCTTGGCCTGTTTCCCTTTTTCGGCCTTTTCCGCATTCATCTTTTCTTCCTTCTCCTGGAAGTATCGGGTGACGATTTGCTGAGCCTCACGGTTCGAAACAGCCAGTTCCTTATTGTCCAGTACATCCTTAATGGCTTGAGAGAAATCGTCGATACAAAGATCCTGGGCGCCCATACTTTTGAGCTGTTGACCGATTCCCAACCCTAAGGCATAACTAATCTTATCCATGTTTTATAAGTTGATGGTTTATAATCAAGAGCGCAAAGTTAAACGTTTTATTTGATTCTTTCTTGTTCTCTTAGCCGTTTTTTACTATTTTTATGTTATGAAGTGCCAAAAAGAGTGGATTTTATCCAAGAATATGAGGAGCGGTGGTTTAAAACGGTAATAAGGGCCGGGGGAGGATTGTCGGACGTTTTTCGGGGTCGGGGTGCGCATCGCGTGGAGTCGGGGCCTAGGTAACGATAACACGCGATGCACGCCACAATCTGAAAGGATGCGCATGCCGGTGTAAACGGTACGGATTTTTCACGACAGATGGAGAGTTTTGTCTGGGAAGGGGGTGCTTTTAAGGGAATTTCCTTCTTCCGGAAGTTTACGGAAAACTCCTTTCACGCTTTCACAAAGGGTGCAGATAGTTGTGTACCAATGTATTGGTGGTGAATGCAGGGGCCCTGACCCCTTCACATCCCCTTCACCGCCCTTTCACAGGGTGGGGTGGGAACAGACATTGGCCGGATACGGTTGTTTTCATTCGGATTAAACAAGATTTTCCGGATGCAGAGGCCGTCGGCAAAAAAACAAAGGACAGTCGGCTTTTTTCGGAGGGTTGCAGAGAAAAGGCGTATCCCGTGGTAACTGGACACGCCTTTGGTGAGAGTAGGTAGCCGACCGGTAGATCCGGTGGCTGCCTGTCTGTGTTTGACAAAGATTATTTTACTACTGTTTTTTTACCGTCAATAATATAAATGCCTTTTTGCACGGGTTTGTTCATGCGGCGACCGGTGAGGTCGTAGATGGATGCGGGAGCGTTCCGGTCGGTTGCTTCCGTAATACCGATTCCCGTACTTGGGGAGGCGGGGGAAATATACCACATGGACGGGTCGCTTCCCGACCAGGGTACAAGGCGGGTGTTGTCACCGGCCAGGTGGATATAAAGGTTGGCCCCCGTGTGGTTTACATTATTGAATTTACTTAGTCCCTCGACACTGCTTTCAATGCGGAATATGCCGGCATTCTCTGTTGTGGCGACAGGGGTGGACTGGGTCTCGTTGGCTCCGAGGGTACCGAAGTACAATTCACTTTCCGGGTGATAGAGCAGATATTCTCCTTCGTTACAGGTGGCTACGAAAGTAAAGTGCTGCCTTGCCTTTTCAAGGCTGGCTGTATTTCGGTTGGCTCCGATGAAGTAGCTTTTGTCTGCCTTTAAAGTCATCACATAAGTGTTTTGGTCATTGGAGCGTCCGTAATTGGTGAAACTGTATTTTCGACCGGGTTCCACTTCCACACGCTGGGCGGTGGACATAGCGGTATTGAAGGCATCGTAGCTTTCCCGACAAGGATTGTCATTATAAGCGGTTCGGGCGGCTTCGAGGGTGGTGCGGGCTTCTTCTGTATACATTCCCACGATGTCACCGATCAATCCATCCATGTGGTCGACGTATTTGCCGAGCGCTTCTTTCAGGTAAGCCGTACTGTCGGCAGAAGTCATGTCGGCGTATGTATATGCTCCCTTGGTGATTTCTTCCACAGCGTACTTCTTATATACCATGTTGTAACCGCCGTTGCTGTAGCCTTCTTCATAAAAGAAAGCAATGTTTTTGTCTGCATCAAGCGTCATGGTAGAGTAGGCCGAAGGGTGTGGGGTTACCTGTAGTTTTCCGTCCCAGTCCTTGGCCAGATCGGTTGCCGTGCGGAAGTCGTCGAGATCGGCCAGTTCTTTGTAATTAATGCCGACATGAGAACGGTCGGACGGGCCGAACGGTACGGACTGGAACAGGAGGAACATTTTCTTGTCGTCGCTGGTACGTTTTACGGGAATACAGAGTGTTTCTCCGTTGCAGGCATTGGAAGATGCCGTGATTCCTCCCACGTTGCTGCTGGATGTGGCCATCTGTCCCCATTGTCCTTCGCCGGTAGCCGTATTGGTGAAATGATAGATGTTATAGAAGCGGCCGCCTCCGATACGGGAGCTGACCAGTACGCTTCCATCCGGTAGCTCTTCGGCTTTCGGTTCGTCGGCACCGCTCGGAATCGGACAATCGTCGGGTTCACCCAGTAGTTTCCAGTTGCCTCCGAAGTCATCGGAATAGAATACGTAATTGGTGTTTGTTCCGTTGTTCACTTTAACCAGGGCTGCGCAATAGATACGATAGTAATCCCCTACTTTAACTGTGGTACTTTGTGTGATTTTACCGGAACCGATAAAGAAACAGCGAATATTTCCATCACTCCGCTTGTCGAGCTGGTCGAATACTTGTTGCGAGATGTCGGTATAGTCGCTCCAGGTCTGGCCCCCGTCTTCGGAGTAGAACCGGGCCCAACCCTGGTGATTCTCGTGGGTGCCGGACGGGAAGCTGACATTACCGCAGCAACTGGTTACCATTACACGGTTGCTCTCGCGGTCGGCTACGATACACGGGTCACCGAATGCGATGTTGCCGGAACCGGATCCTTTGGCTGCTACTAGTGTTTTTACGTCTCCCCATTCTCCGGTTTCATAGTCTTTGATGCGGAAACGCAGGTCAAGCTTGCCATTGGTGGCCATGCCGATGTCTGCTTTTGAATACCGGTAGTCGGCCACGGCTATGATGTCGCCGTTCATGGCTTTGGCAATGGCCGGAATACGGTAGGGGACACCTTGCGGAGAGGGATTCTCAAACACAATGAAACGTTCGTTGGCTATGTCTTCAGGATTAACCCTTTCCAGGTAGACATAGAAATTCGAAGTTGTAACGCTACCGTTGTCTGCACCGGAAAGGACGAAGGAGGCTTTGGAAGCGGAGCGACCGGAAACAAAGATTTGTTCCGCATAGTCCTCGCTACTTTCCACTGCATTGTCGTTTTCGGGAGTAATGGTCATGCGTGCAGAACTGTTGAAACTGAATGTATATCCTGAGATGACGTACCCTTCGGAGGCTTCCAAATAGAAAGTCGTGTTGGTTTCACCGCGTGAAAGTCTCAGTTCGTTCCCATTGGTCTGTATGCGTTCAGCCGTCCCTTCCGCATATAATTTTAGCAACGGGTCCGTACCGGTGGAGATCCATGCTCCCTCGTTAATGGCGCCGTTTTGCATATCCACCTTGACCGTTGATTTTTTGCATTTGATAGTAACGGTAAAGTCTGTAATCAGCGTGCCGGTGTTAGCACCGGAAAGTGTCATGCTAATGCTCTGGGAATTCAGACCTTCGTAAGAGACGGTCTGAATGTCGGTACTGGATGAGGTCGTTACGGTCTTGTCGTCAAAGGTCCATGTTTGCCGGTTGCTGTTCAGGGAGGCCAGCTTCATCGTATAACCGGTGATAACGTAATTTTCATCGCAGGCCAGCGTATAGGATGAACTTTGGGACGTACCGGAGAAAGCGTTGATGTTTTTCGAATTCCATTGCATGTTGTTGGCACCGGCTGTGAAAGTAACCAAAGCGTCTTTGTGTTTCCACAGACTGCTGAAGCCTGTGCTGACGGAACCGTCGCGATAGAGTTCTCCATTGTCTTTGTTGATCACAATCTCCTGGCTTTCCGTGGGGTAAATAATCGGTTCCCGCACATCGGCTTCGATGTCTGTCACGTCTACAATCTGAAATTGGCAACCGGCATCGTTACGGTCCGTACCGTTTTGATTCGCGCTCCAGTTGTAGAGGGCTTCCTGGTTGGTTTGGTTCAACTGTACGTTGCCGCTGTGAATGATGTAAAGCCCGTTGCTGTTGCAATAGCTGAATTCCCATCCTTGGGCCGGTTCGGTTTTGGAAGTGATAATCTGGGTGTTGAAGCTGGCTTCTGGAGTTAGATAAGATTTGTCGCCTACATTCTGGATATTCCAGGTGCCGTCCGTTCGAGGCAGGAATTGCCATCGTGATTCGTTATAATTGTTTTTGGCGATACCTGTCACCCCTTTTCCTCTACCGGTAGATGTCATGTATTTGTAACCACGGTTAGGAGTGAAGAGCTGGAATTCATGATCGCTTCCGGCATTGTCGGTGGAAGGCAATACCAGCGATTGCTTTATGTCGGACACGGCTTGTTGTATTTGCGTGTTAAGAGCGTCGTCGGAAGCTGTTCCGGCTTGGAATTGGTCGAAAATATTGCTGATGGTCTCGTTATACAGCTTTACGGCTTCCGGTGAATAGGTTCCTAGGGAAGTTCCGGCTTCGAAAGTATTCCCGTAGGCAGCGGTACGTATGTTGAACCGGCTGACGTTCTTTCGGGCTTCTTCATCTGTAACGGCGGTATAGTCCGTACCTAGTTTTTCATTGATTACCTTTGCGATTTTCTGTGCCATACGGGCATAGCCGATACCGCTGACGTATACATTGCCGGTACCCATAAAACAACTTTCATCCCGTGAAGTGACACACATGCTGTTGTACGTGTCGATAATATAGATCTTGGATTCGTCGTTGGCCAGTGTCTTCAGTGAATTGTTTAGGTCTTTCACTTTCTGAACGCGGGTGGCGTCGGTTGAAGCGAACGGTAACACCGTCAGAAGGAAGACGGGGGTATCGGGCAATTTGCTGCGGAGTTCGTTTACCATTGTTCGGTAAGCGGAAAAGATATTGGCGGCAGACGTTCCGGCTTGAATGTCACTCAGGCCTGCATACAGACATACGGCGCGCGGTGCTTCTTTGCTGACACCCTTGTTGGTATTCCCTGTAAGGATAGCGTCAAATGTCTTTTTAATGTCGTTGATCGTCATACTGGGATATCCCCATCCCATCCCCCGATCTTTGAAATCGGCTGAACCGAGTAATTCATGCCATTCGCCGTTGTGGATCGTTTCGTCGCCGATGAGCAGGATGTCGGTGCTTTTCACCGGCAAGGCCCCGAAATAAGTAACGCGCATACCGTTGGAGCCGGTGTGTCCGCCCCAAATATTGTTGGCTGTTGCAGGGAACACACATTCTTGTCCTACATACTCTTTGATGGCTTCCATCCATACGCGGTAACCTTTTTGGGTGAGATGCAGGCCGTCCCAACTGTAGGAAGTGGTATTGGCCGAGGCTGTGGAATGGTTCAAGGCACCGTTTTCGTTTGCCATCAGGCTGTACAAGTCGATATAAATGATTTTGGAGTCCGCTTTTTCTTCAATCCAGTTTTTCACCAGTCCGTTGGTCTCTTCCGTTTTGGCTTTTGTGCGGTTTCCGTTGAGAGATGGCAGAATACTTTCGTAATAAACCGTTGCATCGGGTGCTTCGGTGCGGATGCGTGATATGATTTTTTGAATCCGTTGTGCGACCAGTGCCGGGGCATAGAAATCTCCGTTGGTACCCAGATCGTTGGTTCCGATCATGAGAAACACTTTGGAAGGATTCCCCGCAATCATGGATTCCAGATTATCGAGAATCTCCTGTGTGTAGCCACCGGAATTTCCACGGCCGTGGATGTGTTGCTGACTACCGAATGCTTCGTACCAGTTCATCATGTTGGTGATGGAGTTGCCGATAAAGACGATGTCGCCTTCCTGGCAGGCCGGTAAAGCTTGGAAACTGCTGTAGCGGTGCAAGCGGAACGGTTCGTCGGCTTTCGCCGTCAGCGAGAACAGGGCAAGAGCTACAAGCAATAAAGATGTAATACTTCTACCTTTCATAGAGATGGTGATTAAAAATGATTAAGTAAAATAATAAAGTCCGGGTAAATATACAGTCTTTTTTTTATGCTTCAAAAATTATTGCTGAAATATGAGGAGAAATGTGTATCTTTGGTAAGCAATAAGATAGCTTATGAAGAAAATGGTTGTTTTAACCGGTGCCGGTATGTCTGCGGAAAGCGGAATCAGTACGTTCCGGGATTCGGGCGGATTGTGGGAGCAATACCGGGTGGAGGATGTTGCCACTCCCGAGGGATATGCCCGTAATCCTCAGTTGGTGCTTGACTTTTATAATCAGCGGCGCAAGCAACTGGGCGAGGTGCAGCCTTGTCGGGGACACGAACTGCTGGCTTCGCTGGAGTCGGCGTATGATGTGACGGTGGTGACGCAGAATGTGGACAATCTGCACGAGCGTGCCGGTAGCCGTCGGGTGATTCATCTGCACGGCGAACTGATGAAAGTCACTTCCAGTAGGAATCCGAATGATGTACGTTGCATTCGCGAACTGACACCGGAGCATTGTGAGATAGCATGGGGAGACAGGGCCGCCGACGGCAGTCAGTTGCGTCCCTTTATCGTGTGGTTCGGCGAAGCGGTTCCACTGATCGAGAAAGCGATTGAGGAGGTGGAACGGGCAGATGTATTTGTTGTCATCGGGACGTCTCTGAATGTCTATCCGGCGGCGGGGCTGTTGAATTATGTGCCGGAGGGGGTGCCTGTCTTTCTTATTGATCCGAATACGGTCGGATGGCATTCTTCCCGACCGGTGGTTCATATACGCAAAGGCGCTTCCGAAGGAATGGCTGAATTGATCCGGCTGTTAAAAAACTACAATCTATAAGTAGGGTCTGTGCGAGTTTCAAATTAATTTAGTATACTTGCATCCGGTTTGAGAGATTATTATTGGAAGTATTTACTTTTAACACGATCAGAAAATGAAAAAATATGTTTGTACAGTATGCCAATGGGTATACGATCCTGAGAAGGGAGATCCCGAATCGGGTATTCAACCGGGTACGGCTTTTGAAGATATTCCCGAGGATTGGGTTTGTCCGTTGTGCGGAGTAGGGAAAGAAGATTTCGAACCCTGCGAAGAGTAGGAATTGGATATAAAAAGGAAAAGGCGGGCGGAAGCTCGCCTTTTCTTTTGGGATAGAGGCGGACTAAGCGCTGTGCGGATGTGCATCCAGCCGTGCTTCCACCACATTGATGATGTAGTCGCCCAGTTTCTCGCATTCGTTGATGATGTCCATATACATAGCTCCCACGTGATAGGTGTATTCGTGGTTGTTGATGTCAATGATGTTCAGGCTGCGTAGCTGTTTTCGGAAATTATTGATTTCCTGCTCGATGTAGAATGATGTGCCGGCTTCTTTGGGAATGTGTTTCCCGGAAAGCAACCGTTTCATTTCCTCAAGAGCCTGATCGGTGAGCTGGAACATCTGGTGAAGGTGTTCCATTTGCCGGCCGGTGAAAGGCTCTTTGTTGCGGAACTTGCGTTCGAGCGTGCGGGCTATGTTGTAACAACTGTCTCCGATGCTTTCTATTTCCGAAATTTCGCGGAGCATACAGCGTATCTGATTTTTGGTGTCGGAGCTAAGCCGGTCGTCGCTTACCTCATTCAGATAGTTGGCTATTTCCACTTCCATGTCGTCGCTTACCGATTCGTATTTTTCTATCCGTGTGAACAACTTGTTGAACTCATTGTCGTTGGATACGGTACAGAGTATTTGTACCTGCGTAAACATCCGGCACGTGAGGGCTACGTAATTGTTGATTTCTTTCCGGGCTTCCAGAACAGACAGTTCGGGGGTCGTGAGCAGCCCGCAACTGATATATTTCAATTCATATTCCTCTTCGTTTCCTTCTTCCGACGGAGTGATCAGGCGGTGAGACAGGCGTTTCAAGGGTTTTATCAGCCCGATGAAAACAAGTACGTTGCAAATGCTGAAACAGGTGTGAAAGGCGGCCAGTACGTAAGCCAGGTTGTTATGGGCGGGTGACGAGGGCTGAGGGTCGTAGTCTACCCGGTTGCAGATTTCATCCACGAAGAGGGGAAATACCCAAAAGGCCCATGCTACCCCCGACAGGTTGAAAATCAGTTGGGCCAAGGCCGTACGCCGTGCCGGTAGTCCGGCTGAGGCGGCGGCTTGCCAGGTGAGGAGGGCCCGTCCGATATTCTCACCCATCACCAGTGCCACTCCGCTGTAGATGGATAGTACCCCTGTCGAACATAAGATCATGGAGGTAGCCATCAGTGCGGCCGAGGAGCGCACCAACATGGTGAGCAGACCTCCGGCCAGTAGGAACAGCAGGTGGGAACCGTATCCGTTTCCGGCTGCTGCAAAGAAACGGGCCAGCCGTTCGTTGATAGCGGGATCCGTATCCGCTGCAAAGATATAGAGCCAGCCCAGCCCAAGGAACAGAAAGCAGATACCGAACAGCGATTCACCCGCCGAACGGTGGTTGCGCGAATAGATCAGACAGATGGCTACGGCCAGTAACGGATAGACGTAGTTGCTCAGCGAAAAGTTGAACTCGGCGGCCATGAGCCATGCGATGAAGGTGTTACCCACACTGGCTCCCATAATGACGGATAATGCCTGTACGAAAGTGAACAGGCCGGCATGCACGAATCCGATGGTCATTACCGAGGTAGCTGTCGACGACTGGATGATAAGTGCGATAAGAGCTCCTGTAAGCAACGAGGTGAAGCGGTTGGTAGTCAGTGTGTCCAGCACGTTTCTCAACTGGTTGCCGGCCATTTTCTGCAGTCCTTCGCCCAACAGTTTCATACCGTACATCAGCAGGCCCAGACATCCCATAAGTTTTAAAAATGCTAAAACTGTCATCTTCTTTTGTTTTTTTAATGGAACGAAGGTCTTTCCTTTGCCATTCATTCCGTACATTTAAAAACTTAATTTCAAAAAGGTACAGAATATGTTACAGAGTGTACAAATCCGTTGCAAAAATAACAAAAAAACAATAAAAATTCCTTTTGGAAGCACGCTTTTGGAGGCTTACAGGCAATTAAATCTGTCGATGCCTTACGGGCCGGTCAGTGCCAGAGTGAATAATAGGGTGGAAGGACTGAATTTTCGCTTGTTCAATAACAAGGATGTGGAGTTTCTGGATATCACTTCGTCTTCCGGTATGCGCACTTATACGCGTTCTCTATTCTTCGTGTTGGCTAAGGCGACCGAAGATGTGTTTCCCGGTGGGGAGCTGCGTGTGAATGCCTCTGTTTCGGGCGGGTATTATTGCAATCTGCTTATCGGACGTCCGCTGAATGACGAGGATGTCAGGAACATACGGCACCGGATGCAGGAGATAGTGGATGCCGACCTACCGTTTCGTCGAGTACAGAGCCCGACGGAAGAAGCTGTGGATATGTTCAGAAAGCAGGGGCTGGAGAGCAAGGTCTTGCTTCTGGAGAGTACGGGAGATATTTACACCTATTATTATAGGTTGGGTGATTCCGTGGATTATTTTTACGGTTCACTGCTGACCTCTACCGGCGGACTGAAGGTGTTCGATCTGGTTCTTTACGAAGAAGGACTGTTGCTGCGTGCCCCTTCCCGCAAGGATCCCCGACAACTGGAAGAAATGGTTCATCAGAAAAAGATGCTCGAAATCTATCGGGAGGATCACCGGTGGCAGGATATATTGGGCGTTCGCACGGTGGGGGATTTCAATGTAGCCTGTCGGAACGGGCGCGTTACGGACTTGGTGAATGTGTCCGAAGCGCTTCAGGAAAAGAAAATTTCCCATATTTCCGACGAGATCCGCTCGCGTCCGCAGGTAAGGATGGTCCTTATTTCCGGTCCGTCCTCCAGTGGAAAAACCACTTTCAGTAAACGCCTGTCCATACAGTTGATGGCCGGCGGCGTGCGTCCTTATCCCATTTCGCTCGATGATTACTTTGTGAATCGCGAGGATACGCCGCGTGATGAAAAAGGAGATTACGATTTCGAATCCATCCATGCGCTTGACATTGACTTTTTCAATGAACAGCTGAATGCTTTGCTGGCGGGCGAGGAAATAGAATTGCCACGGTATGATTTTCAGTTGGGTAAGCGGGTGAGCAGCGGACGCAGGCTGCGGTTTACCAAAGATATGGTGCTGATTCTGGAGGGGATCCATGCCTTGAATCCGGCGCTGACGACGCATATCCCCGAGGAGAACAAGTATAAGATTTATGTGTCGGCACTGACCACGATTCTGCTCGACGATCACAATTATATTCCCACTACCGACAACCGTCTGTTGCGTAGGATCATCCGCGATCACAAGTATCGTGGATATTCGGCGCTTGAAACCATCCGCCGCTGGCCCAGCGTACGGGCCGGCGAAGCCAAGTGGATCTTTCCGTATCAGGAAAATGCGGATGTGATGTTCAATAGTGCGCTCCTGTTCGAACTGGCCGTTATCCGAACGCAGGTGCTGCCCTTGCTGGAGCAAGTGCCGGAGTGCGAACCGGAATACGCCGAGGCTTATCGTCTGCGCACTTTTTTGCGTTATCTGGTGCCGGTACACGATGCGCAGATCCCGCCCACTTCGTTGTTGCGTGAATTTTTAGGCGGGAGTTCGTTTACTTATTAACAGCAGAAGCTGCATACGGGTGCGGCCGGAAGGAAAAATGGAATTATCGGATTACGAGAAAAGATTGGAGCAGCGGGGTGTGAAGCCCACGGCCTTGCGATTGCTTATTTTCCGCACACTGACCGAAGCCGGATGTGCGTTGTCGTTGGGCGAATTGGAGATGCGGTTGGACACGGTGGACAGATCCACTATATTCCGAACGCTCACCTTGCTGCTGTCCCGGCAGCTGGTGCATGCGCTGGAGGACGGGAGCGGATCGCTTAAATACGAGGTTTGTGCGGGGGAATGTGCCTGTACGTTGGACGATATGCATGCTCATTTTTACTGTTTGGGCTGTCAGCGTACCTTTTGTTTCAAGCAGATACACATACCTCAGGTGGAATTGCCGGACGGTTTTGCCGTGCAGTCCATTAATTATATGGTAAAGGGGTATTGTCCCGCTTGTGCACGGAAACTCGACCGCTCGCCTTTTATCGTCGGGTGATATGTCCGTCGGGCGAGAAGAGGACGGGTGTCTGCGGAAAGTCTTGCTGTGTGAGCTCGGCTATTTCCGTGGCAGCGCGGTGGGTTTTGTCCCGTTGCGGACCGCGTCCGTGTTGCTGGATGAAGGAGTGGATTTGTCCTTTCACGAATTTTCCGTCACGGGTTGTCGTTACGGTCAGTACCGGTGCATAGCCCGACCGTCCGGTTATGTTGATGCGATAAGGCGTACAGAAATTGCCCAGGCTGTAGGCGATGAGGCGGTCTTTGTATAGCTCGATGGCGCGTACCACATGCGGTCCGTGTCCGTAAACCAGATTCGCACCGGCGTCTATGCAGGTGCGGGCAAAGGCACATACGTCGCCTCGGTCTTCTCCGAAACAATACTCCCGGCTATGCGGCACACGGGTGAACTTTGTACCTTCGGCACCGCCGTGGAACGATACGATCACGTAGTCGCACTTTCGGCGCAGTTCGCTCACGGTATGCCTTACCTTTTTCAGATGGCTCAGATGCGGAGTCAGCGCATTATGACTGAAAGCGGCAATGCCGAAACGTATGCCTTTGCGTGTGACGACGGTTGTTTCGCACAAGCCTTTCAGACCGGCATAGGCTATTCCGGCTTTTTTCAATGTTTTCTGTGTGGAGCGCAGTCCTTCGGTCCCGAAGTCGTTGCTGTGATTGTTGGCCAGGCTGACAAAATCGAATCCGGCTTCCAACAGGTTATCTACGTAATGCGGAGGGGTACGGAACGCGTAGTGCAGGTTCGGATCTTTGCTTTCCTTTACCGATCCGCCCTGTTCCAGCAATGTCCCTTCCAGATTGCCGGCTGTGAAATCGGCTTGCCGTAAAATGTCAAGTGGTGCTTTAAGCAATTCTTTCCCGTTGTTGGCCGGTAAGTGCGTCTGATAAAGGGAATCGGGGTAGGTCGTCCCCATCATGATGTCGCCCGTAAAAGCAAAAGTCAGCTCATCAGGTTGGGCTTGCAGTGTCTGAATCCCCGGCATCAGCATGCTTGGGATCAGTAGGATACGTATAAGATTCTTCGGGCTAATCCGGCAGGATGCGGCGTGCGCTGACATAACGGCTGACATAATATTTAATGTCGGGATAGGTGTCAATGGCTACGCCTCGGCTACAGGCATGGATAAAGTTAAAGCGCCCCTTGTCCGGGTCTACTTCCGTTACGATGCCTACGTGGTTGATGTGGTGTTTGCTTCCGCCCCTTCCAAAAAATACCAGATCGCCTTTGCGCAAATCGGGGATGCTTATCTTCTCACCCTCGCGGAACTGATCGCGTGAGGAGCGGCCTATGCGAACGCCTTCCTGCTCGTAGATGTAGCTCGTAAAGCCTGAGCAGTCGAACGCGTTGGGGCCTCGGTGACCGAACCGGTAGCGTTTGCCCAAGTATTTTCTGGCGGTATTGACAATATCGTCTCCCGTTGTCTGCAACGGAATGACGGCGGTCGAATCAACGGTGTTCTCACGAACATTTTCCGTATTCGGGGTAGAGGTCAGTGCAATCCTCTCGGTTGAAATAGGGTTTACGGCTCGCGTCGCCGTACAGCAAAATAACAGTATCGCAATTTTTTTCAGCATGTCTTCGATTGAATAGTCTGTCGGGAGAAATTCCTATAAGCGTGAATTTCTTTTGCAAAGGTAATGCTTTAGGCCGGTTTTTGCAATGTTGAAATAGCAAAAAGCTCTTTTGGGTGTCTTTTTTAAGCTTTTTTATTCTTTTTATAGGGAGGCGAAGGACGTTCTTTCCGCTTTTTGCGGTGTGCCGCAAAAGTAAACGTACGAAAGTGTTTATTTTTGCAGCACGATGAGAAAAAGAAAAGTATGGAAAGGCAAACAGGTAGGAGCTGGCGGTGGAGACAGCGCCCTCGCGATGTGGATTTTTTGTAAGGAAAAAGAAAAGCCGGGAAGTAATGATTTTTGAAATACGGTGCCTGTTGTCGGGCATCGTAGGGAAGAAGGCATGCGAATTGTCTGTGTCCCGGAGGCCG
>CAJUDC010000003.1 GCA_910584955.1 uncultured Paraprevotella sp. | reverse complement strand
CCATTGTCGGGACGACAGCAGCTCATGCACGTTTTTTAGGGCAGGGGCGCTCAGGACAGCAGACGATACATGCCGCCGCCGAGCATTCTGACCAGCCCTTTCATTTCCAGGTTGAACAGGAGAGCGCTAAGTTGGTGTATGGGGAGATTCGTTTCTATGCTCAGTCGGTTGATCGGTTTGCTGTCGCAATCGGTGAGGCATTTTAGTATCCGTTGTTCTTCGAACGAAAGGTCGGGAAACAGTTCCCGCTGTACGGGTTGCCGGCGGAGGTGCTTCCGGTCCTGTTCTTTTTGCCATCCCATAGCTCGGGCAAAGTCTTCGGCGCTTTGCAGGATGACGGCCCTGTTGTCCCGGATCAGCAGGTGACAACCTTTGGAATAAGGATCGCCGATGCGGCCGGGCACGGCAAAGACATCCCGGTGGTAGCTCTCGGCAATTTCGGCGGTAATGAGCGATCCGCCCTTTTCGGCAGACTCTACTACGATGGTGGCATCCGCAAGACCGGCCACGATACGGTTGCGCCGTACAAAGTTCACCTTGTCGGCGTTGGTCCGGCTCATAAATTCCGTGAGCAACCCTCCGTGACGGGTCATTTCTATGGCCGTCTCCCGATGCAGGCGCGGATAAATCTGGTCCAGACCGTGTGCCAGTACGCCCACGGTGTCCAGTCCGTTCTGCAACGCCTGACGGTGGGCATTGATGTCGATACCGTAGGCCAGTCCGCTTACGACCAGTATATCGGGGTGTAGTTTCCCTATTTCTGCCAGAAAATTCCGGCACACATCGCGACCGTATTCCGTGCAATGCCGTGTGCCTACGATACTGACCACATGCGTGCGGTTCAGGTCGGCCGTTCCTCGGTAATACAGCAATACGGGAGCGTCGACGCAATCGCGCATCCGCGACGGGTAGTCTGCATCTTGGTAACACAGGCATTGGATCTGTTTCTGTTGTGTAAAAGCCAGTTCTTCTTCGGCACGCGGCAACAGCGATTCCATACCGGATAAGGCTTCAGTCAGCCGGGGAGAAGCTTCGGGCAGTACGGACGGGAGGTCCTTGCGGTGCTCGAAGACGGCTGTTGCGCTGCCCAGTTCTTTCAACAGCATCCGTTGGTTGGCGACGTTCAGGTGAGGTACCCGCGTCAACATCATGGTGTAAAGAATTTCCTGTTCTGTCATGCAACGGTGTTATAGGCTGAAATAAGGAGCTAACTTGGCGTTCAGATCGGGACAGTCGGCCAGACGTCCGTTTACCAGACAAACCGTATCCACCTGGCTTCGGATACAGCATTTCATGTCCGGCAGTCGGAAGATATCCTGATAAAATACGTACTTGATGCCTTCTTTTCTTACATAAAGTTTGCTGACGAATTCATCGCCGCTTTTAAGCGGAGTTTTGAATGCCATGTTCAGTCGGGCTACTACGGCGTCGATACCTTGTTCGTGCATCTCGGCAAAGCTTATGCCGACCGACAACAGGAATTCGTGGCGGGTATGTTCGGTATAGTGCTGGTAGTTGGCATTGTTTACTATTCCCTGAAGATCGCATTCGTAGTCGCGTACTTTCATTTTCAGCTCAAAAGTATACTGTTCGCTCATGGTATGATGGTTTGTTTACGTTTATAATGTCGGGGATTCAAATCTGTTCGTTTTTCAGGTATTCGTAACCGAAACGGCATTTCAGGCATTCCTTTCTGTCGCAATATGCTCTCTTCAGTTGAATCAGTGCCTGACTGTCGGCAGCCGTCTCTACCGTCAGACCGCATGCAGCCCATTGCCGGATGATGTAGTTGCTTTCCGCTTTCAATTGTTCGAGCCATTCTATGGACCGGTTGCAGAGAGTCTCGTTTCCGTGTTGCCGACCGTAGGCATACAGCACGGGCACTACCGTGTTAATGATAAGCAACCGCCGCGAATTTACCGACAGGTGTTTCTCGTTTCGGGGAGCGGGACATCCGAAGATGTAATGGGTTTCCCAGTAAGGTGTCACCCGGCTTTGCAACAGACGGAGCAGTTCATCCCGGTCGGCAGCCTCCAGGAGGCGCGACAGGCCGATGCTTTGCCGGTGATAGAGGTATGCCAGTTGGGAAATGCGCAGATGAGGGAAATTCTGCGGTCGCAGACGCAGGTATTGCCAGCGTTCGCAGGCCACAGGATCGGGAAACGAGAATTTGTGGGCCAGATAGCGGTATTCTTTTTGCAACCGTTCGAAGTACTCGTCCTTTTGGGCCGCTTCCCGGTTGCTTTTAGGTACGGCGGTAGGGTCCAGCAGTCCTGCAAGTCCCATGAAGACGGCTTCTATTTGAAACAGGTTGTCCCTGTGCTTGGCGGCAGCCGATAGAGGGATGCGGCGTGCCCAATATTCGAAGGTATCGCCGTTCAGACCGAAACCGAAATTGCGTGCCAGCGTGATGAAGAGTGCGTTTTCCCAGTCGCCGTTCAGCTGTCGTACGCGCTCCGTCACCTGTGCGGCCCGTTCTTCCATACGTTCGTAGAGCAGTGCACTCATCCAGCTGTGTACGGTCAGGGTGTCCAGACGGCGTATGATCGGGTGACAACGGGGGTACGCCTCTGTCCGGCACAGGTCGTCGTAATGTTGTTGTATGCGGGCGGGGATATCCAGTTGTAGTTGGGGAATCGCTTTTCCGTTTTCGGCTTTGACGCGGCAATCGGCTATGTTCACTACGTGCAATATCGTGTTGTTGTAGGCCGCGTCGTGCTCGTGTCCGTGCTTGTACCAGTCGGAAGCCCGGATATGCAGCTCCACATTGCCGGCCCACAGCGTTCCGTTCCACTTTATCTTGGCGTTGAAAAAATCCGGTCCCGCGTTTGTATGGCTTGTTCCGGGGTCGATAATCTCTATTTCTTCGCCGTCGGTGGTCTGTAAGGCTTTCAAAGGGAAGATTTTGTGTTTCCACACATAGTGCAGCAGTTTTTCCATGATTAACCCGCTTCGGAATGATTAAAAAATGTAACAAATATAATGAAATTCCGTGCAAATCCCTATCTTTGTGCGATAAAATAATAATCATTGCATGAAAATAGCCTTAATAGGATACGGCAAGATGGGCCGTATGATCGAAGAGATTGCCCTAAGCCGGGGCCATCGTATTTGCTGTATTATTGATATAGACAATCAGGACGATTTCGATTCGGAGGCTTTCCGACAGGCGGATGTGGCCATCGAATTTACGGCGCCGCATGTGGCTTACGATAATTATTTGCGGGCGTTCCGTCATCATGTCAAGGTCGTTTCCGGTTCCACTGGATGGCTGGCCGAGCATGGAGAGGAGGTGAAACGGTTGTGCGCCGAACAGGGGCAAACCTTGTTCTGGAGTTCGAATTTCAGTTTGGGAGTGGCCATCTTCGGGGCGGTCAACCGTTACCTGGCACGCATCATGAACCGGTTTGACGCTTACGATGTGAAGATGGAAGAAGTACACCACGTACATAAGCTTGACGCTCCCAGCGGAACGGCCATTACATTGGCCGAAGGCATTCTGGAAAACCTTGACCGGAAAACGAGTTGGGTGAAGGGCACTTTGCTGGATGCCGAAGGACATCTGTCAGGCTCCGATGCTTGTGCACCGGACGAACTGCCCATTAACAGTGTGCGTCGCGACGAAGTGCCGGGCATTCATTCCGTGACGTACGACAGCGAAGCCGACAGCATTACGATTACACACGATGCTCACAGCCGCAAGGGCTTTGCTTTGGGAGCCGTGCTGGCCGCTGAGTTTACGGCTACCCGTCAGGGACTTCTGACGATGGAGGATATGTTTCAATTTTAAAAAACGATGAAAGGAAGGCCGATAGGCGCTTCCGT
The DNA here is from genome assembly GCA_910584955.1 of uncultured Paraprevotella sp. Classification (GTDB taxonomy): domain Bacteria; phylum Bacteroidota; class Bacteroidia; order Bacteroidales; family Bacteroidaceae; genus Paraprevotella. The sequence continues at coordinate 36,103 of CAJUDC010000003.1, read as the reverse complement.
TGACTGATATGAAAATACAAAAAGAAAAACCGACCACCTTGCAATGGCTTAAGATGAGCTTCGTGGTGGCTCTTTATCTGGCGTTCCTTATCTGGATCAAAAGTTGGTGGGGATTGATTGTGGTTCCCTTTATCTATGATGCGTATATTTCCCGAAAAATACCCTGGACCTGGTGGAAGGATGCCGAGAATCCTGTTGTCCGCACGGTGATGGGGTGGGTAGATGCTGTCGTTTTTGCCTTGGTGGCCGTTTATTTTGTCAACATCTATTTCTTTCAGAATTATACGATACCCTCTTCTTCGCTCGAGAAATCGTTGCTTGTGGGCGATTACCTTTTTGTCAGTAAGATGAGCTACGGACCTCGTGCTCCTCAGACTCCGCTTTCCATGCCCCTCACTCAACATACCTTACCCGTGCTGGGCTGCAAGTCCTATTTGGACTGGCCCAAGTGGGACTACAAGCGCGTGCCGGGCGGCAAGGTGCAGCTCAACGATATTGTTGTGTTTAATTATCCGGCCGGTGATACCGTGGCCCTTAACCCCGCTTATCAGGCTGCCGATTATTATGCGCTGTGTTACGGTTACGGGGAGCAGCTCTATGCGCAGATACACGGTTCGGTGCCTTTGATGGATTCTCTTACGACATGGCAGCAGCGCCAGGTGTACGACCGTTATTATGCCCTGGGGCGCTCTTTTTTGCGGGAGAATCCGGGCGAGTTCGGAAAGATAGGAACGCGTCCCGTAGACCGTCGGGAGAATTATGTGAAACGCTGTGTGGGATTGCCGGGTCAGACGTTGCAGATCAAAGATCATGTCGTTTATCTGGACGGTAAGGCCAACAAGGAACCGGATAATGTGCAGTATAATTACCGGGTGGTGTTGAAAACCGATCTGCCGGTGGCGCTGGCCCGTGAACTGGATATCAGCAACGAAGATCTTCAGATGTTGTACCATACCGGTTATGTCCCTCTTACGCAAAAAGCATACGAACGTCTGTCGTCGTGTAAGGATGTCGTAGAGACCATAGCCTATGATAGCACCGCCGCTACGGAAGGTATTTATCCGCTGAACGGCCATACCGGCTGGACGCGCGACAATTACGGTCCGGTATGGATTCCGGCCCGGGGAAAAGCCGTCAAACTGACGTTAGAGAATCTGCCTGTATACGAACGCCCTATTCGGGTGTATGAGGGCAACGATCTGAAAGTGATCGACGGCAAGATTTATATCAACGGGAAGCCGGCAGACAGCTATACCTTCAAAATGGATTATTATTGGATGCAGGGAGATAACCGGCACAACTCGGCCGATTCACGTTATTGGGGCTTTGTGCCGGAAGATCATGTCGTGGGAAAACCCATCCTTATTTGGCTGTCGTTGGATAAGGATCGCGGATGGTTCGACGGTCATGTACGCTGGAACCGTATCTTCAGCATAGTAGATAATATCAAATAACTGAGTAAGATTTGAAACGCTATCGGGGCTTGATTCCGGCATTGGTCCTGGCTGTGCTTGCAGTGCTTGGGCTACGCCTGTTTTTGGTTTCTCTGCTGGTTATTCCACAGGACGGCGAGAGACCGGTGTTCCGTGCCGGTGATCGGGTCTGGGTGTCCCGGCTCAGTTACGGATTGCGTTTGCCGGGCATGCGTTGGTGGGGATATGTCCGGCTTTTCCCTAGAGCGGTTTCCGCCGGTGAGTGGGTCGCGTTCAATAATCCGGTCGATACGGTCGAGGCGGTGACCGATGCGCGTGAGGTTTTTGTCGGTCGTTGTCTGGCGGCGCCGGGAGACACGGTGTGGATCAATACGCTGGGAAAGGCGAGTTGCGTCCGCAACCGTCGTACCGGATGTGTGTGGCCCTTGACGGTGCCTGCCAAGGGGCGCCGGATAAAGGTGGAGCCTTGGAATGCCTATATGTATGCGCGCACCATCAATGCCCATGAACCGGTGAAGGCTGCGGTTATCGACAACAAACTGTGTGTGGACGGACGTATCGTCGATTCCTACCGCTTTCAAAAAGATTATTGTTGGATGACCACAGGCAATACTGTCAACCGATACGACTCGCGCGTATTTGGTTTTGTACCTTCCGATCACCTCATTGGGCGCATGTGTCGGGTACTCTATTCGACGGATTCTTCCCGTCCGTGGTATAAGCGATTCCGTCCCGATCGTTTTTTTCTTAAGATCCCCGTAGGATGTTCCCGTTGTAATTCGAAAAAATGAACGAAACCGTACTTTTATCTTCTGCCTATCTGGCTCCTGTTCAGTATTATGCCAAACTTTTTTCGTACAGACGCACGGTCGTGGAGCGGTACGATCATTATGTGAAGCAGACTTATCGGAACCGCTGTCTGATTGCGACGCCCGGAGGCGTTCAGGCACTGACTGTTCCGGTGGAGAAAGCCGAAGGTGATAAATGCCTGATGAAGGATGTGCGTATTTCCGACCACGGCAATTGGCGCCATCAACATTGGAATGCGTTGGAGAGTGCCTATCGGCATACTCCTTTTTTCGAATACTATGCGGATGACTTGCGCCCCTTTTACGAACGGAGATGGACGTTCTTGTTCGATTTCAACGAAGCGTTGTGTGCTACCGTCTGCCGGCTGTTGGATTTGGAAGCGGTTCCGGTGTTTACGGAGCGCTACACCCGTCCGGGTGTAGCACTGGCTCTTGCCGGTGTCGGAGAGATCGGGAGTGAGGCTTTTGATGATTTTCGGGAGGTGATTCTTCCCAAGGCGTCCGGTCTGCCCGATACGGCTTTTTCTCCCGTTCCTTATTATCAGGTGTTTTCCTCCCGACACGGTTTTCTTCCGAATCTGAGCATTGTGGATCTGCTGTTCAATATGGGGCCGGAAGGGCTCCTCGTCTTACAGCGGTCCTGCCGGCAGCCTATTGATAAATCAACGTCGTCAGATTGTCAGCCTTGAACAGCTCCTGCGCCGTGCGGTGCAGATCTTCGCTTGTCAGGGCGTCTATCTTCCGGTACAGTTCTTCTATGTTGCGTACTTTTCCGTAGTGCAGGAATGTTTTTCCTTGTGCCAATGCCATGCTTTCGAAGTTGTCGTAAGAGATACCTATCTGCCCCTTGATTTGTTTTTTAGCGGCTTTCAGGGCATTCTCCGACAGGGGAGCTTCGATCAGCCGGTCCAGCTCTTTCCGTACGAGCCGCCGGCAGCGTGCCACGTCGTGTGTGTCGCACCCGAAGTAAATGCTCCACACCCCCGTGTCGGTGTAGCATGTCATGTTGCTTTCTACGCTGTACACCAATCCGTTTTTCTCTCGCAGACTTAGATTCAACCGGGAATTCATGCCCGGTCCTCCCAGTATATTGTTCAGCAGATAAAGATGCAGATGGCGCGGATCCCGGGCGCTGTAGCAACGGGTGCCTATCATTACATGGGCCTGGTGGGTGTCCTTGTGCATCACCACTTCGCGCGGTTGATAAGGCAGGGGAGCGGTGCGGCCCGTCTCAGCGTCGGATGTCGGTGCGGGCGAGGTGTTTTCGGCCAGCAGCCTGTGCAGCGGATGTGTGCTTTCCAGGGAGGCGCTTACTCGTTTCAGCGCGCGCATCACCTCTCGTTTTACCGTCTGGGGAGGAATGTCGCCCTGTACGAACAGCACCATGTTGCGCGGGGTATAATGGCGCAGGGTGAAGGCTTGTGCGTCTTCGCTGCGGAAGCTGCGTAGGCCTTCCGCCTCGCCCAGTATATTGCGTCCCAGCGGATGTCCGCTGAAAATCAAGTTTTCAAAATCATCGAAAATCAGTTCGGCGGGCGAATCCTTGTAACTTTCGATTTCGTCGATGACCACTTCCACCTCCTTGTCCATTTCCGCTTGCGGGTACAGGCTTCCCAATACGATGTCCACCAGCAGATCCACGGCCCGTCCGAAGTGTTCTTTCAGAAAGGCGGTGTAGTAGATGGTTTCTTCCTTGCCCGTATAGGCATTCAGGTCGCCGCCTACGCTTTCCATGCGGTTCAGGATGTGCCATGCCTTTCGCCGGCGGGTACCTTTGAAGGTCAGGTGTTCGCAAAAGTGTGCCAGTCCGTTTTCATGTTCGTGTTCGTCGCGTGTGCCGGCGTTGACGGCCAGTCCGCAGTAGGCTACTCCGGTAAGTGCCGGTGAACTTACGATGCGCAGTCCGCAGGGCAGGGTTTCGGTATAGGGGGTATGAAGTGTCTGTTTCATATTGTTTTTGATAGGGCCGGGATGCTTTCGGCGAGCATCCGGTTATCCGGTTTGAAAATGCAAAGTTACGTTTTTGGGGCTGAAAGAAAAAGTTTTCGGAGGGCTTCTTTCAGCCGGCTATCGGAAAGGATTCGGGAATGCGGTATTAAAAAAACGGTCGGCTGCGGGCGATACGAGGCATACGGTCGGAAACGTTAAGTCCCAAGTGCAGGGTAAACCGTTGGCAGGAAGTCCAATAACAGAAAGTTTCTTGAAGAGAATGTAAAAAGGTGTAGACCTTTTTTAAATAGGGTCTACACCTTCCTGAAATTAGCTGTACACCTTTTTGCAGAAAGGTCTACAGCTTTTTTATTCTTTTTCTCCACCGATTTCAAAACAGATCCGCAGCAGAGCGGCAACTGTTGAGCGTCCGTTGGTGCGGATATGGTGAAAAGCCGGTTGCACAGCCATGTATTTCCATACGGGGAAATGCCCGGTGAATTCCGTGTCCGTCTCCGTTCCGTCGGAATAGATGGCTCGGTTTACCACAATTCCCAGGTGGGCGTCGCGGCGGGTCACGCCTCCCAAGGTCAGTCCGGCACCCCAGTAATAACGACAGGCACTGCGGCGGGCCGGAGCGATTCCGCCTTGCAGCAGAGCGCCCAGGTGCGTGCGTCCGATGTCCACGAGACTTTGTTCGCCCAATGCCCACAGCGTGTAGTTATAGGTAAGGTCGCCGGTTCGTTGTTCGTCGTCGTAGACAGGCTGTGTGCCCAGCGCATACCCCAGTGTGTAATGTCCGTGATGCTTTTCTTCTGGGTCGACTGTATAATTCACGCATCCGATGTTGAAAACGCCGTCTTTTTTCGGTTGCAGACGGAATTGCCGGTTTATCCGGTCGTCGGCCACTCCGTTGTATACGCTTTCCTTTACGGTCAGCCGGCGGTTCGGTCGGTATTCCGCATGCAGGCTCAGGGCCGACATCGGATAGGTGGCTAAAGGAAAGTTGGCCGACAAGACGGGGAAATCTCCGTGGGAAGAGCCGGTGAACAGTCCGGTAAACGGGGTGTCGAAATGGTCGGTATCCACGTTGCGCAATCCTGCGAAAAGCGTCCAGCGGGTTCCTATTTGCTGGCTCAGTCCGGCTTGTACGAACCGGAAGGCGCGGTTGTGCCCGGCGTCGATGTTGGAAAGGCCTTGCAAGTCGTCGGTCAGCGGACAGTGCAACCGGTAGGTGCCCAGTGCTTCGGCTTCCAGACGGGCGCCTTGCCAGAGGGCGGCGGCGCCTCCGGCTTTCAGCAGGTTGCACCATCCTGCGCGGTTGTCGGTCAGGTTCCATCCGGCTTCGGAGATGAGCGATACGTTGCCTTCGTATCTTTGGGCGTGTGTCGGTAGGGGGGTGCCGGCGATGATGGCCGTCAGCGTCAGGGCAAAGAAAAGGCGTGTCCTTTGCCTGGTCGGAGAGGTAAAGTTCATGGGGTAGTGTTTCGGAAAAATCAGGTTAGATGTCTGTTTGCAAAAGTATTTATAAGAACAGGAAAGCCAGCCGGTAAGCCACGAAAGCCATGACATAGGCCAGACCGGTGGTATAGACCGCTGTAAACAAGCCGTATTTCCAACTCCCGCTTTCGTTGGCTACGGCAATGAGAGTGGCCACACAGGGAAAGTAGAGCAGGGCGAATATCAGGTAACTGATGGCGGCTTGCGGCGTAGTGTGTTGGGCGAGCACTTGGGCCAGGCGGGTCTGGGAGGCGTCTTTTACGTTGTCGGCGGCGGTGTCTTCTTCGGAACAGTCGTATAGTACTCCCAGTGAACTGACCATCAGCTCCTTGGCACCAGTGCCGGCCAATACGCCCACGCTCATGCGCCAGTCATAGCCCAGCGGGCGCAGGATCGGTTCGATGGCGTGTCCGATACGTCCCATGTAAGATTGTTCTTGTTGTTCGGCGGCAGAGAGCTGTGCTTCGTCCCGGGGAAAATAGCCCAGTGCCCAGATGATGAGGCTGGCCACAAGAATGACACCGCCCATTTTATGCAGATATTGGTGACCTTTTTCCCAAGTGTGCCGCAGTACGCCCCGCGCGGAGGGATAGCGGTAGGGAGGCAGTTCCATGACGAAGTGGGTATCCTGTTTTTGCAGTATCAGGCGGCTCATGATCCATGCTGCCAGCAAAGCCGTGGCGATGCCCAATACATACAACCCGAGCATGACGGCTCCGGCGTAGCGGGCAAAGAAAGTTCCGGTGAAAATGATGTAGACCGGTATGCGGGCACTGCATGACATGAAAGGCACCACAAGCAGGGTGAGCAACCGGCTTTTGTTGTTTTCGATGGTTCGGGTGGCCATCACGGCAGGCACGTTGCAGCCGAATCCCATCAGCAGCGGGATGAATGATTTGCCGTGCAGCCCCATCCGGTTGAGGAACGGGTCGGCCAGCAGAGCAGCCCGGGCCAGGTAGCCCGAATCTTCCAGAATGGAAATGAGCAGATAAAGAATCAGGATATTGGGTAGGAAAACGATGACGCTGCCTACTCCGCCCAGAATGCCGTCGATGAGCAGGTCGCGCACCGGTCCTTCGGGACATCCCGCTTCGATTTGTGCGCCGAGCCAGGCCACAGCGTTGTCGATCCAGTCCATCGGGTATTGTCCCAAGGCAAAAGTGGCCCAGAAGATAAGTCCCATCAGCGCGATGAAGAACGGGTAGCCGATCCAGCGGGCAGCCAGTATCCGGTCGATGGCCGAAGTGATGCGGCCTGCCCGTCCCAGGCGGCGGGTGTAGACGCCTTTCAGCAGGCGGTTGATGGCAGCGTAGCGTGCCTGATCTTCGTTCTCGCGCTCGTTGCACGGGCACTCGGTAGTGAAAGGTGTTTCCGTATGGGCGTCGGGTACGTAATGGGCGCAAGAGAAAGGCACAGGCTCCTCCATACGGGGATTTTCGGCTATCTCGACGGCTGCGCGCAACAGTTCCTTGATGCCCTCGTTCTGACGGGCGACGGTCGGTATGAGCGGCATTTGCAGGCGTCGGGAAAGCTCGTCTACATAGAGTGTGCTTTTCGATGTGGTCAGTTCGTCGTACATGTTCAACGCTCCTACCAGCGGCAGGTGACGTTCTTTCAATTGGAGGGTGAGTAGTAGGTTACGTTCCAGATTGGTGGTGTCGAGTACGTTGATCACGGCATCAATGCCCCCCTTTTCCAGTTCATGGGCCACGTAGGCTTCTTCGGGACTGAAGGCGCGCAGGGAATAAGTGCCCGGCAGGTCGATCAGACGGATCGAACGGCCTTCGAACGTCAGATAGCCGATGACGCTTCTTACCGTTACGCCACTGTAATTACCGGTATGTTCGTGTCCGCCCGAAGCCGCGTTGAAAAGGGAAGTCTTGCCGCAGTTGGGGTTGCCTACAAGGGCCAGTGTGATTTCTTTCTTGCCGGAAACGGAGGTCGGTCGTTTTTGTTTTTGCCGTTTGTGTGCGTTGCAGGTCAGGCAGCCGTTGGCACAGCCGGGGCATGCCGGAGAAGAAGGCGGTATGACGAAAGGAACCGGAGTGTGGTTTTCGTTCTGTTGCTCGGGTTGTATCGTTAACGGTGCGTCGGCTTTTGCGGCGTTGTCTGCCGTTTCCCCTTCGGGTAAGACGGTGATTTGAACCGCTTCTTTGCGGCGTAGCGCTACGCGGCTGCCCAACAATTCGAAGACAATCGGATTGCCTAGTGGAGCCGTATATATTTTTTTTACCGTCTGACCGGCTACGAATCCCATTTCTCCCAGCCGGGCCCGCAGGGCACCGTTTCCTGTCACCTGGGAGATGACGGCACGCTCGCCGGAATGCAGTTCACTCAGATTCATTTCGTCTAAAAATTATGTAGTGTTTACCGACTGCAAAAGTAGAGGTAAAGTTTTAACGGTGCAATACTCAAAACAGATGATTTTTAACACCTCCTAACCCTGTGGACTACTTTTTAACGTCAGACGGACACTGGCGGTATCCTGCTTAGTGGGTATGCCGATGCGGGCGGTCAGGCGTAACTGTGCAGTCCGCCCAGCAGATAGTTGACACCCAGATAGGTCATCAACAGGATGGCAAAAGCGGCACACAGGTAGCTGTGCAGCCACAGAGGGCGGCGCAAAAAGGCAAACGTACGTTGATGGACAGGGACTGCATAGACCAGCAGGGTGATGAGGGCCCAGGTTTCTTTCGGATCCCAACTCCAGTAATTTCCCCAGGAGATATTGGCCCATACGGCCCCCAGAAAGATGCCGGTAGCCAACAAGGCCAGGGCCGGGACAAGCAGGATGTAGCTGAACGAGGTGGAGACGGGAGAATGGCGCAGACGACCGACGAACAGGGCGGTCAGGCTGTTCAGGAAGGTCATCGACAACAAGGCGTAAGCAGCCAGAATGGCCGATACGTGGATACCCAGCAGAGGGGAATGCAGAACCGGAGCCAGTGGCATGATCTGAGGGTCCATCCGGCTGAAAGTGGACACCAGCAGAAAAGCGCCGGCCGACAATACGCCGAAAGGGGAGGCGAAAGGGAGGCGGCGGGCCGAGAGCAGAGCGACCGACAGTACCAGAAAAGCCAGCGTGAGTAGCGTTTCGTATCCGTTTCCCAAGGGCAGGCGTCCGCAAATGATGCTTCGCAAAACCATTTCAGGGAGCAGTAGGAGCAGAAACGGGGCGGGCAACCATCGGAGTATACGTGCCGGATAGCGGTGTCGGTTGGGACCGAAAAACAATATCATCAGGCCGACGACCCCCAGCACTAAAGCCGCCCGGCTGAGCGGTACGGTCAGGCCGAGCCGGTTGTAGATCAGTTCCGCCTGCATACGTGATGCGGGCAGAATACTGTTGCCTCCGTATCGGGTCTGGTAGTTCTTCAGCTTGTCGATGTACAGGCGTACCGAATCTGTATTTCCGTTGAGCAGTTCCGAACGTATCAGGGGGAGCCATTGCCGGATCAACGACCGCTGTTCGGGCGCAAGGGTGTCGGGCATACTGTCGGCGGGGGCGTACCATACGACGGCTTGCGGCGGGCCGGCCGGAAAAACATTCAGCAGGCTGCCTTGTTGCAGCAGGAAGAGCAGCTCCACTTTTTCGTGTGTCTCCTGCGCTGCCCGGAGCAGTTCGGGGCATTGTCCGTCCAGCAGATCGTTCAGTTTGTATGTGCCTTCGGGGGTGAAGAATTCGTGTAGAGCGCTGTTTTCAGGCAGTTTCAGATAGTTGCGTAGCTCCCGGCTTTTTATTTCGATGAGTGGTTCGTATTGCCATACTTCGGGGAAGAGAAGGCACCCTAGGGCTATTTGTTCGTTGGTAAAATGTCGGTAACGGCTTTTTCCGGTGAGCTTGCGGGTGATGTACAGGGCCAGGGTACCGAAAGGCTGTACCCGCCCTTCGTTCATCACTTGCAGCGTCTCGAACCTTTGAGCCTGCTCACGAGGAATCACGCCGTTCTCAATGGTTCCTTGTGCGGCTACGGAAGGGAGGAACGCCCATCCGGCCAGTCCCAGGGCTGTGAGGCGCGACAGGCGTTTCAGACGGGTACGGAACAATCCGCGCCGGCGAAGGAGAACAGCCAGGAAGGCCCCCCATAGCAGGGCGTATCCCGTATATGTAACGCCGGTGCCCCAAGGATCATGGTTCAGCGAGAGCAGGCTCCCCCGTCCGTCTTCATCAAACGACGACTGGTAGAGGCGCCATCCGCCAATACGTCCGATGCGGTTCATGGAGATTTGCAGTGAAGACCGCTTTCCGTCGGGGTGTGCGACGGTAATGTCGGAACGGTAGTCCGCCGGTCGGTCTGATCCCGGTCGGTAGGTGATGTCGAAGCGCTTTAAACAAAGCGAGAAAGGAAGCCGGGCGGTGCGGGCATCGGGTTTGATGTAGTAAATCGTGCTCTCCACCCCTTCACGCAGATGTACGACACCCTGTATGCCGGTGAGGCGGGTGATACAGGCTCCTGCCGCTATGAACAGCAAGGCCAGGTGCAACAGCAGCACCGGAACCGATAACCGTCTGTATTGCCACACGAGGCCGACTGCGCCGGTGAGGCAAGGCAAAGCCCAGGCTGCCGTAAACCATGCGGTACCGTAAATGTGTTTGTGCACCCATGCGGTGCCGTTCGCTTTCTCCAGAAAAGTGGCGGCGGCTAATAACAGGAGTAGGGGCACCAGCAGAAGAAAAGCGGTTTGCACCGTACGCCGGGGCAGATGATGAAGCGGTTTTTGTGGGGACATAGGAAAGGATGACAACGGAGAAAAAGAGAAAAGAAGAGCATGTCCTATCCGGTTTAATAAGCCGGATAGGATGGGTTTCCTTGGGGACGGATGGCCATGCACTCCATCTCGATGAGCCACTTCGGGCGGCATACCGGTGCCCAAAGGAAGACTTTAGGCGTGTGCGGGAAGCGTTCGTTAAACATTTCCCGTACCACCGGATAATCGCCGGGATCGCGCAGATAAACAAGCATCTGCGCCACGTCCTCCAGGCCCGAGCCTCCTTCTTTCAACAGCATCTCCACATTTTCCCACATGCGTCGGGTCTGCCGGACGATGTCGCCTACGTGAACCACCTCGCCTTTGTTGTCGATACTGGCTGTTCCGCTGATAAAGAGATGGGCCCGATCGGCATATTCCACACGTGTGCCGCGTTCAAAGGTCACTCCGTATTCGTAAGTGGGATTCAGATGGGTGCGGGCATACAGATAAGTGATCTGGCCCGGCTGAATCCCTTTTACGGCGTAACCGTCCAGCCGGACCAGCGAGAGCGCTTCGGCTCCGTTGCCCTGTATGCCGGTGCTGGCTATATAATGAGTGTCGCGGGTCAGCCCCTGTTCCTGAAAGAAACGGCGGCGTGCCGTGACGATTCCTCCGTAATGCACGTCTACGTCGTGCACAAAAAACCACGTGCGCTGGCAGTTCTCGGCCAGTGTCATACCGTGTCTGTTCAGTGCGTCGGTGTAGCTGTGCAACAGGATGTCCGTTTGCGATTCCGAGTTGCCTCCGTTGGTGTGGTAATTAGTGTGCCAGTAGTGGGTCAGTCCGTTGTGGCCCCAGCTGGTTTCCGAGGCGTTGCAAGGAACTTTTACTGTAGTTGGGGCCGGTCCGGTTACAGCCATGATCCACAAAGCGGCCTTGGTGCCGTCGAGCGGGGCCTGCCCTACGATGGAGACGGAACAGGACGGCCCGGCCTCGTTTGCAGCTTCAATATATTCGCTTTGGTTGGCCGGGTCGCTCAGGAAATAGCGTTTGAACAAAGGATGGAAAGCACTGAATTCTTCTTTCTCCCACAATTCTTTTACAGCGGATTCCAGTTCTGCCAGCGTACGGTGGAAATCATGTTCCGCGTGAGTAAGATGCAACAGAATATTCATCTCGTCCGTGCCTTCCGCAGGGCTGAACAAAGATATTTCAGCCCGTACGTCACCTTTTGCACATATATACGTTTGGTTTTTCATTTTGGTCCTTATATATAATAGGTAAGGTTCGTTAATTGTTTTCGGCTCCGTGGTTGATCCATGAAGTCACGAGGGCCACCAGATCGGCTGCATCCAGCATATCGGTATGGTTCAGCCCGTTTTGGTTGGCCTCGACTGTGTTGTCGGTGAGCATGCTGTGCAGGAAACTTTTTCCGGCATCTCCCGGATACACGCGCATGGCGCCGTTCGGGTCGCATACGGCCTGCTGTCCCACCAGACTGGCATAGGAGTTGCCGTTTGTCAGGTTCAGGCCTGCTGTCGGAACACCGTTGGCGCCGTGGCAACGGGAACAGCTGTTGTCGAACACCAGTTGCTGTATGTGCGACAAGGCGGCCAGATGAATCGGAGCGACAGTCAGTGTCAGGTCGGTTTCGCCTTTCGAAATATCCGTTGTGAAGTAGTCGTATTGCTTCACGGATCCTTTCATGAGCGAGATGGACAGGCGTTGTGCCGCCGTCGGTACATTGGCCAGATAAATGATTTTTTCCGTCTCGCTGTCTGCCGGCTTCGACAGGGTGGTTTTCACCAGCGGGACGGGATTATCCGGCCCGTCGTAGGCGGCCAGTGCCAGCGTGTATTCTGCAGGCCATGCGTCCAGTTCCCTGAAGTGCGTCCGAACGGTGAAGTTACGGTTGCCCAGGCTTTCACCCGAGAGGGGATGAACATCTCCGTCATCGCAGCTGTTCAGGCAGAATGCCGTGCTCAGTATGGCATTTACCGTCATGCAAAGATAGGCTTTTTTTAGGATTGTTTTCATCATTTCAAAAAGAATATTGCAGGATGACAATGCCTTTGTGGACGGACAATCCCAGATCGTCGTTGTCGCGGTCGAGCTGCGTTTCGTGCTTCACCCGTCCGGTGTATTGATACATAGCCTGCAATTTGACGTTGCAGCCCGTGAAAAAGTAATTGCATCCTATGGCTGGCATGTTGAGGAACCCTTTCGTGTCCATACCGTTGCGGTTCATGAAATCATAGCGCAGGGCCGGCTGAATCCGTCTCGTCACAAAATAGCCGGCCTGCACGTAGCCGCCCAGAAAATCGTAAACCTCCGAAATCTTCTGCCGTCGGGTGAACTGCATATTCATGTAATACATTTCACCGGCCAGGTAGAGACGGTTCTTCAGCCAGGCAAACTCCAGTCCGGCACGGAAGTCGTTGGTGCTTTCGTTCTCGCTCTCCACGTTGTACGAGACAGACACACCGACAAGCATTTTGTCGCTGTGCAGCATGCGGGGACTACCTTGTGTGGCCGGCATAGGACCTTTGGGCATGAAAGTGAACCGCCCGGCATAGAGCAGGGAGGGGATATGATAATCGTCGCTCAATGTCTTGGTGGCTGTATTTACGCTGATACCCGTACCGTTGAAAAGCCCCGCTTCATAGCCCCATTTGTTCTTCAGCAGTCCGTGTATCTCGACACCGAGATCGAAGCCCGTGGCGAAGTTCGGGTTTACGGCATTGAGCGAATGAGGGAGGATGACGGCGGTCGTGAGTGATGTGGGCAGCGACGGCATCAGGGTCTCGCCCAGTGCGGTCAGATAAGCGTGGCTGAAAGGTGTCTTGAACTTTCCTGCCCGGAAACGCAGTTCGGGCCGTACGGTGTAATCGATCCATGCCTGTTGCAGTAACGCTTGTCCCGAGGCTGCGGCATTGATGCAGAGGTTATAGTCTATCTTGCCGAAGGCCCGTCCGGTGAAGCCCAATACGGCGTGCCGGATGGCGAACCCCGAGTTGGCGATGTTGTCTTGGTTATATGCCTTGTCCAGCCCTTCGTCGTCGTAGTAATTGGCTTCGAAACTGGTGTTGACCAGCAAATAGGGTTTGAACGAGAAATTCCCGTCTTTCGAACGGATGGTGAAAGCCCGGTTTTCAGCGATGGATACCACACCGTTTTCCATGTCTGGTGTGTCGGATGCAGTGGTTTGTGCGTGAATGGAAGCAGGCAGGCACGTCAGTCCGAGCAGGGTTTTGCAGATTGTGTTCATGATAGATGCGTATGTGTGAAGTAGGATATTAAAGTGATTTCAGGAAGGCCACCAGGGCGTTGCGGTCTGCCTTGGGCAATTTTTTAAACAGGTTCTTGGAAGCTTCGCCTTCGCCGCCGTGCCACATGATGGCTTCTGTAAAGTTCCTGGCCCGTCCGTCGTGCAGAAAATAGGTGTGTCCGTTCACCGTTTCCTGCAATCCGATGCCCCATAACGGCGTGGTGCGCCATTCGTTGCCGCGTGCCAGGCCGCTCACGTAGTTGTCGTTTAGGCCTTCCCCCATGTCGTGCAGCAGGAAATCGCTGTACGGGTGGACGGTCTGGCCGCCCAGCCACGGCAGCTGGCTGCCGGCCAGCAGTACGGTGCCTCGTTTTCGGGTGTGCAGCGTGGGCGTATGGCACAGGTGGCATTTACTCCGGTAGAACAGCTCTTCGCCGCGTTTTACCTGAGGGTGGGTTACGTTGCGTCGGGCCGGTACGCCCAGCGACTGCATGTAGAGATCCACGTTTTCCATGTCCTCGGTCGATACGTCGAGCCGGTCGTAGAGCAGCCCCATCATGGAACCTTGCGACATCTGCAATTGCCCCTCGCAGATTTCTTCGGGATAGCGGCTGTTGGTGGTTCCCATATCCGACGAAAATCCCAGTTCCACCGTCAGGTCGGCGTGCTGTGCTTTGTTGCCCGACAATCCCAGTTGCCGGATGCCGCGTTCCGTTACATAATTGCACCGTCCGCTGATGCCGTATTCCGGGTAGTTGCTCCGGGCGGCCAAGGCTTCTATTTCCGTCGCGTCGAGGGCCATGATCTGTCCCATACCCACATGGCGCAAAGGAATGCGTACGGTGACGAACAAGTCTTCGGGGCGGATGCTGTCGGCATACCATTCCGTGACGGAATAGTGCGGGGTGCATAGGGTATAGCTTTCGCCGTCGGGGAAGTATTCCGTCCGGTAGGTGTAGTCGACTTTCAACTTTCCTTCGGCCTTTACGCCGTAGATGCTTTGATCGTGTAACACTCGCCCGTAGTCGGGGAAGAAAGCGCCGTTCCGGCGGGTGATATACACCAGCATGGACGAAAATCCGGTTCCCGAACCGCCGTCGGTCCACAGAGTGGGTTTGGTGCGTCCGGCGTTGTGGTGGCAGCTGGCACAGGAGTATCCGGCGTAGACGGGACCCAGTCCACCCCCGTAGTTGCCGCCGCTGGAACTGTTGCGGGCATTGTCGTAAAGCATGTTGCCCGTGTTGAAGCGGCTTTCCAAGGTTCCCGTCACCCAGTCGGCGGGGGTGTCGTAGGCTTTGGGCGAGGAGTTGAAGATGGTGGCGGTGCCTGCCGACAGTTCTTCGGGACGGGCCAGGGAACCGTCGGGACGCAGGATGACCGTATCGTCGAAACTGTCGCTTTCGCAACTGTATAACACGGCACCGGACAAAGCCGCAAGGAAGCAGAACCGTATTGTTCTGCTTCCAGGGGAGAATGTTTTCATTACTCTACTGATTGTACTCATATTAAACGAATGGTCGGGACGTTATGTCCCGATACGGTGCGGCTCTAGTAACTGATCCCCAATATGGTCTTTAGCTTCAACAGCTCTTCTTCCAGGTTGTTGCACGCCTCCATGGCCGCCTGTATCTTTGCGGCATTGTCGCCCTCGGCGGCTTCCAGATGACTGCGGAACGGCGCGTTCATGTGGCCTATGGCGTCGATGGCGCCTTCGATGAGGCTTTGTATCCTGGCATCCGCCGTCGGATCTACGCTCCGCACCAGTGCCGACAGCGAAGCGCTGTTCCGGTTGTATGCGTCCGTGCCGTCGTATCGTCCGCCCGCATAACAGTATCGTATGGAGCGTATGTTGTTCTGATAATCGTCGATGGAATGCCAGCTGTACCACGATTCAACGGCATACAGTCCCCGTTTGTGGTTTTCCTCCACGTTGCCGGTTGGGCTGTTGTACTGATGATACGGGTCGCCTATCTTGGCCGATCCCACTTCGTTGGCAATGTCGCAGCAGTAGTCGATGATGTAGCTGGCTACGGCGTTGGCCGCACTGGAGGGTTCGCTGTCGTGTGCTCGGAACTTTTCGGCGTATCGGTCGCTGTTTTCTCCGAACCAGCGGTCGTACAGATCGGACGCATCGTGTTTCAGCAGTCCCGACACTTTGACGGCATAGGCGAGCCAGGTGCTCCGGTTGGTGTTGAAATCTGCGTCGGTCTGTACCTGGCGGGGCTGTCCGTCCTTGAATAGCAGGTACTCCAGTGTGTGGAATCCCCGTATGTTTTCTCCCTCTTCTCCTTCCACCTCCGTTTCGTTCAGATTACCGGTGCGGATGATATGAGTGATCTGCTCTTCGTCAAGCGGCCAGGTATCCATTTTCGGGTCCAGACTGTAGGCGTCTACGGGGCCGAACAGAAAGGCTTCGCTGGATTCCCACGGCAGGCGGGCGGCCAGCCACGCACGGCAGGCGGCATCCATGTGCTCCTGAGTCGGATCTTGGCTCACAGCCCGCACGGCGGCATCCAGTCCGGCCGTTTCGGTGCGCAGCAGGGCATAGGTGGGTTCTACGACCTCGCTTACGTAATTGTCTACCACAACGTCCAGTTGCGCTTCGGTTACTTTCTGTGCCGAATCGAAGTTGGCCTCGTTGTCGCTGCTACAGGCGGCTATCATTAAGCCCGTCAGAACTGTAGCAGCTGTTTTCATTGTTTTCATTTTCATTTCAATCATCTATTATGGTTTATGTGTTTTCTGTGGGTGGAAAAGAGCGGTACTGTGCTTGGAAAATCTCCTTCCCGGGGAGCCGGACTTGAAATCACGGTTTCGTTTCGCCGGATCGTGACTGCGTTTGTACGGATGAAGTCTTGAACCGTACAAAACAAAGTGCGATGTTGAGATTCCGGTTGCGGGAACGGATCTTTTTTCTTGCAATCTTCCAAGTAAGTATCGTCCGTTTCGTGATCGTTCTTCTACGGTTTATTTTTGGGCGAACCACCCGATGTAGGCCAGTCCGATGCCGAACTCGTTTTCCCGGTTGTACTTCCCGCCGCCGATGCGTCGGATCGTGTAGTCCGCTTTCAGTACCAGATTGGGACGGATGTTCCAGTTGGCGCCGACAGTCCATTTGTTTACCTCCAGCCGTTTGTCGGCCACTTGCTTCTGGCTGGTGCTCTCCATCGGATTGTAGTATTCGTAGCGGAGGAAGGGAGTGATGCTCCCCGGCTGTTTTCCGGGAAAGAGCCGGGTGATGTCGTAACCGGCTTCGGCGCCGTAGGTCAGGGCGTTCTTGGCTACCGATGTCTTGCTGTATTCCGATTTGCTGCTTATGTTTTTGTTGGCGTTGTTCAGCATCAGTGTGTTGCTTACGAAGCCATAGTCCGCATTGGCCCGTACCGTCCATCCGTAGCCGGTGTACTGTATGTCGCCCGTTACTATGCCGATGTTGATTTTGTCCTTGTAGATCTCGGGTTTGTCGGCGTTCTTTCCCGCGTTGCCGCACCAGTAGTACGAAGTGCCGATGCGTAGCCCTTTCACGCCGCTGTACTCCAGGCGTGCCGTGACGGCGGGTGCCGAAAAATTATCTGTCTCGAAAGCCCCCTGCTTTCCATCCTTAATCCAGTATTGCCGGCCGAAACCGTTCGGATTGAGACCGGTGGTCACCATAGCCTCGTAACCGAAGGCGCCCGCCTGTCCGAAAACGCCCACTCCCGTCTCATGCCATGTGCAAGGCATAAGCGTGGTTTCGCCCTCGGGGCGCGAGGTGCCGAAAAAGAAAATCGGCTCGTGATGCGAATTGGTAAGCCCCATCGGCAGAACCATGTGTCCGGCCCGTATGTTCAGCCAGCCGGTCAGTGCGAAAGTGATGTGAAACTGTTCCAGCTCTATGGCGCCGCCTTTTTCCGTCTCCTTTTCGTATTCGCCGTTTTCGCTGTACCATTCTATCTCGTTGGCGGTTCCTACGCCCCCGTATTCAAATTCAATCTCGGCCCCAAGGGTGATTTTCGGGGTGAACTTGTAGTCGCCGGCCAGTACGAAGCGGGGGATGGCAATGGTGGCCCTGTTCTCGCGGGCCGATCCCATTGTGGTGAAGCGGTTTTTACCGTAATTCATAAAGTTGGCCACCATCTCGCCGTAGCCGCCCACGCGGTACTTTGTGAAAACGCTGCCGCTGCCGGTCTCCTGTGCCGAAACACTACTAAAGGCAGACAGCAGGCCCAGTGTGGCAGCGAACAGCTTTATTCGTTTATCGTTGGTTGATTGCATAGTCGTTTGTTTTTGACGATGCAAAATTACGGCGGGGCGGAAAATGTGGCAATACACACATTTTATGATTTTTTATGAAAGAGAATCATGAAATCGGGTACCGTGCCTTTTCACTCTTTTTACCTGTTTTTAACACGGAAATACTCAAAAGTAATTATTGCATACGTCGAATGAAATCCATTTCTTTGCACTCGAATGCTAAAAACGAGGTAGTATGACAGAAAAATACAAGGAAACGGACCGGATGAGTGATGTAATCAGCGATGATTACCGGCTGTTGCAAGTGATTAGCCGCTTCGGGCTTAAGCTGGGATTCGGTGACCAGACCGTGGGAGCCGCATGTACGGCCAGCGGAGTGGATGCGCCTACTTTTCTGGCCGTGGTCAACTTTATCAAATCCGAAGGACGGGCCAGTATCGGCGAGTTGGTGGAACAGGTTTCGGTAGCGGCCTTGATGAAGTATCTCACCTTGTCGCATTCGTATTTTGTGGAATTCAGATTACCGGCGATCCGTCGTAAACTCATCGAAGCGGTGGACTGCTCGGCGCGCAATCAGATCGCTTTCCTGATCTTGAAGTTCTACGATGAATTTGCTGCCGAAGTGGGGCGTCACATGGATTACGAGAACCGGAACATACATACTTATGTGGAGGGACTGCTGGCCGGCAAGGCACCGGAGCAGGGAATGGGCATCGGCGTGTTGCAGCATCAGCATCACGATAATCATGCACAGGTGGAGAAGAGCTCTTCCGAGCTGAAGAGCATCATCATCAAGTATTATCCCAGCGACAGCAACGGGCAGTTGTTGAACGATGTGTTGATGGACATCTACATCATGGAAGAAGACCTATTCAGCCATTGCCGGTTGGAGGACACGCTTTTTGCCGAGGCCGTTCGCCAGCTCGAAGAGGAATGCCGGCAGCGCGAAACTCTTCCGGCGGTAGCGGAAGAGGAACCTGAGGCGGCTTCAGGCAATGCGGACGGACTGAGCGACCGGGAGAAGGAGGTGGTGGTTTATGTGGTTAAGGGACTGTCCAACAAAGAAATTGCGGAAAAGCTTTTTATTTCGGTGAACACGGTGATGACCCACCGGCGCAACATCAGCCGCAAGTTGCAGATTCATTCTCCCTCGGGGCTCACCATTTATGCTATTGTTAACGGACTGATTAACCTGGATGAGGTGAAACTGTAAAGAGAAAATGAAGTATATAGGTGTTTTTTGTGCGGCTTCCCCGGATCTGGAGCCGTGTTATTATGAGGAAGCGGAGAAGGTGGGCCGGCTGTTGGGCCGGCAGGGGCATACGTTGGTCTATGGCGGAGCCGACTGCGGATTGATGGAGTGTGTGGCACGGGGTGTCAGACAAGGCGGAGGCCGGGTGCTGGGCGTGGTGCCCGACATCCTGGAGCGCAAAGGGCGGGTGAGCACATTGCTCGACGAAAAGGTGCCTTGCCGCGATTTGAACGAACGAAAGGCCATTATGGTGTCGCGCAGCGATGTGTTGCTGGCGTTGCCGGGCGGAGTGGGAACCCTTGATGAGATCTTCACCGTTGTTTCGGCGCACAGCATCGGTTATGAGGCCCGGCGGGTGATGCTGTATAACGCGAGCGGTTTCTGGAACGGGTTGATGGAGCTGTTGCGCGGCTTGGAAGAGCGGCGTTTTCTGCGCTCGCCCCTGACGGAATATGTGACGGAAGTGCGTTCGTTGGACGAACTGGCGGCGGCAATTGCAGGCTGATACCTGTTCGTCGGCGCTTTCTTTCGTTTTTTTATTTTTGAAGATTGCGTGCAAACTCCCGGTCGATGTTGTTGCACAGGCTGGCACATACATTGGCGGCAAACCGACGTCCGCAGTCAATCAGTTTCTCCCAGGTAGCGGTCGGCAGGGCGGCAAGGTCTGCCCGATGTACGTCGTATGTCAGCAGTCCGTAGATGAAGCCTGCGTTGAAGTTGTCACCGGCCCCTACGTTGCTGACCGTCTTTACGGGAAGCACGTCGAAGTGCAGGTTTCCTTGCGGTGTACAGAGCGTAATGCCTTTCCCTCCGTCGGTGCATAGGAACAGCGGGCAGTACGGAGCGATGTGGCGTTCGTAAATCTCTTCGGCTTTCCTCGTGCCATACATGATGTCGAAGTCGTCAGCCGAGCCGCGTACGAGCGTGCTCAGGCGATAGTTGGCATGGATGGTGGGTATCAGTTCGTCCAGCTCGTGGAGGTGGCTCCGGCGGAAATTCAGGTCATAGTACAGGATGGCACCGTGCTGGCGGGCGGCGGAAAGCAATTTGCTGACTTGGGGATGCACATCGGGGCATATCGCATAGTATGAACCGAAAAGCACGACATCGTCCGGTTCGAATGCGGGAAAGGTGAAGTGCGGATTCGGCTGCGGTTTCTCTTTGTAGAAGACGTAATCGGCATCGTTGTTGTCGTCCAGATAGGCTAGCGATACGGCCGATTTCGTGTCTTCGCGGGTATGGAAATGAGTGGTGTCCACCCCGTTTTCCTGTAAAAAGGATACTATCTGACGGCCGGGCGTATCGTTTCCCGTGTCTCCTACGAAAAAAGCGGGCAGGCCTGTACGTCCGATGGAAACGGTGCTGTTGAACGAAGAACCGCCGGGGGTGGCGGCAACGGGCTGTTGCTTGCGGAACAATATATCGAGGATGGTCTCCCCCATACCGATTACTTTACGCATATCTTTCTCATTTTGATGGGTAATCGTGCAAAGATACATGATTTTTTCTCTACCTTTGCAGGTGAATTAAAATAAATTACGAATTTGAAGACATTTAAAGAATTAGGCCTGTCCGACGAGATCCTTAGAGCCATTGAGGAACAGGGGTACGAAAACCCGATGCCCGTTCAGGAAGAAGTGATTCCCTATTTGCTGGGGGTAAATAATGATGTGGTAGCTTTGGCTCAGACAGGTACGGGGAAAACGGCAGCTTACGGCTTGCCCGTGTTGCAGAAGATTGACCCGTCGAGGATGGAGACGCAGGCACTGGTGCTCAGTCCCACCCGCGAGCTTTGTTTGCAGATTGCCGACGACCTGGAGAACTACTCCAAGTACATCAGCGGGGTTCGTGTACTGCCCGTTTACGGAGGGGCGAGCATTGAGCATCAGATCCGTGCGCTGAAGCGTGGCGTGCAGGTTATCGTGGCCACACCCGGGCGTCTCATTGATTTGATGGAACGGGGAGCGGCCTCGCTGGATCAGGTGGAGAATGTGGTGCTTGACGAAGCCGACGAGATGCTTTCGATGGGCTTTACGGAGAGTATCGACACCATCCTGGCCGGTGTGCCTGACAACCGGAACACGTTGCTCTTCTCTGCAACGATGAGCAAGGAGATTGAGCGTATATCCAAGAAATATTTGCGCAACGCGCGCGAGATTGTCGTAGGTTCCCGCAACGAAGGGGCCGAGAACGTGAATCATGTTTATTACCTGGTGCAGGCCCGCGATAAGTACTTGGCGCTGAAACGTATTGTAGATTACTATCCCAAGATCTACGCCATCATCTTCTGCCGTACCCGTATGGAAACGCAGGAGGTTGCCGATAAACTGATCCAGGACGGTTACAATGCCGATGCGTTGCACGGTGAACTGTCGCAGCAGCAGCGCGACCTGACGATGCAGAAGTTCCGTCAGCACCGCACACAGTTCCTTGTGGCCACGGACGTGGCGGCGCGCGGACTGGATGTGGACGACCTGACGCATGTGATTAACTACGGTATGCCGGACGACATTGAGAACTACACGCATCGCAGCGGTAGAACGGGACGTGCCGGAAAGAAGGGTACGAGTATCTGTATCATTCACGTACGCGAGCGCGGTAAGGTACGCTCGGTGGAGAAGGTTATCGGCAAGCAATTCGTCAAAGGGGAGTTGCCCAGCGGAAAAGAAATTTGTGCCAAGCAGCTTTACAAGGTGATAGACGACATTGAGCGTGTGGAGGTGGATGACGAGGAAATCGGCCAGTTCCTGCCCGAGGTGTTCCGCAAACTGGAATGGCTCGACAAGGAGGATCTGATCAAACGTGTCGTCAGTCGCGAGTTCGGTCGCTTTCTGCAATATTATGCCAATGCGCCCGAGATTGAAGAACCTGCCGAGCGGGGTAGCGGAAAGGACGGCAAGAAGCGCCGCGAGAAAGGTGCGCGCACGGCTGAAGCCGGTTTTACAAGGCTTTTCGTCAGTGTGGGCAAGCTGGACGGTTTCTATGCCAAGGAGATCATGAAGTTGGTGAACGACCATGTGCATGGTAAGGTAGAGATCGGTCGCATCGACTTGATGAAGAGTTTTTCTTTCTTCGAGGTGCCCCAAGAGGATGCCCGCCGTGTAGTGTCGGCCTTGTCGGACATTCAGGTAAAAGGTCGTCGTATTACGGTGGAAGAAGCTACGGGCGAGGATCGTACGGGCGATTCGGGAGGCAAAAAGCGTCGCGAGCGCCAGGGCGGTCGAGGGGTCGGCTCTCATGCCAGGCGCGGTGCTCGTGGCGGAGGTGGCTTTGTCCCGATGGAGGAAGAGCCGTTCCAGAAGAAGAGTAAAAAGAAACAGCGGGCCGAAGGAAAGCCGTCGAAAGGCGAGCACAGCCGTATGCCGGCTCAGACCAAGATGGGTAAGGACGATTGGCGGCAGTTCTTCGTCCACGACGAACGCTCGTTGAAAGGAAATGAACCTGATTTCTCGGAAGAAGGATGGGCGCGTCGCTTCCCCAAGAAAAAATAACGACGTATACCTGTTCCGGGGATTGGGACGGGTTGGTGAAACAGAGCGCGGGGCATGGAAAGAATCCATGCCCCGCGTTTTATTCATGGCCTTTATCGGACACTGTTGCTGTATCTCATATAAAAAGGTAACGTACCGATTGGGCGCGATTTCTGCTGTCGAATCTTCTGTTTGGCTTCGGGAGTATATACGAATTCTTCATAACAGATAATATAGTAGTCGTCTATAGGATGATTGACATCGGGCGCACCGACATGTTGGGGGCTTGTACGAAAAGCAACCAATGTGCTGGTCTCTTCAGGGGTGTTCCCGTCTATTCCTAAAATTAGATCCTCGTCTTGAATTAAGTTGTAACGTTCGGCAAGGAAAGGAATAATGTTGTTGCCTTTATTGGCTTTCAAGTAAACCTCAGCATAGTTAAGTTTATTATATAAACCGAAATAGTAGTATATAAAGCTTGCCCCCCTTGCACCGGAGTATCTGCATATATCTTCCTTTTTATTTCCGTCGTTATCAAGTAGACTCAGTCTCTCCATATTTCCTCCGGCTTGATGATGATTGATAACGTAACTCATGGACGTCCCCCAGTCCAGTACAGGCTCGGTATACAGGTTTACCTTGCCCTTCACGGTAACGCTTACAGGGATGTCGTTTACTGTTACGGTGGTGGTGCCCACATGGTTTCCCGTCACTTCGCCCATTCCGTTTACGGAGGCCACAAACGGTCGTTCACTCTGATAGTTTATGTATTCCTCTTCATCGAAATTCGTCTCGATGCTCTGTGCCTCACCCACGTATAGTGTGATAGATTTGGTTTTCAGCATCACATGGTTGTTGAATGTCGTGATGTAGGGTTTTATCTTTTCGGCCGCATCTTGTTCGTTGGCCGCCCCTTGGGCTTTATAGAAGGTAACCAGCAGATTTTTGCCTTGATAAAGCAAGGCTATGGCTGTGGAAGCTTTGGGATATGTCTGGGCGTTGTAGCCGATAACGGGGGTGAAGTCTTCGTCCGAAGGTGTCGCCACCTGGTACCGCTCTTGCAGGTATCGGATGTAAGACTGGGCCTGGGCTGCGGGAACGAGCAGGTTGACGGCTTTTAGCTGCGGTCCCGTAAAATGGTACATCGCCTTTGCGCCCTCTTCGTCGATGTTTGTGTAGTAGAGTGTGTTTTCCGGTCCGGTTTCCTGTTGGCCTCCCTGATGTTCTTTTTTCACTGTTTCCTGTTTGGCGTCCCAGGTAGTGACTACCTCCAGATTGCTTTTCTCGATCCCTGTTACGGTGACGTTGAATGTGTGTGGGGCGGCATAGATCTGGGTTTCGCCGACATGCCGGCCCGTTACTGTACCGTCTGTACTGACGGTGGCTACAAATTCGTCGCTCGATTGGTATGTACTGCCCGTGCCGGTAACAGCCACCGATCCTGTCTCTCCCACTTTCAGCGTCAGGCTGGCCGGGCTTGAACTCTGCCAGGCATTTTCTGCTGCGTCGTCATCATTGCTGCATGCGCTCATCACAAGGGGTAGGCAAATAGCCAACCCGATAAAAATTTTCTTCATGATTAATTAATTAGTATTTAGGATTTTAAAATAGTTATTGTCGTCACATGTTCTTTTATAGTCGGTTTCTGTCGGATTTTCCTCTCGTAATCAAAAGTTGTTCTTTATGATAAAAGAAATTAGTATGCGTACTAAATTTTGTGCAAATATACAAAATAAAAGTATTTCTTCGTTAGAAAACAAGAAAATTATCTAATAAATTAATTGTTTGAATGTACAATGTCTGACAGGGGGCGGTTCGCAGACCAATAAAGAGGTCTCGTTGCCGATCGGTGGTAGCGGTGTGTATGGGACTTGCCGTTGGAACGGAAAAAACGGGGTTTGCCGTATTGTAAGAAGAGATCTTGCAGGGTGGAAATACCGTTGGCGGACTTTTCTTCTTCAGCGGATGACGCAGTGTGTACAAATCAAGGTTTGATTTGTGCGGATGGCGGTGTGATGTGTATAAAACAAACCTTGAAGGGAAGTTCTGATGCGGACGAGGGAAATTGACGGCGGAGGACGGGACAAAAAAATCGCAGCATCCGACAAAAGATTCGGATGCTGCGAAAAAAAGGCGTTTGCCGGACGAGGGCTAACGGAAACGGCTTACCGTATGCCCAGTTCTTCGATCAGATGATGGGCGCCTCCCCAGCGGTCCATCAGATAAAGTACGAAACGGATGTCTACACCGATGCATCGGGTGAGCGATTGTGTGAAACTGATGTCGCTACTCATGGCATCCCAGTTGCCGTCGAAGGCCAGGCCGATAAGTTCTCCCTTGCCGTTGAACATCGGGCTGCCGGAGTTACCGCCGGTGATGTCGTTGTTCGTCAGGAAGCACAGTTGCATTTCGCCTGTGGTCTTGTCGGCATACGGTCCCCAGTCGGCCTTCCGCAGCAAGGCGGTGGTGGCCGGTTCCATCAGATAGTCGGGGTTGTCTTTTCCCTTCTCTATCTTGTCGAGCAGGCTCTGTGAGTGGGTGAAATAGGTCTGATGTACACCCTCGTTGGTGTAGTCGGCCACGAAACCGTAGCTCAGTCGCATACTGAAATTGGCGTCGGAGTAATGCGGTTTTTCCTGTTCCATCTCCAGAATAGCCTGGCAGAGTAGCTTTTCATTGCTTTCGATGAGGGTGTTGGCCTTTTCGATTTCCTTCATCAGCCCGGTGGCTGTAGCCGATATGTCCGACATCCAAGTCATGGCGGCATCGTCGGCTGTGCGGGCCGAGTCCGGTGCCATGCTCTGTTGCGGTGTACCGTCGTCCAGCATGGAGCGGTTGAACAGATCTTCGGCATAGGCTTTGTAGTCGCCGCCGAATTCATTCTTTATGGTAGTGTAGAAGGCGGGCAGATGCTTGCCTTTGAGTTCACGGGCGTAGTTGGCCAGCAAAACGGCCATCGTCTCCTTGTCCACGCGTGCATCGTAGTCCTTGTAGGTCTTTTCCAACCGGGCGGTAAGCTGTTGGCGCTGTTTTTCGCCTGTGGCGCTGATGAGGCGTTTGGCTGTACTGGCGATGCGTGTCAGTTCGATGCCGCCGAAGAACGATTCTTGCAGGAAACTGAGGGCGTTGTAAGCCTCGCGGCGTTCCTTGTAGGCCTTCTTCAGGTTGGTGAACACCTTACCGAAACGTGCCTTGCGGCCGGCTTCTTCATTGGCCCATTTTTTCACCTGCTTTTCCAGTTCCTGCTTCTCCTCGATCACTTTCAGGTCTTTGATCGCCTTGTTCATGCCGATGCTGTTTTTCCAGTAATTGGAACTTTGGGCGAATTTGGCGGAGTACTTCAGGTCGATGGTGCGGTCGGAGTCCATCCATTTCTTCCATACGTCCTGTTTGGCGCCGCGCACCTGGATGCGGGCGGCGTTCTCGATGTCCACCCGTTCCTGAATACCGAACGACGACAGGTAACGGTCGGTGGAACCGGGGTAGCCGATGGTCATGCAGTAATCGCCCAGTTTGTAACCGTCCATCGACACCTTGGCATAGCGTTTCGGTTGGTAAGGACGGTTGGATGGATTGTAGTCGGCCGGCTGGTTCAGTGAATCGGCATAGATGCGGAAGACGCTGAAGTCAGCTGTCTGTCGCGGCCACATCCAGTTGTCCGTGTCGCCGCCGAACTTGCCCAGGCTTTCCGACGGAGCGAAGACCAGGCGCACATCGTTGAACACGTGGTAGAGCGACACAAAGAAAGCGTTGCCGTGGTAATAGGGCAACACTTCGGCCCGCATCTTCGGATAGGCCTGCTCATATTCTTCGGTAATCTTTTGGCATACGTCGTAAACGTGCTCTTCGTACAGTTTGTCTTTCCAGTTCTTGCCGTACTTCTTGGCAGCCTCGGGGTGGGCCGCATAGATGGAATCAAGAGCGGCGTATACCCGGCCGGTCACTTCTTCGGTACGGTCGAGAAAAGCCACGAACAGGCCTTCTGCGGGGCGCTCTTCCGCCCGTGTGCGGGCCACGAATCCGTTCTTCAGAATATCGTCTTCCGGTGTGGAGAGCGCCTGTATGCTTCCGTAGCCGCAGTGATGATTGGTGAACACCAGACCGTCGGGGGATACGACAACGCCCGAGCAGAAGTCGCCGAAGTTCACTACGGCGTCCTTCAGGGAGGTGCCGTCGGGGTTATACAGTTCTTGTGCGGTGAGCTGCAATCCCAGTTTTTTCATAATACCCTCTGTTCTCGGGTCGATGTTGTTGAGCATCCACATGCCCTCGTCGGCCCGTATGTTGCCGAATCCGGTCAGCAGCAGGGCGAGGGCCATCAGTTTTTTCTTCATTGTTATTGGTTTTAATAGATGTAATAAATTTGATTCCATTTAGGAGAGGTTGCTTTTGGGGCGGGAAGGTAGGCCGTTTATCGGTTGCGCTTCGTCCGTTGGGCCGGTGACGGAGCCGTTGCGGCGCTTTCCATAATGATTCGTAGTTGTCCCTGGGAGGCTATTCGTTTTTGCAGCCAAGTTTGCAAACGTTCCTTATTGTCGTCCTGCAACGGTGCCTTGAGCACGAGCAAGGCTACGGTAGTGGTGTCGGGGAGCAGGCTGTCGGCTGTGTGAACGGTGGTGCCCCGGCACAGGCTCAGACTTTCTACTTCGGGAAAGAGCGGGCGAAGCTCATCGCGCAAGGTTATTGCCAGTTTCCGCTGCCGGTGGTAGGGACGTAGTTCTTCCTCCAGGGCGTGGATCGTGTTTTGCTGGTTGGCCAGCAGTTCGGCGTTGGCGCTGTTGGTATTGCTGTTGGCTCCGTTGTCTTTGGCATGCAAGAACTTGTCCAGATCTTTCAGTCCAAGATAGTTGGAGCCTTGTACGACTTGCAATTCCGTATCCTTGAGTTTGTAATCCGCCATTCGCTTGCGTACTTTTTCGATTTCTTTTTCGGGCACTTCCTGGCCCAGCAGCACCACCTTGATGCTTTTCTTGGGATAGTTGATCTCGCGGGAGAGCACCAGTGTGCCTTCGAATGCCAGTTCCCGGCTGATGTATTGGTTGGCCTTTCGTGTGAACACCGTCTCGCGGACCAGACCGTAGGTAAGCAACGAAGCCGGCAGTACGGTGACAACGGTAATCAGCGTGATGATGCGTTTCACTTTTTGCTCCCGCTGTTTGTCCACGAATACCTTTTTACGGAAGTGCATGATGTTCACTCCCACAAAAGTGGCCAGGCTAATGAAGATCGTGTTGATGAGGTACAGATAGAAAGCGCCTGCCGCATACGCCCAATTGCCGGTTGCCAGCCCGAATCCGGTGGTGCAGAGCGGAGGCATCAATGCGGTGGCAATGGCTACGCCCGGAATGACGTTCCCATTGCGCTGTCCCGTGCTGCACAGGGCGATGATACCGGCCATACCGCCGCACAGGGCGATGAGCACGTCGTAAATGGTGGGTGAAGTGCGCGCCAGCAGTTCGGATTGCGCTTCCGCAATGGGGGTGATGACGAAATAAACGGTTGCTGTAAGCACACTGAATACCGTGGCCGTCATAAAACTGCGGAATGCGCGCTTGAACAGTTCGAAGTCGTTGATACCGGCTCCCAGGCCCATCCCCATGATAGGACCCATCAAGGGGGATATTAACATGGCGCCTATGATAACGGCGGCGGAGTTGGTGTTCAGGCCCAGCGATGCCACGAATATCGCGAGAATCAGAATCCATAACTTGGCGCCGTGGAAGTCGACACCGGCTTTGATGGATTCGACGGTTTCTTCTTCGGGTGCCTTATCGGTGAGCAGGGTAAGCAGACGCCGTAAAATCTGGCGTAGATGAGCGGACAGGCGGTCCGTCTTTTCTGTTGTTTCGTTCATAGGTGTGGGGATTTGACGGTTAAGGTTTAAGAATGGAAGTATTTACCCACTACGGGCAGATGGCGTAGCGGAAAGTCATGGGTGACGATGTAGCCGACAAACATCAGGATCAGCACTGTGTTGATGCCTAGGCGCAACGGTATCGGCCATTGTTCGGGCACGCATTTCATGGCGAGGAAGAAGGTGCCTGCCAGTAGTGTGTAGGTGAGTATGCTTTTCAGGGGATAGGCGATAGGGTTCTTCTTTTGTCCGACCCAGTAAGAGAGCGACATGGCCGTGGCATATCCGGCAAAGCCCCCCCAAGCGCAGGCCATGTAACCGTATGTCGGGATGAATCCTATGTTGACAGCCAGAAGAACCGCGCATCCCGCCAAGGAAAACCATGCTCCCCATATCGTCTTGTCGATCAGTTTATACCAGAACGACAGATTGAAGTATACGCCCATCATGATTTCGGCCGCCATGACGATGGGCACTACCTTAAGTCCCTCCCAGTAATCGCGCCCGATAAGATGTTTCAGGATGTCCAGATAACCGATCACACACAGGAAAGCAAGCAGCGTGAAGATGATGAAGAATTTCATGGCCTGCGCATATGTCCGGCTACTGTTTTCCTCGCGGGATTTCCCGAACACGAAGGGCTCGTAGGCATAGCGGAAAGCCTGTGTGATCATCGCCATGATCATGGCGATTTTTACGGATGCTCCATAAATGCCCAGTTGCACGGTGCCCGCTTCCTTGTCGCCATATACAAGCGGGAAAATCATCTTGTCGGCCGCCTGGTTCAGTATACCGGCAATACCCAGTATGAGGATGGGCCACGTGTAGTTCAACATACGCCGGGCAAGCGGCCAGCTGAAGGTGTAAGTGAACCCCGTCAGTTCGCGGTAGAAAAACAGGGTGATGAGCGATGTACAGATCAGATTCAGCCCGAAAACGTATCCTACGCTCACGGAAGGATCGTAAAAGAATGAGGCAATATCGGGGCGGGTGGCGTAGACCGCAGGGAACACCACAAAGTAAAGCAGATTCAGGCTGATGTTCAGACCGATGAAAAGCAGTTTCAAAGCGGCGAATTTCAGGGGACGGTGGCGGTAGCGCAGCCATGAGAACGGGATGCACTGGAAAGCGTCGATAGCCACACAGACGGCCATCATGCCGATGTATGCGGGATGTTCGGCATAGCCCATAGCGGCGGCGATGCCGTCCAGCCCGGCCAGTACCGACAGGACGAACAGAAGATTAACGGCTGCTACGAGGATCAGCGAAGTGGAATACACCGTTTGCGGGTTCTCTCCTTCCTTGTTGGCAAAACGGAAAAAAGTCGTTTCCATGCCAAACGTAAGCAGCACCATGAAAAGCGCCACATAAGCGTAGATGTTCGTAATGACCCCGTAACCACCCGACGCCGCTTCCAGCTTGGCGGTGTAAAGAGGGACGAGCAGATAATTGAGGAATCGTCCCACGATGCTGCTTAGCCCGTAGATGGCGGTGTCCTTCATTACTGATTTCAATTCGGCCATATCTTGTTTATTTGGTGTTTATCCGAAGAATAAGTAAGCTACTCCGATGGCAGCCAATATACCGGCGGCGTCGGCCATCAGACCGCAGGCTACGGCATGGCGGGTGTGCTTCACGCCCACACTGCCGAAGTACACGGCCAGGATATAGAATGTCGTGTCGGTAGAACCTTGGAAGATGGAACTTAACCGTCCGGCGAACGAGTCGGGACCGTAGGTTTTCATGGCATCCACCATCATGCCCCGGGCTCCGCTGCCGCTCAGCGGTTTCATCAGCGCTGTGGGCAAAGCTCCCACAAAGTCGGTATCGCCGCTGCAGGCACGTACGGCTCCGGTTATGCCTTCCATCAGCAGTTCCATGGCTCCCGATGCGCGAAACACTCCTATGCCTACCAGCATCGCCACCAGATAAGGAATGATGCGCACTGCGGTCTCGAATCCGCCTTTGGCGCCGTCGATGAAGGCGTCGTACACGTTGATTCGTTTGCGCACACCGGCAGCGATGAACGTCATGATGATGCCGAACAAAAGGATGTTGGCCAGGGAAGTGCTCCACAAGTCCACCTCCTCGCGGCTCAGTTGCGAGACGGCCCATACCAGACCGGCTACAAGCAGGCACAGGCTGCCCAGCGTGCTTATGAGAACTCTGTTGAACAGATTGATTCGCTGATACAGACTGGTGACGATAAGCCCCGTCAGAGTGGAAGCGAAAGTGGCCAGTAAGAGCGGTAGGAACACATCGGTGGACTGTGCGGCCCCCATCTGTGCGCGATAGACCATTATGCTTACCGGGATAAGGGTCAGCCCGGAGGTGTTCAGCACCAGGAACATGATCATGGGGTTGCTGGCCGTATCTTTTCGGGGATTCAGCTCTTGCAATCCTTCCATGGCCTTGAGGCCGAGCGGCGTGGCTGCATTGTCCAGATTCAGCATATTGGCCGCCAGATTCATAAAAATATTGCCGAATACGGGATGGTTCCGGGGAATATCGGGAAACAGCCGGCTGAAAAGGGGGCTGAGCCATCGTGCCAGTGCATTGACCAGTCCGCCCTGTTCGCCGATTTTCATGATACCCATCCATAGCGACAGCACGCCTGTCAGCCCGAGGGAAATCTCGAAAGCCGTCTTGGAAGTGTCGAAAGTAGATTGCATGATGGCCGGGAACACGGTAAGATCACCTAGAAGAATCAACTTTCCCGCCGCGACCAGAAATGCAAGGACGAAGAAAGCAATCCAGATATAATTTAAGACCATTTCACTCTGTTTTGGATAACAACAAGCAAAATTACAGCTTTTTTTAGGATATGGCCTCCATCCGGCTGTTAAAAAGTGCCGATGACGTTTCATTAGGGGCGAAAACTACCGTATACGGTTACCGGGCGCGCCCTGAAAGACGGTCTGCGACCGTTGTTCGTACCGCCGACCGTGTTTTCAGACGCTCCCGGTAGGAAAGGGGGAAGGGACGCCCGGAGGCTCTCTTCCTTCATTTCTTTTTCATCAGATTTCCGTCTCGATACGCTCTTTCAGCTGGGTGAGTGTCATGCCGCCGCTGGAGCGCCATTTCTGCACACCGTCCTTATACAGTATCAATGTGGGTACCGACTGGATGCGGTATTTGCCTGCCAGGGCTTCCTGTTCGTCTACATCCACCTTGATGATGCGTATGCGGTCGCCCATTTGCTGTTTCAACTGATCCAGAATAGGGTGCATGCGCTGGCAAGGGCCGCACCACGTGGCGTAAAAATCTACCAATACCAGTCCTTGACCGGATATGAGTTGGTTGAAAGTCTCTTTTTCCATTATTTATTGCTGTTAATAGGTTTCACTTGTCTGACAACGTACAAACTCCGTTCCGGGACTGCCGGCAGGATTTTTTGTCAGTCGTTATTACCACTTGTTAAGATCTTGCGGGATATTTTTGTTTTCCGTCCGGTCCGTACTGCATAAGTGGCAGAAAAACGGGACCGGATGAAAAACAAAATGTGAAAAAAGGTTCCGGCAATCTGTCACTCTGGCGTATGCAATCTCCATGTATGCCCGTGCTTTCTCGCCTTTACACTTTGGTATGTATATAACGTGGTTTGTCGTGTACGGATGACGGTTTGTTTTTTACAGATCAAGTCTTGAAGTGTAGTTGCGAAGCCGGGCGGCAAAGGTTGTTTCCGTGAACTCCGGTTGTTTCGGACCGGTGGATTTCGGGAAAAGGGTTTCGTCGCTTTCTGACATTATCCTATTCGTATTCCAAAATTTTGTTGTATGTTTGCAAGGATTATGGAAGAAGATTTTGACATTCGCGAACAGCAGTATTCGACGAAAGAGCGCGACTTTGAAAATGCTTTGCGCCCCCTGCGTTTCAGCGATTTCAGCGGGCAGTCCAAGGTGGTGGAGAATCTGCATGTGTTTGTCGAGGCAGCCAAATATCGGGGCGAGCCGCTCGATCACACGTTGCTGCACGGTCCTCCGGGATTGGGAAAGACCACATTGAGCAATATCATCGCCAACGAACTGGGGGTGGGCTTCAAACTTACGTCGGGGCCTGTGCTGGACAAGCCGGGTGATCTGGCAGGCATTCTTACCTCGCTGGAGACCAACGATGTACTGTTTATTGACGAGATACACCGTCTGAGCCCAGTAGTGGAGGAATATCTCTATTCGGCCATGGAGGACTACCGCATTGATATTATGATCGACAAGGGGCCTTCGGCGCGCAGTATTCAGATCGATCTGAATCCCTTTACGCTGGTGGGAGCCACTACGCGCAGCGGTTTGCTTACGGCGCCGCTGCGGGCCCGTTTCGGCATTAACCTGCATCTGGAGTACTACGATGCGGAGATTCTCTCACGCATCATCAAACGATCGGCCGGCATTCTGAATGTGCCTATCGAAGACCGGGCGGCCACCGAGATTGCGGGCCGCAGCCGGGGGACGCCCCGTATTGCCAATGCGCTGTTGCGGCGGGTGCGCGATTTTGCCCAGGTGCGCGGTAACGGTCGCATCGACATGGAGATTGCCCGTTATGCGCTGGAGGCGCTGAACATAGACCGTTTCGGACTGGATGAGATAGACAACAAGATATTGTTGACGATTATCGACAAATTCAAAGGCGGTCCGGTAGGTATCTCTACCATTGCCACGGCTATCGGTGAGGATGCGGGCACGGTGGAGGAGGTGTATGAACCGTTCCTGATCAAGGAAGGATTCGTGAAACGGACGCCCCGGGGGCGCGAGGTGACCGAACTGGCTTACCGGCATCTGGGAAGGAACGCGTATACGCGCGATGAGTTTCCTTCGTTGTTCGATTGATAATTTAAACGGAAAGAATATGATTACTTACAATACCGACGGCGTGAAGATGCCGAAAATAAGGAAAAGGGAGAACAGCGCCTGGGTGAAAGCTGTGGCTGCCTCTTACGGCAAGCGGACGGGGGACATCGCTTATATCTTTGTAGACGATGAGAAGATTCTGGAAGTGAACCGGCAATATTTGCAGCATGATTATTATACCGACATCATTACGTTCGATTATACCGAAGGGGATGTGATCTCGGGCGACCTCTTTATCAGTCTGGATACCGTGCGTACGAATGCCGAACAGGTGGGCGCCCCTTATGAACAGGAACTCCATCGGGTGATTATCCACGGTATCCTGCATCTGTGCGGTATCAACGACAAGGGGCCGGGAGAACGGGAAATCATGGAAGCGGCCGAGAACAAGGCGTTGGCCATGCGCTAACACAAGTGGTGACAGGATACAAGAAAGCCCGGACCGATGTCCGGGCTTTCTTGTATCAGGATTCCTGTTCGAGCAGCTCCACGGCTTTCAGCACGATGGGGTTCGATCGGTTCATGATCTGGAAGTATTCCGAAAGATCCCACAAGTCGCGCGCGATGAGCGCCTTGATGATTTGCTCCAGCCGGGGCAATGTCTTCTCCTTTTCCGTTTCGTCTTTCGGTTTTATACCGGCTTTTTCTCCTTCGGACAGTATCTGTTCGATGAGCTCGCGGGGCACCTGGAACGAAGCGTCGAACTGCGGGAAAGCAGGATATTTTTTCGTCAGTTGCCGGCGGTTTTTGTCCATGAAACGCAGACTGGCGTTGACGATTGTGTTCCGTGCCATCAGTTCGCGGTAATAACGGGTGTAGAAGGTGGTATCCAGCGGTACGAAGTTGTCCGGCATAATACCTCCACCGCCGTACACGGTACGTTTCAGCCGTAAGGTCGTATATTTCAGAGAGTCGGGGAAGTGGATGCTGTCGGCATTCGTCAGCTCACCCCGGTTGTAGCGGTTGATGACGTCCTTGGCATAGTCGGTTTGTTTGCCTTTCTCATAAGGCTTCTGGATGCAACGTCCCGAAGGCGTATAATACCGGGCGGTGGTGATACGTATCATCGAGCCGTCGGGCAGCGGGATGGGGTTCTGTACCAGTCCTTTTCCAAACGTGCGCCGTCCCACTACGAGGCCACGGTCCTGGTCCTGTATGGCACCGGCAACGATTTCCGACGCCGACGCCGAATATTCATCCACCAGTACGGCGATTCGTCCTTCGGCAAAGGCGCCCGAGCCTTCGGAGCGGTATTCGCTGTACGGGGCGCGTCGTCCGCGCGTGTAGACAATCAAGTCGCCCTTGGGCAGGAATTCGTTGACGATGTTTGTAGCTGCCGACATATAACCGCCGCCGTTTTGTTGCAGATCCAGGATGAGGCTTTTCATCCCTTGTGCTTTCAGCCGGTTCATTGCGTTGAGCATTTCTTTATGTGTTTCCTGTCCGAAGTTGTTCAGGCGGATCAGACCGATGGTCGGTGTCACCATATAGGATGCGTCCACGGAGAATACGGGAATTTTATCGCGTTTCACCTTGAATGTGAGCAGGTCTTTAATTCCTTCGCGCCGTATCCCCAGCTTGACTTCCGATCCTTTCGGGCCGCGCAGGCGTCGCATGATTTCGTCGCGTTCCATCTTGACCCCCGCAATCGTGGTGTCGTTTACCGAGATGATGCGGTCGCCGGCCAGGATACCGGCTTTCTCCGACGGGCCTTTGACGACGGGCTGGATAACAAGCAACGTGTCTTCCAGGATGTTGAACTGCACGCCGATTCCTTCGAACTTGCCTTCGAGCGGTTCGTTGAATCGTTTGGTGTCTTTGGCATTGGTGTAGGCGGAGTGGGGATCCAGTTTCGACAGCATACCGTTGATGGCGTCTTCCGTCAGCTTCTGTGCATCGACGGTGTCTACATACATGTTACTGATCATCACGTTGGCCATGACCAGTTTGCGCAGGTTGTTTTCCACATCGTTGTTCCGGGCGGGAGCGGTTTGGCTCCATGCCGTCAGTTGGGTGCCCCAGAAAAGCAACGCCGCCCATACGAAGCGTTTGATTCGTAAAGTAGTTGTTATCATCGTTTTTTCAGATTAATGGGGTTCTGTTTCGGTCGAACCCGAATGCCTGTGCGGCGGATCATGCCGCACGGGCATGCAAATATACGGAGATTTTCAGGAAAGTTCTAATTTTCAGACGGGCAATTCATGTGTTTCTTCGGTGCCGTAATCCAAGCCTTCTGGAAGAAACGGACGGATGTCTTTGCCGAAATGGGCAAGTTCTCTGACCATACTGGAACTGATACAGGCCAGTGCGGGTTCGGTAAACAACACCACGGTCTCGATGCCCGAAAGCCGCCGGTTCACGTCTGCGATCTGCTGTTCGTATTCGAAGTCCTTGTACGAGCGGACGCCGCGCAGGATAAAGCGGGCGGCGTGGCGACGGGCAAAGTCGACGGTCAGTTCTCTGTAGGCTTCTACGGTGATGCGCGGTTCGTCGGCATACAGACGTCGTAAAGATTCCAGTCGGTGGGCGGTATCCTGCGAAGCCGCTTTCCGTTCGTTGATACCGATTCCTATGACGAGGCGGTCGAATAGGGCCAGTCCGCGTTGTACGATGGAGGCGTGCCCGATGGTGAACGGGTCGAAACTGCCCGGGAAGACGGCGATACGTGGTGCAGGTGTGTTCATACCGTTTCCTGGTCCTCCTCGGCCGGATCTTCCTCGATCACCAGGTTGTCGATGATGAAGTTCTGACGGGCCATCGTGTTCTTGCCCATGTAATATTCCAGCAGCTCGGCCACCTGGTCGCTTTTGTGCAGGGTG
>CAJUDC010000002.1 GCA_910584955.1 uncultured Paraprevotella sp. | reverse complement strand
TTCTTTTCCGTATTGCCAACTTGTATGCTTATCCCCACTGATTTGCTACTGAACCAGAAAGAAGTGTTTGTTCCTTTATTTAATAGATGGTGTGCTGTTTACACGACCGGAGTGTGCTGTTTGCAATTCGGTTGCATCGGGAAATGATTATTTTTGCTCCCGAGAGCAAGATAATCGTATCCGTGAACAAAGTACGCCGTGCCTGACCGAGGCGTGTAAGTGATCAACAGCCCAAGAACGGTCCGGCTTTACATTATAAAAAGAAAAAAGATATGAATAAGACAAAAATTATCCGGGGAACATTCCTCTTGGCGGGGATGCTTCTGTTGGGATGCGGTTCCCATGAGAAACACGATCATGCAGCCGAATCCTCGAAGGCAACGTCGCCTGAAGCCGGTGAACCGGCGCATGGAGAAGAAATTGTGTGGCACGAAAAGGAGGCTCGTGCCGCCGGAGTACGCACGGAAGTGGTGACGCCGGGGCCCTTTTCACCTGTTTATAAAGTAAGCGGTACGATTCAGTCCGCCGTTGGAGACGAACAGGTGGTTTCGGCAACGGCTGCCGGTTTGGTGAGTTTGCCCGGAAACGGATTTCCCGACGGGACGGCGGTGCGGAGCGGGCAAGTGCTTGTCCGCCTGTCGGCGAGAGAGCTGACGGACGGTGATCCGGCGGAGAAAGCACGTCTGGATTACGAGGCTGCCCATCGGGAATGGGAGCGTGCCCAGGCACTGTCGCAAGACAAGCTTATCAGCGATCGCGAGCTGGAGGAAGCACGCCTGCGATATGCCACGGCGAAGGCTGCCGTGGCCGGTACGGTCGGGCGCCAGGTAGCCGGAGGCATACAAGTGACGGCTCCTATCAGCGGATATGTGAAACAATGTCTGGTGAATGCGGGCGAATATGTCGCGCTCGGTCAGCCTTTGATGGTGATTACCCAGAACCGCCGCTTGCGTTTACAGGCAGAAGTGCCTGCTTCGTCGGCTGCTTGGCTGTCAACTGTGCGCAGCGCTCATTTCCGTACGGCTTCTTCGGAAGAGGTGTTGCGCCTGGACAGTTTGAACGGTCGGTTGCTTTCGACAGGGCGCACCTTGGCGCCGGGGGCTTTTTACCTGCCTGTTACGTTCGAATTCGACAATGTCGGTTCCGTGCTGCCCGGCAGTTATGCCGAGGTATGGCTGTTGGGAGCGGAACGCCCGTCCGTACTGACTTTGCCCCGGCAGGCATTGACGGAAGAACAAGGCTTGTATTTCGTGTATGTGCAGGAGGATGCCGATAGCTACCGAAGGCAGGAAGTCGTTCTCGGGGATGACGACGGCATCAGCGTGGAGATACGTAGTGGATTGCGTGGCGGTGAGCGTGTTGTGACGCAAGGGGCTGTCCGCGTGAAACTGGTCGGCGCTTCGGCTGCCATTCCGGCCCACAATCATAATCATTGATGCAGAAGAGGAGGGTAGAATATGCTGAATAAAATCATTCGTTTCTCACTGCACAACCGGCTGGTTGTGTTATTGGCTGCCGTGCTGATTGTAGTCGGTGGTCTCTATATGGCTTTTACGATGGAAGTGGATGTGTTTCCCGATCTGAATGCCCCTACCGTGACGGTAATGACCGAGGCCGGCGGCATGGCACCGGAAGAAGTGGAGCGGCTGGTGACATTTCCGGTGGAGACGGCTGTGAACGGGGCAGCCGGTGTGCGTCGGGTACGTTCGCAGAGCACTACCGGATTTTCGGTAGTATGGGTGGAATTCGACTGGGGAACCGATATTTATCGGGCGCGGCAGATCGTTTCCGAAAAACTATCGGAAATGGAAGGCCGGTTGCCGGTGGGAGTGGAGCGTCCCGTACTGGGGCCTCAGTCTTCCATCCTGGGCGAGGTGATGATTGTCGGGCTTACGGCTGATACCACTTCATTGGAGGATCTGCGTACATTGGCCGACTGGACTTTGCGTCCCCGCCTGTTGGCTACGGGCGGCGTGGCGGCTGTTTCCGTGCTGGGCGGTGATGCCCGCGAATACCAGATACTGCTCAACCCCGACCGGATGAGGTATTACGGGGTTTCGCTGACCGAAGTGCTGACAGCCGTAGACGGTATGAACCGGAATGCTTCGGGAGGGGTGCTGTATGAATACGGCAACGAGTATATTGTTCGAGGT
The DNA here is from genome assembly GCA_910584955.1 of uncultured Paraprevotella sp. GTDB lineage: Bacteria > Bacteroidota > Bacteroidia > Bacteroidales > Bacteroidaceae > Paraprevotella. The sequence continues at coordinate 43,302 of CAJUDC010000002.1, read as the reverse complement.
GTGATTCATACCCGGCAGACTGAAGAACTGAGCCAGACCGTCGTGAAGCAGGCCGGTGATGCTCCGGTGCTGCTGGGGCAGGTGGCCCGTGTCGTTACCGGTGCCAAGTCACCCCGCACGGGGACAGCCTCGAACCGCCTGAAACCGGCGGTTATCGTTACCGTCACCAAGCAGGCACATGTAGGTACATTAGACCTGACCGATAAACTGGACCAGGCTTTGGACGAACTAAAAGGCGAGTTGCCCGCCGATGTTCATCTGGACCGCCGTATTTTCCGTCAGAGCCGTTTTATCGAAAGTGCCATCGGCAACATCCGTCAGTCTCTTTTCGAAGGAGGTCTGTTTGTGGCTCTTATACTCTTTTTGTTTTTGATGAACGTCCGCACTACGGTTATATCTTTGCTTACCATTCCGTTGGCTTTGTTGGTTACGCTGCTCGTACTGCATGGCATGGGGCTTACCATCAACACGATGAGTATAGGCGGTATGGCGATTGCCATCGGTTCGCTGGTGGATGATGCGATTGTAGACGTAGAAAATGTGTTCCGGCGTTTGCGGGAAAATCGTCAGCGTCCCGAGGCGGAACGCCTTTCCGTGCGGCAGGTTGTGTTCGAGGCTTCGCGCGAGGTGCGTATTCCCATTCTTAACAGTACGCTTATCATAGTGGCCAGCTTTATGCCCCTGTTCTTTCTTTCCGGTATGGAGGGGCGCATGCTGATGCCGTTAGGAGTGGCTTTTATCGTGTCGTTGTTTGCCAGTACGGCGGTGGCGCTTACGCTCACTCCTGTTTTGTGCAGCTACATGCTGGGAACCGGTGGCAAACGCTCCGCTTCGAAACCGGTCGGCGAACCCCGTTGGGTGTGTCGTTTGAAAGGCGGCTACGTACGTTTGCTGCAAGGGGTTTTGCGTCATCGCAAAACGGTGTTGGCGGCTACGGGACTGGCTGTGGCTTTGGCGTTAGGGGTATTCTTTACCTTGGGAAGAAGTTTCCTTCCTCCTTTCAATGAAGGCTCCTTTACTGTGAATGTCAGTACGTTGCCCGGTGTTTCGCTCGAAGAAAGCGACCGTATCGGGCGCGAAGCGGAGCGCTTGCTGTTGTCGGTTCCCGAGATCGTCACTGTGGCCCGGAAGACGGGACGTGCCGAGTTGGACGAGCATTCGCTGGGAGTAAACACCTCCGAGATCGAAGCTCCTTTTGAACTGACCGGACGCAGTCGGGCGGAGGTTATGGACGAGGTGCGTCACAAACTGTCCGGTCTGGCGGGTGTCAATGTGGAAATCGGGCAACCCATTTCGCACCGCATCGACGCTATGTTGAGCGGTACGCAGGCCAATATAGCCATTAAACTGTTCGGCCCGGATCTGAACCGGATGTATCGGTTGGGTAACCGCATCAAGGCGGCTGTGTCCGATGTGGAAGGAGTGGCCGATCTGAATGTGGAGCAGCAGGTGGAACGTCCTCAGCTTCGCATCAAGCCCCGCCGGGCGATGCTGGCCAAATACGGTGTAAGTCCGGCGGAATTTGCCGACTGGGTAGAGGTCTGGCTGGGGGGCCGTGTGGTCGGGCAGGTGTATGAAGACGACCGGGCTTTCGACCTGACGGTGAAAGCGGACGAGGAGCATCGTGCCACTCTGGCGGCTATTCGCGGGTTGACGGTGGATACGCCGTCCGGGAAGGTGGCGCTGGAGACATTGGCCGAGATTACCTCGGCTGTCGGTCCCAATACCATCAATCGTGAGAATGTGGCGCGTAAAGTCGTGATCTCGGCCAATGTGGCCGGTCGTGATTTGCGGAGCGTGGTGAACGATATTCGGGAACGTATCGAACGCGAAGTACCGATGCCCGACGGTTACCGGGTGGAATATGGCGGACAGTTTGAAAGCGAGCAAGCTGCCTCGCGTATGTTGGGCCTGACGTCCTTGCTGTCCGTATTCATTATCTTTGTCTTGCTTTATTATCAGTTTCGCAGTCTGCCTCAGGCCGGAGTGGTGTTGCTTAATCTGCCGTTGGCGCTGATTGGCGGTGTGCTTGCCCTTTGGATGTCCGACGGGGTGGTGAGCATTCCGGCGGTGATCGGCTTCATATCCTTGTTCGGCATTGCCACTCGCAACGGTATTTTGCTTATCGACAGATACAACGATCTGCATCGTGGAGGAATGAGCTTGTCCGAAAGTGTGCTTCAGGGGTCGGCCGACCGGTTGAATCCTATCATCATGACGGCGCTTACTTCGGCCTTGGCCTTGATCCCGTTGGTCATAGGCGACGATCTTCCCGGTAATGAGATACAAAGCCCGATGGCCAAGGTGATGCTGGGCGGTCTGTTGAGCAGTACGTTGTTGAACGGATTTGTCATACCGGTGATGTATCTGATCGTTCAACACCGTAGCGGAAAGGGCGGTGAACGTCCGGCACCGGACGGGGACGGACGGGGGCGCCGTCTGCTTACGGGCGTTGCGGGAGCGGCGGTGTTGCTGTTCGCGGGGTCCCTGCCCGCATCGGCACAGTCCTCGGACCGGTTGGAGGCCTGGCTGGATACCATTGAGAACAATAATACCCTGTTGCGGACTTTACGGGCCGAACAGGAGGTGCAGCGGTTGGAGAACCGTTCCGAGCGGGCGTGGAGCGACCCGGAAGTGGAGTTTCATTACCTGTGGGGCACGCAAGGGAGCGGTGATGTGCGCAAGGATGTATCCGTGATGCAGACGCTCGACTGGGCTACGCTGACGGGCAGCAAGCGTCGTGTGTCGCGGAGCCGGGACAAAATGGCCGGATGGCAATACCGGCAGGACCGGAACGCTGTGCGTCTGGAAGCCGGACGTCGTTTGCTGGATGTGGTTTTTGCCAACCGCAATGTGCGCATGCTGTCCGTCAGGGCGGAAGAGGCGCAACAACTGGTCGAGGGGTATGAAACCAAACTGAAACGGGGAGCCGCCACGAGCCTGGAAGTGAACAAGGCCCGGATGAATGCCGTGGCTTGTCGGGCCGACCGGACCCGGGCCGAGGCCGAACGGCAGTTGCTGTTGGACGAGTTGCGCGCGCTGAACGGAGGTAAGGAGGTGCTCTTCGCCGACACGATGTACGACGAACGTCACCTGCTGCCGGAAGACTTCGATACATGGTATGCCGGTGTGGCGACCGTGCATCCGCTTTTGCGCCAGGCCGGTGAGGATGTGGCGCTGAACCGGGAGCAGATGCGTCGCATCCGGCGGGAGGCCATTCCGCCGCTGTCGGTGGGCTACATGTCCGAACGGACCACCGGTGAGGGCTTCCGGGGCGTGGCGGTAGGTCTGTCCGTGCCGCTGTGGGGCACGAAGACACGTCTGAAGCAGGGACGGGCCGCTGTGGTGGCGGCGCAGCACCGTGAGGCGGACGCCCGGTTGCAGTTAAGGGTACGGCTGGAAGGGCTTTACCGTAGGGCATTGGCTTTGCAGGCGGTGGCAACCGATTACCGGAATGCTTTGCAGCAGGCCAACTCCGCTCCGCTGTTGCGAAAGGCGCTGGAAGCCGGTAGTCTGAGCCTGCTGGACTATCTCACGGAAGTGGGGCAGTTGTACGAAGCCATGGAGCAGGCCTGGGCCGCCGAACGGGATTTCCGGCAGGCGCAGGCTGAATTGGAGGCGGCGGCATGGTGAGAATATGTCAGGATTAGGAATTTTCCTGAAGAATGACTAACTCTTGCTGTCTTGTCTCCGGCACGAAGAAAGCCCGATAAGGAGCGTATGTGAAGCGGTGCCCCTCGGTTTTCGGCCTGTCCGGGAGCCCGTTCGGCAGTGTTGCCCGCCGCGTTGTTACGGTTTGCTCACGACTTTTTGCAGCGGTGCGCAGCAGAAACGAGCGGCCTGCGCAGGAAAATCAACGAAAAAGCCCTCGGTTTGTTTCATACAAACCGAGGGCTTTGCATGTATGTGCTTGCCTCTATTTATCGGTAACCGGGCGCAGCGATCGTCTCTTTCTTACGGCGGAATAGCTCGGGGATAAGAAATAGAATGAAATATGTTGACGATGTGCGGCCATGATTCGGATGTTTTGTTTGATTCGATATGGCAAATATACAACATTTTTAGGCTCTTGTCAAGAGGCGGCCCTCGGCTGCTCTTTTATTCGCCGTTTCGGGGCACCTGTATTTCGTCGGGCCAGGGACAGGGGTTCCCGCTGGCTCTGAAGGTGGGGCGATGAGCGTTCATCTTGCGGAGCGCTTTCCCCAGTTCGGCCGAAAGGCGTTTCACGATGTCGGGACGCTGCGAAGCCAGATTCTTTGTTTCACCGATGTCGTCCGGTATGTTGAATAGCTCTTTTCGTCCGGTTTCGTAATAATAGATCAGTTTCCATTCGTCCTTGCGTATGGCGCAGTTCAGGTTGATGCCCGGTCCGCTGTTCCCCCAGATATGAGGATAGTTCCAGATGAGGGCTCTGCCCTTGGACGGGTCGCCGGTTTGCCGCAGCAACGGTACGAAACTGCGCCCGTCGACCCCCTTGTTACGACCGGACGTTTTCACCCCGGCCATGTCGAGCAGTGAAGGATAGTAGTCCTCGATGATCACATACCTTCCGCATGTGCTTCCGGGGGCGGTCACTCCGGGCCATGATACGATCATCGGGACGCGTATGCCTCCTTCGTGGAGCGAGCCTTTGCCGCAGTCGAGCGGATGGTTTTGCGTGTACGGTTGTCCGTCGCGCCAGCCCGGGTCGGTGGCCAGTCCGCCGTTGTCGCTCATGAACAGGATGATGGTGTTGTCCGTCAATCCGTTCTCGTCCACCCAGTTCATCAGGTCGCCAAGGCTTTTGTCCATCCCTTCGACGAGCGAGGCGTAGGCCGCTTCCTTCTCGCTCAGTCCACGGTCGCGGTATTTGGGATAGAAACGCATGTCTTTGTCGATGGGGATATGTACGGCATAATGAGCCATATACAGAAAGAAAGGCTGTTCGTATTGCCGGGATTTGTCGAGGGCTTTGATCGCTTCGCGCGTGAGCGCTTCGGTGGCGAACACCCCTGTGCCCCAGTATTTGTCCAAGCCCGGTATGGCATTCAGGGCATAGGGACGGCCGTCCCGCGTGTGGCCGTAGTTTTTCTCGCTCAGATAAGTGGCCAGTCCTCCGGCGGCATGTCCGGCAATGTTTACCTCAAAGCCCCAGTGATGAGGACTTTCGCCCGGGGTGTCGATGGCGCCGAAATGTGCCTTGCCGCAGTGGATGGTGTGATAGCCGGCTTGGCGAAGCTTGTCGACGAAAGCCGGACTGACATAGGTGGACGGGGTGCCCGGCACGCGGCATATACCGTTGACGTCCCAGCCGTCGGTAATCACCGTAGGGCTTTTCAGGTCCGTGCTTCGGTTTTTCTCCAGGGTCCAGTTTGTCACGCCGTGACGGGCGGCATTGGCCCCGGTGAGCAGACTGCATCGGGTGGCCGAACTGATGCTGCAAGCGTAGGCCTGGGTAAATTTCATGCCTCGGGCGGCAAGGCGTTCCATGTGAGGCGTTTCAAAAGTATCGTTGTAGGATGTACGCCGGTTCCAGAAGGGGACCGACGTGTCTTGCCAGCCCATATCGTCTACCAGAAACAGGATGATGTTGGGCTTGTCCGGTTGGCGGGTATCCGGCGTTTGTGCCGTCTGTGCGTTCGCAGAGAGGGGAAGAACAGCTGTGGCGGCTACAGTCCACCATTTTCGGGGCGTCGTGTGGTTCATGATCGGTTAGGGGTTAAGGGTGAAAGGTGGTTGTTCAATTGGTTATTGGGGGATGCCCGGCTGTCGGCTGACGGTCCCGTCCCGGAGCACCAGTTCTTCTTCCTGCACCATGAAGCGGAGTACGGCCCGGATATCTTCCCGGGAGTGTCCGTCGATCCGAATCTCGTCGGGCGGAATGCTTTGCCCTTCCGTCTGTCGCAGGATATGTGAGCGGATGCTTTCATACTCTCCGTGCCGCAACCCGCTATTGTGCTGTTGCAGACACACGTCGCAGTGGCCGCAGGGGGCGGCATCGGTATCGCCGAAATAGTGCAGCAGCAACATACTGCGACACCGGTCTTCCTCTGTGGCATAAGTCAGCATGGCGTCGATACGTTCTTTGTAAGCCTTCTTCCGGTCTTCGTAGACGGCCGGTGGAAAGACGATGCGTTCGGTTTCCATCCGTTTGCATGTGAAGGTGATGTAAGGCGTGCGTTTGCGCGGGATGTAATGCAGGATACGTTGCCGGCTCAGGGCCGTGAGCTGTTCGTATACCTGTTGCGGTGTCTGATCGGTCAGCCGGGCCAGCAGATTCTCGTCGATATAGACGTAATCGCTGAACAGGCCTCCGTAGCTTCGCAGCACCCACTGGATGAGGCGTTCGTGTCCGGCGCTCTGTTCCCGGATGCGGTACAGGTCGTCGCGTCGAAGAAGGAACATCAGCCGGGAGGCGTTTTCCTGTTCTTCGGTGTATTCGATGTATCCGGCTCGGCTAAGCAGGTGCAAGGCGCTTTCGACGGGCACGGGGAAGTGCTTGAAATTGCGGCAGAATTCGTCGAGATTGAATTCATAGGTGACGTTGAAGCCGTCTCCCATGGCCAGTTGGTAGTAATAACAAAGATGCTCGTAGACGGTGCGGATAAAGGCCGGATCGGGATAGGTGTCGGGGATGCGGCGCAACAGTTTGCTGCGGTCGCCTTTGTGGTAGAGCAGCACGGCGTATGCCTTTTGTCCGTCGCGTCCTGCGCGTCCCGCTTCTTGAAAATAAGCCTCCGGTGAGTCGGGCAGCTCCATGTGCACCACCAGGCGTACATCCGCCTTGTCGATGCCCATGCCGAACGCATTGGTGGCCACCATCACACGTGTCCGGCCCTGTTGCCATTCATCCTGGCGGCGGTCCTTTTCGGCTGCATTCAAGCCGGCATGGTAGAAGGTGGCGGAGAATCCTTGGGCGGTCAGTTCGCCGGCCAGTTCCTTGGTGCCCTTGCGGCTACGCGTGTATACGATGGCCGGTCCGCTCACACTGCTCAGTATGTGGAAAAGTTCCGCATTTTTGTCTTCCGTGGGGCGCACTACATACGACAGGTTGGCACGCTCGAAGCTCATGCGGAATACGTTTGCCTCGCGGAATTTCAGTTGCCGCTGTATGTCCGTCACTACATCCGGCGTGGCTGTGGCGGTCAGGGCCAGTACCGGCGCATCGGGAAGCTGCTCTCTGATGCCGGCAATTTGCGTGTAGGACGGGCGGAATTCATAGCCCCATTGCGAGATGCAGTGTGCTTCGTCCACCGTGATAAAGCTCACCTGCATGTGCCGTAGCTTGGTCTGAAACAGCTCGGAGGCCAGTCGCTCGGGCGAGATGTACAAAAATTTGTAGCCTCCGAAGATGCAGTTCTCCAACGTGACGATAATTTCCTCGCGCGAAAGACCGGAGTAGACGGCCGCCGCTTTGATGCCGCGCCGGCGCAGCTGCTGTACCTGGTCTTTCATCAAAGCGATGAGCGGTGTGACGACAAGGCAGATGCCCTCCTGCGCCAAGGCCGGTACCTGGAAAGTCACCGACTTGCCGCCGCCTGTAGGCATCAGTCCCAAGGTGTCGTGTCCGCTGCCGATGCTTTCGATGATGTCGCGCTGTATGCCGCGAAAATCGGCATATCCCCAGTACCGGCGCAGGATGGAAAGGTAACGGTCGTCTTCCATGAATGGTTGGGCTGAGCCGGATGCGTTATTCTTTGCCGGTGGGGCGTATGTCTTCGATTTGCAACTGCACTTCACCGCGTTTGTGTGTGTTCTCCTCTACGGTATAGCAAATGTCGAAGGCCTGTTTGGTTTTGATGTACCGGGCCTGCGAACTTTGTCCGAAGGCAATACCGTTCATGACATTGTTGCTCTTGTTGTCCACCAGTTCCAGTTTGATATGCTCCTGCTCGCGGCCCACCACTTTGCTGGTGCCGTAGTCGTACACCCGGAGCGTACAGAACAGCGGTTTGGGATTTTCAGGGCCGAATGGCATAAAGCGTTTCAGGTCGTTGTAGAACCGATGGGTGATTTCCCGGAAGTCCAGTTTGCCGTCGATATTGAGTATCGCGTACGTCTGTTCGGGCAGAATATGCTGCTCTACGTATGCCTCGAAGCGTCGGGTAAACTCGGGTACGTTCTCCACTTTCATCGAAAGGCCTGCGGCGTATGTGTGTCCGCCGAAATTTTCAAGCAGGTCGCGACAACTTTCAATCGCCTTGTACACGTCGAAACCGGCTACCGAACGGGCTGAACCCGTGGCCAGGTCGTTGGTGCGGGTCAGTACTACCGAAGGACGGTAATAGACTTCGGTCAGACGCGAAGCTACGATGCCGATAACGCCTTTGTGCCATTCTTCGTTGTAGATGACAATCGAGCGCTGTTCGCGGCTGTGGTCCAGCTTGTCGACAATGGAGTTGGCCTCCTCCGTCATGGATTTGTCCAGATCCTTTCGCTGTTCGTTGTAGTAATTGATCTGTGCGGCCTTCTCGAACGCCGGGTTATAATCCCGTTCGATGAGCAGTGCAACGGCTTCTTTCCCGTTTTGGATACGGCCGGAAGCGTTGATGCGGGGACCGATCTTGAAAATGATGTCGCTCATGGTAATCTCACGGTCGGTCAGGCCGCAGATGTCGATGATGGCTTTCAGACCGATGCTCGGGTTGGAGTTGAGCTGTCTGAGACCGTGATAGGCCAAGATACGGTTCTCGCCCAGGATGGGCACAATGTCCGATGCGATACTGACGGCGCACAGGTCCAACAACGGTATCAGCTGGCTGAACTCGATTCCGTTGCTTTGGGCAAAGGCTTGCATGAATTTGAAACCTACCCCGCATCCCGACAGGTGCGGGTAAGGATAAGTGGCATCCCGCCGTTTGGCGTTCAGGATGGCTACGGCAGGGGGCAATATGTCGTCGGGCACGTGGTGGTCGCAAATGATGAAATCGATGCCCTGTTCTTTGGCATAGGCAATCTCTTCCACGGCTTTGATACCGCAGTCCAGCACGATGATCAGTTTGACCCCCGTTTCCCGGGCGTAGTCCACTCCCTTGACGGATACGCCGTATCCTTCCTCATAACGGTCGGGAATGTAGTAGTCGATGTTGGAATAAAATTGTTGCAAGAATTTATAGACGAGTGCCACTGCCGTGCATCCGTCTACATCATAATCTCCGTAAACCAATATCCGTTCCTTGCGTCCCAGGGCTTCGTTAAGCCTGTTCACAGCTTTGCCCATATCCTTAAACAGGAACGGATTCAGCAGCTCATTAAGCTGCGGACGGAAAAAACGTCTGGCTTCGGCGGCACTTCCGATGCCGCGATCCAGAAGCAATTTGCCCAGCACCGGATTGATGCCGAGCTCCTTGGCCAACGCTTTAGCTGCTTCCTGTTGTTCGGGGGTAGGAGATTCGTAGTTCCATCTGTAGTTCATTTTATATATTATTTTTTCTTTCTTCTTCGTCAGTGAAAAGGGTGCAGGCCAGACGCTACACCCCTTATGATACGTAAAAGTAGGAAAAAAATACAAGAAAAAGCGCAGTTTATGAGAAAAAACTCATAAACTGCGCTTTTTTTATAACTTGTTAGGATTCGGGCCCCTTTACTTTATTTAAGCCCCAGTTTTTTCAGTGTAGCTTTCGGTATGGCGTTTTTGTTGACAAGGATATTCATTGTCTTGTAGGCCGTGAAAGCTTTGGAAGCATACCAGATACCTTTGTATTTACCGGCGTGTCCCCAAGAGTTCTGCACCATGTAGTATTCTTTGCCGGTCTGGTCTTTGGCGATACCGAAGATCATCATGCCGTGGTCGTCGGTCGTTTCCCAGTTGTCGTAGGCCTGCTGGCGCATTTCCTGAGTGACTTTGATTTCGGGAGAAGGCTGCTTGGTAGCTTCCGAGCGCTTGGCGGCGGGGGAGAGGCCCAGCCAGCGGGCGGCATCGGAGCCGGTCAGATCGGCGGCTTTCTCCATATCCGGCATAACGGCGATACCGTCGCGGGTGAAACCGGCTTCGCTTACGTCGCTGCCCCAGGCAATGGGATAACCGTTGTGGATGGCATTGTCGAATACAGCCATGAACTCATCCAGCGGCAGGTTGTAAGACTGTGCCCAACGCCAGTTGTCCTGCACTTCGATAACAAACGGCTTGTAGAAAGGATGGTGCGTGAAAGAGGTCAGCGATACATAATCCTCCATGTTCAATCCCAGGCTCTTGGCATATTCTTTCGGTGTATATTCCTTGCCCTGGTAGGTGAACTTCTCGGGACACTTGCCGAGATAGGCGTCGTAGATACCGGAGAAAGCTTGTTGCCACACGGGAGTAAGTTTCTTTAATTTGCTTTTGGACAATGCGTTCACGAACGCGGTGGCTACAAGGTCCACTTCGTTATGGTTGGGAAGTGTGTCGCCGTAGAGTGTTCCGGGTTGCGGCATGGCTTCCTGCGGGCAGATTCCGTAGTTTTCCAGACAGTACACTACGTCATAGAAACTGCCTCCCTGAGAATAGGAAACATCTCCGTGGGTGCGTACGGCGGCTTGTGCGCGGTCTTCCATTGTTTTATGTACGACGAACATCTCGCAAAGGTCGTGCTGTCCTTTGCCCATGCGCAACAATTCGGCTTCGAAGAACGACAATGAACTGAAGCACCAGCAGGTGCCGCTCTGATTCTGGTTGCGGATGGGAGAATGCGGAAGCTCCTTGACGGTGGTGAATACGAAGCCCTCAGGCTTTTTTTCTTCGGTGGAGGAGGTGTTCTCCTGAGCAGACATGCCGATGGCAAACAGCGCCAGCGCGGCAGTTAATAAAGTTCTTTTCATAAGATAGTGTATAATGTTGTTATTGTTTGTTTGCTGCCATAAATGCCTCTACCTCGTCAATGTGATAGGGGATACGGTCTTTCCCGAGATAGCGGCAACCGTCGGCTGTGATCAGGATGTCATCCTCAATACGGATCCCTCCGAAATCCTTGTAAGCCTCCAGTTTGTCAAAATGAATGAAGTCCTTGTTGATACCTTTGTTTTTCCAGTCGTCGATCAAAGCCGGGATGAAGTAGATGCCCGGTTCGTCGGTCATAACCCATCCTTCTTGCAGGCGACGGCCGCAACGCAGGCAGTTGGTACCGAATTGGGTGGAGGGGCGCACTTCGTCGTCAAAGCCTACATATTGTTGGCCGAGCCCTTCCATGTCGTGCACGTCCATGCCCATCATGTGCCCCAGTCCGTGAGGGAAGAAAAGGGCGTGTGCGCCGGCACGTACCGCTTCTTCGGTGTCGCCCTTCATCAATCCCAGCTCTTTCAGGCGTTCGGTCATGAGAGTGGCCACACCCATATGTACGTCCCACCATTTCACGCCGGGGCGCGCCAGTTCGATAGCGTAGTCGTGACAAGCCTCGACGATGCTGTATATATCCCGCTGGCGTGGGTCGAATGTACCGCTGATCGGGGTGGTGCGTGTGTTGTCGGAACAATAGTTCTCATTGGTTTCGGCTCCGGCATCGCATAGCATCAGCCGCCCGGCTTCCAGCGGACGGGGAGAAGGATAACCGTGCATGATCTCTCCGTGCATGGATAAGATGGAGGGGAAAGAAACGATACATCCACGGGAAGAGGCGATGCCGCTGATGGCACCGGCGATTTCCTGCTCCGTGACACCCGGCCGGCACATCCGCATGGCGGTTGTGTGCATTTCGTAGCCGATGGCGCAGGCTTTCTCGATTTCGGCGATCTCTTCGGCGCTTTTTACGGCCCGTTGGTCTACAACAGCCTTTATAAGTTCCAGTGAAGCCGCTTCGCGTTGCCGGGAAGGATGAATGCCCGTAAGGTCCATTAATTGAATCATCGTATTGTGACGATAGGGGGGCAGGAAGTGAATGCGGCGACCTTGTGCCCGGGCCTGATCGATCATAACAGCCAGTTGCGACAGGGGGGCGGTATGGGAGATCCCGGTCTGTTCGGCCAAAGCCTGTACATTATCTACGGAACCGAACCATACGATGTCCTCTATATCTATGTCGTTTCCAATCAGGTATTCCCGGTCGGCATCTACATCAATAATTCCTACCAGCCCTTCACGCTGCAGTCCGAAGTAATATAGAAAACTGCTGTCCTGGCGGAACTTATATACGTTAGAAGGATAGTTGACGGGAGAGTCGTTATTACCGAAAAAGAGGATCAGGCCGCTTTTGATCCGGCTTTTTAATATCGCCCGGCGTTCGACATAGGTAGGCTTGCTGAATAACATATTAAAAATAGATAAAGAGGATTAATAAATGGTTTATTGAGGCAAAATTAGTTATTTTATTTTGAAAAACGGCTATCTTTGTTGTAATTTTAATAAGGTATGGAGATTAACGACAAAACGGGGCTTGTTCTGGAAGGAGGCGGCATGCGGGGAGTTTTCACTTGCGGTGTGCTGGACTACTTTCTGGATTGCGGATTACGCTTCCCTTATATAGTGGGGGTATCTGCCGGAGCCTGTAACGGACTGTCTTATATGAGCGGGCAACGGGGACGGGCCAAATTCAGCAACATTGATTTGCTGGAGAAATACCGGTATATCGGTATGAAGTACTTGTGGACACAGCGGAGCATCCTTGACCAGCATTTGCTTTATCGTGATTTTCCCGAGAAGATAGTGCCGTATGATTTTGAGGCTTATCGTCGTAACCCTTGCGAATTTGAGATGGTTACGACCAATTGCCTTACTGGGCAGGCTTGTTACCTGACGGAGAAAGGCAACTGGGAGCGTCTGCTGCTGATTGCCAAGGCATCCAGTAGTCTTCCCTATGTCTGTCCCGTTGTATTCGTTGATCATACGCCTATGCTGGACGGGGGGATTGTGGACTCCATTCCTGTGGAACGGGCGCAAAACTTGGGATTCCTGAACAATGTGGTGGTGCTGACCCGCAACAAGGGTTACCGTAAGTCGGAACGTGACATCAAGATCCCGCATTTCATTTATAAACGTTTCCCGCGTCTTCGGGTAGTACTCAGTCATCGCTGCGAATGTTATAACCGGCAATTGGAAATGGTGGAACGGCTGGAGGAAGAAGGACGGGTGCTGGCCATTCGGCCCGAACGGCCTATAGAAGTGGGGCGGATGGAGAAAGACGTAAAGAAACTCACCGTTCTCTATGAAGAAGGCTATGCCTGCGCCCGTAAAATGTTGGAGAGGACGAATTTCGTTAGTCACGGTGCGGTGTGTTCGCGTGTCAGGGGAGAGGAAAATCCGGCGCATGCGTCGTGCGTTCCTGTGGACTGATTCATGGAGGTGTGATGATGCGGTGGTTGTATAGCCTTATCGGTTTTCTTTGTTTGATCTCTGTTGCGGCGCAGCCGTCGGAGTGGGAGGATTTCGGTACGCGCCGAGGGCTGGGAAGCGACTGTGTCATGGACTTGGCGCAGGACGAAGAAGGCCGTGTTTGGATGGCCACTACGGGAGGCTTGGCCTTGTATGACGGGAACGGTTTGCAGATGTTTACGCGCAGCCGGCATCCTGAAGCCGGAAGGATCATAGCAAATGATCTGAACAAGGTATGGCCCGACCCGGAAGCGCCTGTTATATGGATCGCAACGCAGCGTGACGGATTGGACGCATACAATTACCGGACCGGTGTCTTTACTCATTATCAGTCGGACGGGCGATCCGGTTGTATTGTAGATAACAGTGTCACTTCTATTTCGCCATCGCGTGCGGGCGGCATCTGGTTGACGTCCTATATGGGTGGAATCAGTCATTATAATCGCCGGACGGATGATTTCACGTTGATCAATCACCATACGTTACCGGCGTTTGTATCGGATGCCATGTGGTGTCTGCTGGAGACTGCCGACAGCATGCTTTACGCCGGACATGTCAGAAACGGCCTCTCCCGTATTGACTTAAAGAACCGCTCTGTGCGGAATATTCCCGTTATTGTTTGTTTCCCGGATCGTTCTCCGGCCGAGGACGGCGTGCGTAGTCTTGTAGAAGACAGCAAAGGACGCCTGTGGCTCGGTACGGAGAAAGGCCTGGCCTATTTGCCGCCGCAAGGTGAAGCCCCCGTGCCGGTATCGGGAATACGGGGACTTGTTTGCCAACTGCTTATCAAACGGGATACGCTGTGGATTTCGACCCGTGACATGGGACTGTGGACGCTTGACCTGAACCGTTTCCCTTTGTCGGAACGGAGCGAATCGGTCGTTCCCGGCTCCGATGTCCTGAAAGAAGTCGCACTCCCTTGTTTCGGTGAAGGAGAGACGGCACTTGTCCGTTGTGTCCTGCCGGATAAATTCGGCAACCTATGGGTGGGGACCGACCGCAAGGGAGTACAGGTACGCCTGCATGAATCCCCGGCGTTTCGTTACGAAGCGGGGACGACAACCGCCCGGGTGCTGGAACGTGACGCAGAGGGACGTATCTGGACCGGAACACAGTCGGACGGTATCAGGGTGACGGCACCGGACGGTACCGTGCAGACTTTCACGACTGCCAACAGCCATCTGGGCAGCAATACGGTCATGGCGTTGCAGCGGATGCCGGACGGTGACATGTGGATCGGTACCGAGATGCACGGGTTGTACCGCTGGAACCATCGTGACGGTACTATCCGTAAGGTGCTCCTTACGGACAATGACGGCGGTCGTACCATATACGTGTGGAGCCTTGCACGTTGGCATGATCGTTTGGTGGCAGGCACGTATCAGGGGTTGTTCCTCATTGATCCCGATACGGAGGCATTCGACTGCTATACGGAGAAGAACTCTTCTCTTCCCGATCAGTATATCTATTCACTGTTGTCCGACACCCAAGGGAACTTGTGGTGCGGAAGTGCGTTGAACGGCTTGACGGTATTACGGCCCGATATGCGTGTTCGTTGCCGCATCGGATATGCGGACGGATTGCCCGATAAGGCTGTTACCTCCCTGCTCGAAGGCAGCGACGGAAGTGTGTGGGCGGCCAGCGAGGACGGATTGGCGCGCATCCGCCTGTCGGCTTCTTCGCAGCGGCCTTCCGTAGAAGTGTTGCGCGAAGAAGAAGGGTTGGCGCATCCCGTCATACAGGCATTGGCCGAAACCGACAGCGGGAGGCTCTGGTGCTCCACGCCCGACGGCCTATATATAATAGGTATAGGAAGCGAAGGAAAAGATTGTCGCGCACAGCTATGTTATCCCGTTTCACGTACCGGTACCCACCTGTTCCAGATGAACGCTGTGCTCCCCCTATCCGGGCGACGTGTCCTATGGGCGGGCGATGGCAATCTGATTATGTATACGGTGCCTTCGGGCCTTCGTCGGAACTTGCCGGGCTATACCGTCTCCGTTATCGGACCTGCATCCGATGACACCTATACCGCCACGCTTTGTATGCCGGATATTGCCCTGACCGACAAAGTTGAGTTCCGATACCGGTTGGACGGTGGTGTGTGGCACGAGATGGGCGACGCCCGCCGCATAGCGCTCGGAAGCCTGTCGGGCGGTGCACACTGGCTGGAAACGAGTGTACGTTTCATCGGCGATTCTTGGCCGGATGGTGCTCCTGTCTGTACGATAATCAGCGTACGTCGTTCCGGGTTACGCGTTGTCGGGTGGACCGTAGCGAGCTTGGGATTGTTGTTGATCGGCGGCTTTTTCGCTCGGCGAGCTCGGCGGCGCAGGGAGGTTACGGCGTCCGCTGCTGATCCCGTGTCGGCGGTCGATCCGACAGATACGTCCGAGACGGCATCTCTTTCTTCGGTAGACCGGCAGCTGCTGGAGAAAACCGAGCAAGTGGTAGATCGTCTCATGCCCGAACCCGGTTTCGACAAGAACCGTTTGGCACAGGAACTTTGTATGAGTCCCTCCACTCTTTACCGGCGCCTGAAGGCGGCCACCGATATGTCGCCCAACGAATATATCCGTCATCGTCGCCTGCTGCGTGCCCGTCTGTTGCTCCAAGCCGGTCATAGCGTGTCGGAGACAGCTGCCGGGGTGGGTATGAGCGTGACCTATCTGGGGCGGTGTTATAAAGAGACGTTCGGTATTTCTCCGTCCGAGGTGCGCTCGTAGCCGGGTATGGCGTTCGGTCGGCTGTTTTTTATTTTCGCTCCTTCTGTTTCTGTCCTTTGCGAATCGTTCAACCAAACGGTTCAAATCCTCGTTCTTTTGGTTCAAAAATATGTACGGGGTTGGTTAGCAACTCTTTCTTAGGTTATATTTGCCGTTGTTAACTGGGTCCGTATAGCATACACATGAATAACATAACCAAAATTTCAACTTATGAAACGCATCTTTTTTATGGCTGCTCTGTTGCTGCACGTGGGGTTGGCACAAGCTGCTTTTAAGGTGGCCGGCCTGAAAGTTTCCGGTTTGTCTGCCCCTGTCGGTATCGATTGGTCTGTCCCGACGTTCAGCTGGCAGACGGTGAGCGATGAACGCGGGTTCCGTCAGCGCGCCTATCGGGTGACGGTGGCCGACGAGGAGGGTAACGAAGTGTGGAACTCCGGTCTTATCACTTCGGCGCTCCAGAACAATATCGAGTACGACGGTACGCCCCTGAAGTCGCGTACCGCATACAGCTGGGCTGTGACGGTGGTGGGCGATAACGGCGATGAGGCTACCGCTTCCAGTTCGTTCGAGACCGCTTTCATGAACCCGGACGAATGGTCGGCCCGATGGATCGAGGCAAATATTGCGGAACCGACAGGCCAGGCGGTTATCGACTTGGAAGAGCCTGTTACCTGCCGATACGTCAGGATCGATATGACCAAGTTGGGTATTCCGGCTGCTAACGATCCCAATTTCTATTTTGCCCAGTTGGCCGAAGTGGAGATCTACAGCGATGGTACCAATGTGGCCCGCAACGCCACTTTTACGGCCAGCGAAAGCTGGGAACAGTATGCCCAATGGAACCTCAAGTTCATCAACGACGGCATCATTCAGGGTGATAACGCCCGCATGGGCTATACCACGATGCAAAAAAGCAACCCCGATCAGCACGTCTGCATAACGGCCGATCTGGGTGAGGCGCGCACCATCGACCGCATTGTGCTTTATCCCCGCCAGGATGTGTCGGCCAAGACAGACAAAGGTCTGGCTGCCAATTTCCCGGCGTCGTATACGATTCAGACCTCGGACAATGGCACGGTCTATGCTACGCGTCATGAGGTGACGGATGGCGCTATGCCTTCGTTCTCGGCCACGCAGACGGGCAATATCCCGTACTTCGGCCGCAGTTTTACTTTGCCGGCCGGTAAGGAAGTGAAGCGTGCCCGCATCTATGCTTCGGCTTTGGGCGTCTTTACGCTGAAACTGAACGGACAGCCTGTTACCGAGAACCGTCTGGAACCGGGAGAATCGGAATACGGAAAGAGTGTGCTGTATAGCACCTACGATGTGACTTCGCTGGTTCGCAGCGGACGAAATGCCCTTCTGGCGCAGGTGGCGGGCGGCCTGTTCAACGTGACCGCTGTGAGCGGGCGCTATTCCAAAGGCGAGATTCGGAACAGCGGAAACACCAGTCTGCTGGCCGAATTGTTTGTGGAATATACCGACGGCACCGCCGACCGTGTCGTGACGGACGGCAGTTGGCGTTGTGCGGCTTCGCCCACCACGGGCAGCAACTGGTGGGGCGGCGAGGACTATGACGCCCGCCTGTACGACGCCCGGGTGGAACGGGCGGATTACGATTTTTCCGCCTGGAAACCGGTGCGCGAGGTGACGCCTTCGTTCCGGTTCGGACATGTGAACAAGAGCTTCTCACGTCCCGGCGTCTTGAAGGCCCGCTCCTACGAACCGCTGCGTGTGGTGGAGACCTGGCCGGCTGTAGGAGTAAGGAAAATGAGCAACGGCGACTACATGATTGATTTCGGACGCAACTACGCCGGCACCTACCGCTTCACGCTGAAAGGCCGTAAAGGGCAGACCATCCGTCTGCGCGAGTTCGAGCGCCTGGATGCCAACGGCAACGGTTACATCGACAACTGGTACACCGGAACGAGTGTGGTCTACGAAGAATATACCTTTGCCCGCGACGGTGTTGAAGAGACATGGGGCCCTGAGTTTATGTACCACGGTTTCCGCTATATGCAGGTGAGCGGTTTGGATGAGGCACCCTCGCCGTCCGATTTTACCGCCGAACGCATCCGTTCCAATATGGCCTATACCGGTTCGTTCGCCACCGGCAATACGTTGCTTAACGACATCCACACCCTGTGTCGCGATGCCATACAGAGCCAGCTCTACAATACCATCACCGACTGTCCCCAGCGCGAGAAACTGGGATGGCTCGATGTGCCCAACGAGATGTTCAACTCGCTCTGCTATAACTACGATATGACCACATTCTGGGGTAAGGTAGTAATGGATTGTTTCGATGCACAGGGCGACAACGGTTTTGTACCCAGCACGGCACCTTGGTTCATGAATGTGTTTCCCGACGATCCCAATTGGGGCGGCACGGCTATCCTCGTGCCTTATCGCAGCATGAAGACTTACGGCGACCGTTCGCTGATGAAGCGTTATTATCCGCAGATGAAGCGGCTGATGGATTACTATACGACCCGTACCAGCGGTTATATCATGCAAAACTACAGTGTGCTCTCCGACTGGGGACAGAGTTCTTGCGGGCTGGCCGTGCAGACGCCTACCGAATTTACCATCACCACCACCTATTACCATTTGTTGCAGGCGATGGCCGAGATGGCGACGGAGATGGACCAGCCGGACGATGCTGCCCGATATATCGATTTGGCCGCTCGCGTGAAGAAGGCTTTCAACGAACGTTTCTTCAAGGCGGGCCATGTGTATAACAACGGCAATCAGGCCGAATACGGCATGGCGCTCTACTACGGACTGGTGGAAGAGGGCAACGAAGAGGCTGTGGCCGCCAAACTGGCCGAGAAGGTGCGGGCCGACAATTATCGTATCCGCACCGGTGAGATCGGCCTGAAGCCGGTGCTGATGTCGCTGGCCAAGTACGGCTACAACGATGTGGTGTACCGGATGGCCAACCAGACGGACTATCCAAGCTACGGTTTCTTTGTCAAAAGCGGATGCACCACAACTCCGGAATATTGGGATATGAACCGTGCCGACAACTCCCAAAACCATTGTATGATGGATCATATCGAGGAATGGTTCTTTAGCGAATTGGGCGGTATAAAGAATGCGGGGACGGCATTCGACGAGATAGAACTGGCCCCGTGGATCCCGGCCGATATGAACAGTGCGGACGTATCTTCGCAAACGGTTTACGGCCTTGTGCGCTCTGCCTGGCGGAGGTACACCGGAGGCGGCTACCGCTACCGGTTCAGCGTGCCGGCCAATACCGTGGCCACTATCCGTGTGCCGCTGGCCGATGGCGAAAGCGTGTTGCTGGAAGATGGGGAGGCTTTGGAGGCCGGAAAGAACGGTATCCTGACGGTCAGCTACCAGGGCGGTAAGGCCGTTGTGCGCGTCGGATCGGGCGATTATGAGTTTACCACAGGGCCTGTAGCGGATGACGACCGCGCCATGCTCGAAAGTTTTTGGAAGCCGGTGCACCATACAGCACAACTCCCGGCCGGCTCCGAAATTAAAATCCAGGAAACGGTGCACGGCGGCCATTCGGGTCGCTTTCTGGGGTGGTGTGGCGCACACGGACAAACGGAAGGGGAGTTTGTGACCGGTGCGCCGGAAAGTCATGCGGTGAGTTTTCTGATCGAGGAACCCGCCACCGTACGGACCGACGGGAAAGACAGTTTCGGCGCTTTGCTGCGAAGCACATCGGGGTTGTGTCTGAATGCGCTGAACGACGGCGGGAAGATGCTATCATGGAACGCCGTGGGGCGGCGCTGGGGACTGGATATGGATGCCAACGGGACGACGGACCTTTATCGTCAGACCGAAGGCGGGCGGCGCCGGGGCAATTACGTGTTTTTCTTCGACAACGGGAAAAACTCCGGTGTGAACGCTTTCGGTAACGAGGCTGGCACCAACCGATGGAAAGTGTATCGGCGCTACGGGGTGGCCGACGAGGCCGCCGAACAATTGCGGGAAGCGATCTCCGGCACTGATTCTCTGTTCTATACCCGGTTGGTATCGCGCAGCGGGCGTTGCGAGGGTTTGTGCCTGCCTTTTGCTGTGGAGGCGGCGCGTATGCCGAAGAATTTCACTTTCTACCGCTTTGCCGCCACGACGGTCGGTGACAACGGTGCGGTGCGTTTGCGGACCGAAGCGGTCGATGCACTGGAGGCCGGTTGCCCTTATCTGATGAGATACACGGGCCGGGAACCGGCCGAGGTGGATGCCGAGGTGGAATTTCGCGGTCTGTTTGCCACGGCGGTGCCGGTGGTGCGGCAAGGGGTGACGGGTTGTTTCGAAACCGGTTCCGCTTCGGGCGGGCGACAATTCTTTCTGCTGAACGAGGCGGGCGACGCTTTTGTCCCCGCCCCGGCGCAGGCCACGACTTCCGTTTTCCGTCTTTGCTTGCCGGTGGACGAGGCCTGTATGCCCGAACGCGTTGAGATTGCCTGCGGCGAAGGCGGAGATACGCCCGACGGTCTTGTTTCCGTAGAAGCCGGAGGGGCGGCGCCCGATGCATCGGCCGTTTATACCCTTGACGGAAAAATCGTCCGTCCGGTCGGGAGCGATGTTTCGCTGCTGGCCCCGGGTGTCTATATCGTCAATCGGAAGAAAGTGGTGGTGCATTGACGGTTCGGGGGACCTTTTCTCGGACAAACAACGATGACGGCGGCAAGTCTTCTGCGGACCTGAGCCTCAGTGTTTATAAATTACGGCATTACAGACGCATCTTGCCGGGCCGCATTGGAAGGTCCGGCAAGATGCGTTTTTGTTAAGCATGTGCCAAGGATAAACCCGACAGGCCGGGACGACTGTTTGGCAGGACCGGCGTTGTAAGTTGAAATCAAACTTTGATGTGTGGAAATCAAAGTTCGGTCTGTACATCCTGTGTCTTGAAGGGAACAAATGTCGGTACGGTTTGAAAAAACCGGGCCGGAACCTTGAAGTTTAAGTCTGCGTCCGTGCAATTTTGCGGCGGCAAGGTAAGAAGGTCGGTTGACGAAGGCGACGGAAGCCTCTGCTTTGAAGCCTGCGAAAAAAAGGAAAAGGAATGTAGCGGCGAACGGTATAATTGCGTACCTTTGCCGGCAACGGACATATAGACAACCGAGAATACCGTATGGAAGAGCTAAAGAATATATATACGTTTAAGCCGGAGTTCACGAAAGAGGAAATCCAGGATTTGATAGCATGGTTTGAAACTCGTAAGGACCGGTTGCCGGCGACATTGCAGATCAACCGGTCGAGCCATACGGAGAATTTGCCGCATACGGTGAAGCGTATGATAGGAGTTATCACGGAGAAAGGTCCCACGCCGACTTTTAGCGGTTACATCGCTCATCTGTTCCTTATCCGCGAACGGTTGAAGGAAGCCGGGATGGAGTGAGAGAGCTTTACCAGCCGGTGGATGCCCACCCGGCTTCGAAATACCAGGCGGTTTCCCTGAAATCGTTGTTCCACCCCTGCGGGTCGTATTTTTCTGCCGGAACAAACCAGGACAATCCGCCGTAATGCTCCTTGTCGGTGAGTTTCGGCGTAAAATAGTACGGTGAGATGCTGCTGGTCCAATAGGGAGTGGCCGCACGGGCGATGACCGTCTTGTCGAATTGTGTCTTCCACGTCTCGTAAGTCTCTGCATCAAGATGATTGAACAAGAACCCGTTCATGTCGAAAAATTCCGGGCGGTATAACGTCTGGGAGCAATAGGCGGCATACGCTTGTACGCCGGAAGTGCCGGGCTCGGCTTTTCCGGCGAATAACTCCCGGATATGAGGACGCGTTGCTGTTGCCAGATTCTCCAGTTCGCTGCATCGTACGGCTGACAGCAGGATGCCGCCCGCATGTAGGTAAGATTCATATACCTTGTTGATGAGCGTTTCCGGTTGCAGGGGGCGTTTGAAGAAGTCGGACATGATTTTGTCATAAGGCGCTCCGTGTCCCGGTGTTTCGGCCGGTGATCCGATCAGGTAGTCCGTTACATCCTTCAGTTCGTAGGCGGTTTCGATGCCTTGCATATAACAGGCGTCGAAATAGATGAATTCCATTTTGGGGTGGTGCTCCAACACGTGTTTCAATGTGATGATATTCATCTCTTTTCCCGTGTTGGACAGGTTGTTCTTATTATTGTCGATGCCGATGGTGCGTTGCTTGCCCCGCCGGGCGGTCTGGAAATCCGTGTGTTGGGGAATCCAGCCGCTGCCGTGCGACCAAAGCACAAGACCATAGTCGGCTGCCGGATACATTTGGATGATGGAGGAGAGGAGCGTTTCCATCTGTGCCGAGTCCGTGCTACAGAAATCGGTGTCGAAGTCCCACAAGGTTCTTTTCCCCCATTTGCTGAATTCGTAAATACGCGGACTGCCCGCGTTGTCGATGAAGGTAATCAGCCGGCAGTCTTCCGGGATGTCGCCGGAACCGGTTTCCATTTCCCGTATGTCCAGTAGCGAGAGGTTGGACAGGGAGTTTTCCGCCATGATGTAGGCTATCACCACTTTGGCATAGGATGTCGGTTTCGTGCTGTCGGGCAGAACGCCGTCGTCGGAACGGCAGGAAGACAAAACGGTTGACAGCATACTGAGGAGTAAAAGAATAGAACACTTTTTCATGCCGACAAAGATAGCTCTTAATCTTATAATAATGAAATAGAAGCCGCTTTTTGCAATAAAAAAATTTTTTTCCCGTTCATTTTGTAACGTAAGAGCAGACAAAGATTTATGCAATGGGTTGATCGGATTCGCCAGGTGAAGATCCTTTTGGTGGTGATGGCCGTCATTATTTCGGTGGCTTCGTTGGTCGTGTCGCATTTTCTGGTCAAGGACCTGTCGAACGAAGAGCGTAACAATATGGGCGTATGGGCCGAGGCCATGCGCTCGTTGAACCATGCCGATGAAAATACCGACCTGACCTTGGTGTTGCAGGTGATAAACGGAAACAATACGATTCCTGTGATTGTGCTGGACCAAGCCGGAAACGTGCAGACATATCGCAACCTTACATTGAAAGCGGTGAACAAGGCCGATTCGCTGGATGAAGTGAAGCGCATGGCGACGGTTATGAAACAGGCCGGGCAGTCGGTGCGTATCGATCTGAATGCGGGCGATACGCTGCAACATCCCGATTACATGGAAATATGTTTTGACGAATCCATCATGCTCAAACGGCTGGCTTCCTATCCCTATGTGCAACTGGGCGTGGTGCTGGTTTTCGTCGTTGTGGCTATTTTTGCATTGCTCAGCTCCAAAAAAGCGGAACAGAACAAAGTATGGGTGGGATTGTCGAAGGAAACGGCGCATCAGCTGGGGACGCCCATCTCTTCGCTGATGGCCTGGGTGGAGATCTTGCACGAAAACTATCCCGACGATGAACTTATCCCGGAGATGAACAAGGACGTGAAACGCTTGCAGATCATAGCCGAACGCTTTTCCAAGATAGGGTCTCTGCCCGAACCCCAGCCGGAGAATCTGAATGAAGTGGTCGACCATGTGATGGAGTATATCTCGCGTCGTACGTCGAACAAGGTCGTTATGGATTGCCGGCTCCCGGAACAACCTTTGATTGTGCGGATGAGCGCCCCTCTTTTTGAATGGGTGATAGAGAATCTGTGCAAGAACGCCATTGATGCCATGAACGGGCAGGGACATATTGTTCTGACGGCATTTGAAGAGAGCGGATGCTATGTGGTGGAGGTGTCCGATACGGGGAAAGGAATCTCCAAGAACCACTACAACAGTGTCTTCACACCGGGATTCACCACTAAGAAACGAGGATGGGGACTGGGCCTTTCGCTGGCCAAACGTATCATTGAAGAGTATCACAAAGGGCGTATATTTGTGAAAAACTCAGAGGTGGGCAAGGGAACGACTTTCCGTATTGAGTTGAAAAAGCAGTAAAAATTAAGATTTTTCAGTTTTTCTTGTCCGCATAACTTATTTTTTTATAACTTTGCAACCCAAATGAATACGCTGGACGCCTACAAAATAGACCTGAAGAACATGCGTGCTGATTCTCAAACGTTTCGGTATGTGGTTGACGATGCTTTTTTCAAGGCTGTCCAGGGGCCCGAGATTGAAAGCGGACGCCTGACGGTTGATTTGTCGGTACGGAAAACAGCCGGTGTCTTTCTCTTTGCTTTTCGTATAGCGGGAACGGTGGTGGTGGCGTGCGACAGATGTCTGGATGCTATGGAACTGCCTGTCGAGACGGCCTGTACGATGAAAGTCAAGTTGGGAGAAGATTATTCGGATGACGGTGAGTTTGTGACAATTCCTTACGAAGACGGGGTCGTGGATATTGCATGGAACCTTTATGAGTTTATCGCTTTGGAAGTTCCTTTGAAACATGTTCATGAACCGGGGGCGTGCAACAATGAGATGATGGGCGTATTAAACGAACATTGGGCCGTAGAACAGGAAAATGCGGAGACGGACGACACACCGGAAGATGCAGAGACGGAAGAACAGCGTCCGATAGATCCGAGATGGAACGAATTGAAGAAAATATTAGATAATAATTAAATTGTTTGAAAAATGGCACATCCTAAAAGAAGACAGTCAAAGACGAGAACTCTTAAAAGAAGAACCCACGATAAAGCAGTAGCTCCGACACTGGCAGTTTGCCCTAATTGCGGCGCTTTCTACATTTATCACACTGTATGCCCCACTTGCGGTTATTATCGCGGTAAAGTTGCTATCGAGAAAGAAGCAGCTGTTTAATACGGTGACAGGAAGAATATAGCCAGAGGGTGAATGTGCTCTCCGGCTACTTTTTTTTAGAACGAACATCATTATAAATGGAAAAGATAAATGCAGTAATCACAGGCGTAGGCGGATATGTGCCGGAATACGTGTTGACAAACGATGAGTTGTCGCGTATGGTGGATACCAACGACGAATGGATTATGACCCGTATCGGGGTGAAAGAGAGACGTATTCTCAATGAAGAAGGATTGGGAACGAGCTACATGGCCCGCAAAGCTGCCAAACAATTGTTGCAGCGCACGGGAGTCGATCCGCAGGAGATCGATTGTGTGATTGTGTCTACTTCTACTCCTGATTATCATTTCCCTTCTACGGCATCCATCGTCATTGGCAAACTGGGGCTGACCCATGCTTTCGCATATGATTTGCAGGCGGCTTGCAGTGGTTTCCTGTTCGCTATGGATACGGCATCCGCTCTCATTCAAAGCGGTCGTTACAAGAAGATTATGGTGATTGGTGCCGATAAGATGTCTTCGATGGTGGACTACACCGATCGGGCCACTTGTCCGATCTTCGGGGACGGGGCCGCAGCAGTATTGGTAGAGCCTACGACGGAAGATCTGGGATGGAAAGACGCTTATCTGCGGACGGACGGTAAGGGACTTCCGTTCTTGTGTATGAAAGCCGGCGGATCCGCCTGTCCTCCTTCTTATTTTTCTTTGGACCATCGTTTGCATTATTTGCATCAGGAAGGGCGCACGGTATTTAAATTTGCCGTGACCAACATGAGTGACGCTTCGGCTTTGATTGCTGAGCGTAACGGATTGAATAAGGACAACATCGCTTGGGTTATACCGCATCAGGCCAATGTCCGTATCATCGAAGCGGTGGCTCATCGCCTGGAACTTCCGATGGAAAAGGTGATGTTGAATATCCAGCGTTACGGAAATACCAGTGCGGGAACATTGCCGTTGGCTTTGTGGGATTATGAGAAGCAGTTGAAAAAAGGAGACAATCTGATTTTTACGGCTTTCGGTGCCGGTTTTACCTGGGGCGCGGCCTATATGAAATGGGGTTACGACGGTTCGGAAAGATAAAGGAAAATACGCACAATTATAAACCTTAATAAAAAACGCATCCGCAGTCAAGATGCGTTTTTTTATTCAACAAAAAAATTATGGCACATAAAGCTGGTTTTGTCAATATTGTAGGGAATCCCAACGTCGGGAAGTCCACCTTGATGAATTTATTGGTAGGGGAACGTATTTCCATCGCCACATTCAAGGCGCAGACCACGCGCCACCGAATTATGGGTATCCTCAATACCGATGATATGCAAATCTGTTTCTCGGACACTCCCGGTGTGCTGAAACCGAACTATAAGCTTCAGGAATCCATGCTCAGTTTCTCGGAGTCGGCTTTGCAGGATGCTGATGTGCTGCTTTATGTGACTGATATGGTGGAGACACCGGATAAGAATGCCGACTTCCTGGATAAGGTCGCCCGCATAAAGGTTCCTGTGATAGTGTTGATAAATAAGATCGATCTCACGGATCAGCAGGCGCTTGGAGCGAAGGTGGAGCAGTGGCACGAGGTGTTGCCGGAGGCTGAGATCATTCCGATTTCGGCTCTTTGCAAATTCAACGTCGATACGGTGCTGAATCGCATTAAAGACCTGCTCCCCGATTCGCCTCCTTATTTCGGAAAGGATCAGTGGACCGACAAGCCGGCTCGTTTCTTCGTGACTGAGATTGTGCGTGAGAAGATATTGTTGTATTACGACAAGGAGATTCCTTATTCGGTGGAAGTGGTGGTGGAACAGTTTAAGGAAGAAAAAGAGAAGATACACATCAATGTGGTGATTTATGTAGAGCGTGACTCGCAAAAAGGCATTATCATCGGGCATAAGGGAGTGGCGCTGAAGAAAGTGTCGAGTGAAGCAAGGAAGTCGCTGGAGCTCTTCTTTGGAAAAAAGATCTTTCTGGAGACCTTTGTAAAGGTGGACAAGGACTGGCGCAATTCCGACCGTGAACTGAGGAATTTTGGATATAATTTAGACTAATCAATCAGGCTGTGAAGCCGAATAATGAAGTAAGAATATGGGAAATCTAGTGGCTATTGTGGGACGTCCGAATGTAGGTAAGTCCACATTATTTAACCGCCTGACCAAAACGCGTCATGCGATAGTGAGCGATGAGGCCGGTACGACGCGCGACCGTCAATACGGGAAGTCGGAGTGGACCGGACACGAATTTTCGGTAGTGGATACCGGAGGATGGGTGGTTAATTCCGAAGATATTTTTGAAGAGGAAATACGTAAACAGGTGACTTTGGCTACGGAAGAAGCCGACGTGATCTTGTTCTTGGTGGATGTGAACAACGGCATAACAGACTTGGACGAGGCTGTGGCCAACATCTTGCGCCGGACCAAGAAACCGGTCATCTTGGTGGCTAATAAAACCGATAATAACGATCAGATATACGGAGCAGCGGAATTTTATGCGCTGGGGCTGGGCGATCCGCATTGCATCTCCGCTGCCACCGGAAGCGGAACGGGGGATTTGCTGGACTTGGTCATATCCAAATTTCCCAAGCAGACTGCGGAAGAAACGGAGGAGAACATCCCCCGCTTTGCGGTTGTCGGTCGGCCTAATGCAGGCAAATCCAGTCTGATAAATGCTTTCATTGGAGAAGAACGCCATATCGTGACGGACATAGCGGGCACTACCCGTGATTCCATTTATACGCGCTATACGAAATTCGGATTTGATTTCTACCTGGTCGATACGGCGGGCATTCGCAAGAAGAATAAAGTAAGTGAGGATTTGGAATTTTATTCTGTAATGCGTTCTATCCGTGCCATAGAAAATGCGGATGTTTGTGTGCTTATGATTGATGCCACCCGGGGAATCGAGGCGCAGGATATGAATATTTTCCAGTTGATTCAGCGCAACCAGAAAAGCTTGGTTGTAGTTGTTAATAAATGGGATCTGGTGGAAGAGAAAAGCACGGCGGTGATGAAAGAATTCGAGTATGCCATCCGTAATCGCATGGCTCCTTTCGACGATTTTCCTATTATCTTCGCCTCAGCGCTGACCAAGCAGCGTATCTATAAAGTGTTGGAGACGGCAAAAGATGTGTATACAAGTCGTAAGGCCCGTGTGTCGACAGCCAAGCTGAATGAGGAAATGCTGCCTTTGATCGAGGCTTATCCGCCTCCTTCGATGAAAGGCAAGTACATCAAGATTAAATATTGTATGCAGTTGCCTGAAACGCAGATACCGTCGTTTGTGTTTTATGCCAATCTGCCGCAATACGTAAAGGAGCCCTACCGGCGTTTTCTTGAGAATAAGATTCGGGAGCGTTGGAATTTCTCCGGTACTCCGATCAATATCTTCATTCGGCAGAAATAAGGAGCGTGCGGCGTATGAAGAAGTGGCTTTGGGGGTGTGTCGGGCTTACCGTATGTTTTTTGTGGGGATGCCATAAGACTACGCCCGACGAGAAAGTGAAAGCGGCGGCGGTAATGTATTACGACTACCTTGTTAAAGGACAGTACGACAGTTATATCGATGGAATAGCCTATCGCGACAGCATGACGGAAGAATACCGGAACCAGATGGTGGATTTGGCAGCCCAATATGCAGCCCGTGAGAAGGAATTGCGGGGTGGACTAGTGGCGGTGCGTGCTCTTTCCGATACCATTATGAATGATGTGGCGTTGGTTTTTCTGGAGGTCCAGTTCGGCGATAGCACGAGAGAAGAAATATCTTTGCCGATGGTGCTCTGTGGCGAGGAATGGAAAATGCAATAAGGGGCGAATGATCGTTCTTCCTGTATTCCGGTCATTATTTTCCTGCGGGAGAGTAATGACCGGAATTGTATCATTTAATATCGACCTTTTTTAATAATTTATCTACTTATCTTTACTTCTTTATACTTTTTTGTTTAAATTTGCTGCGGGCTGTGATGCGCATAAGTGTATGGAAGACCAAAGCCTTTCCGTGGATACCTTTGAAAATACAGAGTTTATTTTTAACCCTTAACAAATAAATTATGAGAAATGTTCTATTACTCGCTAAAAGATGCCTTTCGCTGCTTTGGCTGATTTGCTTTACAACGGTTTTGCAGGGACAGACATTGACACCAAAGTTCAGTTCGGCCGATTCCGAAACATGGTATTTCATCCGCTTTGCCAAAGGTAACGGCGTGTTGCAGGATATGGGAGACGGGGCCAATTTGATGACGAAAGCTTCTTCGCCTGCCTCGGCAGCACAAAAATGGAAGTTGGTTGGCACTCAGGAGTCGTTTCAGCTGATCAGCCAAGCCGGTCGTACAGCTTGTTTCGAAGATAGCCGGTTTAAGGCCTCTGCTTCTTCGGACTATACGTTCAAACTGGTTGCCACTACCAATGGTACTTATGCCGGTGCGTGGGAACTGCAACCGGAGGATGGTGCTCAGTCCATGAATCAGTTCGGAGGAGCCGGTGTGGATAAAGCATTGGGCTTGTGGACGGCCGGTGACGAAAATAATCCGTTGCGTTTCGAACCTACCGAGAACGAACTCCCCGTGTTCAGTACGTCAGACAATGAGAAGTGGTACTTTGTCCGTTTCAAGCGCGGTGGTGCCACTTTGCAGGATATGGGCGAAGGAGTCAATATCATGACGGCTGTGTCGGATCCCATTGACGAACAAATGTGGAAACTGGTGGGCGAACAGTCCGATTTCGAACTTGTGAACAAATCGGGACGTTCGGTGAAATACAACGGTTCCCGCTTTGTCGCTTCCGAAGGCGGCAAGGGTCATTTGGTTCTGGCCGTATCGTCCAATTCCAATTATGCTCCGGCCTGGGAAATTCAGGCCTCCAATACGGACGGTAAGTCCATGAACCAATGGGGAGGTTACGGTGCCGGTAAGGAGTTGGGGGCCTGGAATGCAGGTGACGGTAACAACCCGGTTGAGTTTGTGGCTTCCGAGGATATGACTTATTCCGAGTATAAGGTGATCGGGATTGAAAACTACGTCCCGGCCAACAAACATACGCTGTGGTATACGGTGCCGGTTGCAGCTACTACGGCTTCCGACCAGTGGATGGAATACTCTCTTCCGGTCGGGAACGGTCAGTTGGGAGCCTCCATATTCGGCGGTATCTATAAAGATGAGATTCAGTTCAATGAAAAAACGCTATGGTCCGGTCGTAATACCGACAACGGAGTGGAGTATGGCGATTATGAAAACTTCGGCAGTGTGTATGCGGAGAGCCTTCCTGAAGACGGTTTCGGTTTCGGACCCAGCAAGGCTGTTCAGGATTACTACCGTCAGTTGGACTTGTCCAATGCTACGGCTTCCGTATCTTTCAAAAGCCCGGATAAGAGCGTGACTTACAACCGGGAATATATTGCCAGTTATCCCGACGGGTGTATCGCTGCCCGTTATACGGCCGACCAAGGCGGTAAGATCAATCTTCGTTTTACGATGGTTTCGGGGCGGCCCGGTATCGTGGCTAACACTACGTATGCAGATGGTTATGCCAGCTTTAATGGACGTTTGCAGACCGTCAGTTACGCCGCTCGTCTGAAAGTGGTGCCGGTGGGCGGTACCCTCACGACTTCGGCAGAAGGAATAACGGTGAAGGGTGCCGATGAAGTGTTGCTTGTTCTGGTGGGCGCTACGGATTTTGATCCTTATTCCGCCACTTACGTTTCGGGAACGACCGGATTGGAGAATGCCGTCAAGGACCGGGTGGATCAGGCTGCCGCTAAGGACTGGGGTACTCTTTACAGCGCTCATGTGTTGGACTACCGCACGTATAACGACCGGGTGGATTTTGAGTTGGAAGGTGCTGCAAACACGATGCCGACCGACGAACTCATCCGTACTTATGCCGGCCGTACCACCGGTACGGAAGATTATGCTCTGATGCTTGAGCAACTTTATTTCCATTACGGCCGCTATCTGGAGATTAGCAGTTCGCGCGGTGTTGACCTGCCTTCTAATCTGCAGGGTATCTGGAACAACAATTCCGAGCCTGCGTGGAACTCGGACATACATTCCAATATCAACGTACAGATGAACTATTGGCCTGCCGAGCCTACCAACCTTTCGGAGATGCATCTGCCTTTCCTGAACTATATTCACAATATGGCCGTAAACCATGATGAATGGAAGGGCTACGCCAGAGCGTCCGGGCAAACCAAAGGCTGGACCTGCTATACGGAAAACAATATTTTTGGCGGTGTAGGCTCTTTCATGCACAACTATGTGATAGCGAATGCCTGGTATTGTACCCATCTGTGGCAGCATTATCGGTATACGCTCGACCGGGAGTTCTTGAAAGAAAAAGCTTTGCCGGCTATGTGGAGCGCCTGCCAGTTCTGGATAGAGCGTCTGGTGAAGGGAGCAGACGGCACCTACGAATGCCCGCGTGAGTATTCGCCCGAGCACGGTCCGACGGAGAATGCCGTGGCACATGCCCAGCAGCTGGTTTATGATTTGTTTGCCAATACGCTGGAAGCGTTCGATATCCTGGGAAGCGAGAGCGGAGTAGGCGTCCTCACCCGCCGCAATCTGAAAGACCGCTTTGCCAAATTGGACAGAGGTCTTGCCATCGAGACCTATACAGGCGAATGGGGTGAGAACAACGGTGTCAAGGCCGGTGATCCCTTGCTGCGCGAGTGGAAGTACAGCACGTTCAAAGCCGGTGCCAACGGCCATCGTCACATGTCGCACCTGATGTGCTTGTATCCTTTCAATCAAGTGACGCAGCACAGCCCGTATTTCCAGGCCGCCATCAATTCTATGAAGCTGCGCGGGGATGCCTCCACCGGGTGGTCGATGGGCTGGAAGATCAACCTGTGGGCCCGTGCGCTCGACGGTGACCATTCGCACGATATTCTGGAGTTGGCCCTGCGCCATCATTCCGTGAGCGGCGGCGGTGTATATTACAATCTCTATGATTCGCATGCTCCGTTCCAGATCGACGGTAATTTCGGTGCCTGTGCAGGTATTGCCGAGATGTGCTTGCAGAGCCATACCGACACCTTGCAGCTGTTGCCGGCTTTGCCTTCGGTTTGGGCTGACGGTCACATGAACGGCCTGCGCGCCATCGGTAAATTCGAGGTGGATCAGACCTGGAAAGAAGGACGTTTGACCAAGGCCGTAATCAAGAGTTTGGGTGGCCGTGCCTGTGTGGTAAATTATGCAGGCATTGCGGACAGGCTGATTACGGATGCCGAGGGCAACGAAGTGAAGGTAGAGGTGGTGGGTACAAACACCATCAGCTTCCCCACCGTGGAAGGCGGTGTCTACACCATTGATTTCTCGCAGACGGCTACAGCCTTGAAAGACATACGTACGGAGAACACTTCCTTTCGTGTTGAGGTCATCGACAGCATCGTGCGTATTCACGGAGGAAATCTGTGTAAGGCCCAGGTGACTAATCTGGCCGGCAAACGTCTGTATTCTACCGGCAAACGCAGCTTTCGGTTGAAAGAGGGTTGGGGCAAACTGCTGGTGTTGAGCCTTACGGATGCCGAAGGAAAGACGGAGAGCCATAAACTTGCCGTGCATTGATCCGCACAGTGAAGGGCGAATGCTATTGAAAGCAAAATAGCCTTAAAAAGACATATCGGAAAACGTAACGGTTGCGAATCTTGTTATATTTGCAGCTGTTACGTTTTTGCTATATAAAAAGGAAAAGATATGAAGACAATAACATTTAAAGGAAACGAAGTGCATACACAGGGAGACCTGCCGGCTGTCGGTATGCAGGCTCCTAACTTTACAGGTGTGAAAGGGAATCTCACGGAACTGGCGTTGTATGATCTGCGCGGCAGCCGGGTGGTTTTGAATATCTTCCCCAGTCTGGATACCGGTGTCTGTGCTATGTCGGTGCGTCGTTTCAATCAGGAAGCGGCTGCTTTGAGAAATACGGTGGTGCTGGCGGTCTCTATGGACTTGCCGTTCGCACAGGGGCGCTTTTGTGTGGCCGAGGGGATAGACAAGGTCATTCCGGTGTCGGTGTTCCGGCACAATGATTTTGCCGAACGCTACGGCCTGATGATGACCGACGGTCCTTTGGCCGGACTGATGGCGCGTGCCGTGGTGGTTCTGGACGAGAACGGTAAGATTCTGTATGAGGAGCTGGTGCCGGAGATCACGAATGAACCGGATTATGAGGCCGCCTTGGCCGTATTGAAGTAACTGCGCCGCATACGGGCGCCCCGTACGCAGTGGATGGGTGCCTTCTGCGTCCGTACGGTATGTTCTGAAGAAACTGTTTGGAAAAGGTGTAGACCTTCTTATGAAAAGGTCTACACCTTTTTTATTTTTGGTCTATACCTTTCTGTAATAAGGTCTACACCTTTTTGAATTCTGTCGCGGAAACGGATGAATAGGGACCTACGGGGTACTGAAATCGGATGTACGGTATACGGTGTAGGGAAATACATTGTTTTTGTCGTTCAAAAGCTTGTCGATTTTCTTTAGCGGTAAAAAGAATTGTTTATTTTTGTAATCCGAATCAGGAACGATAAGGAAAGCGAGATGATGAAACGACAAATGCTATTGGTGCCTTCGGGCGGATTGGGAAACCGTATGCGGGTGTTGGCCTGTGCGGTGACGATGATGGAAAAGTTGCCCGGCAGGCTGGATGTAGTCTGGTTCAGACATTCCGGTCTGAATGCCTCCTTTGCGTCGTTGTTTGAACCGGTGGACGATGATCGGCTGCACCTTTGCGAAGGAGGATGGTTTGAAGCCCTGTTGTGGGAACGTCCCCGGCGCAACAATTTGTTTGTGCCCCGTCTGTTCCAGCGCTTTCTGTTCCGGGCCCGTCTGTACGAACAATATGTCACGCCGTTGTTCCGGCAAGGTTTTGATTTCCGGGCGTGGGCGTCTCAGGGAAATGTGTATATGGCTACGTATACCCGTTTCTTTCCGTATGAAAAGACTACGTTGCAACGTTTGTTCGTGCCTGTGGCGCGCTTGCGCGAGCGCGTCGACCGCTGTTGCAAGGCTTTCTCATCGCATACGGTGGGAGTTCACGTGCGGCGTACCGACCATGCGGATGCCATCGCCGAAAGCCCGTTGGAATTGTTTTACGTGCAACTGGATAAGGAAATTGTGGATTGCGCCGACACGCGCATTTATCTGGCATCGGATTCCGAAGAGGTGAAAGCCGAAATGAAGGCCCGCTACGGGGCCCGTTTGCTGTGCTCGGACCGGCAAGCCGACAGGGGTACGCAGGAAGGGATAGAAGATGGGATCGTGGAGATGTATGTTCTCTCGCGTACAAAAACGATATACGGTTCATACCTCAGTTCTTTTTCCGAGATTGCGGCCGAACTGGGGGATGTGCCTCTGAAAGTGGTGCGGCGCGGCTGACGGGGCGAGAGTCTCGGGACGTGGTCAGTCTTTGTTCGCCTCTTTCACTTTGCGGAAGAGGTCGGAAGCAAAGATAAAGCTGTTCAGTTTTTCGTTGGTGGCATCCATTATCTGGTCTTTACTGCCTTGCCACTCCTTGCGCCCTTCGTAAATATACAAGATGTTCTCGCCGATACCCATCACGGAGTTCATATCGTGCGTGTTGATGATGGTGGTCATGTTGTATTCTTGGGTGATGTCGTGAATCAACTCGTCAATGACGAGCGATGTTTTCGGGTCGAGACCCGAGTTCGGTTCGTCGCAGAACAAGTATTTGGGGTTTAGGGCAATGGCGCGGGCAATGGCGACGCGTTTTTGCATACCGCCGCTGATCTCACCGGGGAATTTGCCTTGCGCTTCTCCCAGATTGACACGGTCCAGACAGAAGCGTGCCCGCCGCAGGCGGTCGTTGTATGTATCGTTGGAAAACATGTCGAGCGGGAACATGACATTTTCCAGCACCGACATGGAGTCGAACAAGGCTGCACTTTGAAAGATCATCCCCATTTCGCGACGGATGTGGATCCGGTCTTTTTTACTCATGTTCACGTAATTCCGCCCGTCGTAGATGATGTCTCCCCGAGTGGGTTCCAGCAGTCCGACGATACATTTCATGAGTACGGTCTTTCCCGAACCGCTCTGACCGATGATCAGGTTCGTCTTGCCGTCTTCGAACGTAGTGGTTATATCGCGAAGCACTTCCTTGTCTTCGAAGGATTTATAGAGGTTCTTTATTTCGATCATCAAGATAAGATTTGCGTGAGAAATACGTCGGCAAACAAAATCAGCACACTGCTGCTTACCACAGAATCGGTGCTGGCCTTGCCTACTTCGAAAGAGCCGCCTTCGACGGTGTAGCCGTAGAAAGCCGATACACTCGTTATAATGAAAGCAAAGAAGAGCGACTTGATAATACCCATCCATACGTACCATTCCGTGAAACTGTGCTGCAAACCGTATGTCAGATCGTCCACGGAAATGACATGCCCGATTACCGAAGTGGCATAGGCACCCGCCATACCGGAAAAGATGCTAAACGAAACGAGGAACGGCATCATGGTCACCAGTCCCAGAATCTTGGGCAGAATGAGAAAACCGGCCGAATTCACTCCCATGATTTCAAGGGCGTCGATTTGTTGCGTCACGCGCATGGTGCCGATTTCCGATGCGATGTTGGACCCCACCTTGCCGGCCAGAATCAGACACATGATGGAGGAGGAGAACTCAAGCAGCATGATTTCACGTGTGGTATAGCCCGTCGTAAAACGCGGCATCCAAGGGCTTTGGATGTTGAGCTTGATCTGAATGCAGATCACGGCGCCGATGAAAAATGAAATCAGCAACACGATGCCGATGGAGTCTACTCCCAGCTGGCTCAGTTCCTTGACGTATTGTTTGAAAAACATCCTCATCCTTTCGGGGCGTGAGAACGTCTTGCCCATAAGTTCCAGATAGCGTCCGAAAGTGGAAAGACCTTTGAAAAATAGCATAATCATCAGGTTTTTATCGGCAGCAAAAGTAATGAAAATCCGATAAAAACCGCAACACCTTGAATTGTTTTTCCGGTTAATAACTATTTTCAATGCAATTTTTGTATTTTTGTATTCTCAAATCAATTACAGTATGACAGCAGAAATTCGTTCCGGCCAGCCCGGTGATACATTGGTGCTCCGCAGCGAGGGCCTGGTGAAGACCTATGGCAAGCGTACGGTGGTGAACAATGTTTCGTTTGATGTGAAGCAAGGAGAGATTGTGGGGTTGCTCGGACCGAATGGAGCCGGAAAGACGACGTCTTTTTACATGACTACAGGACTGGTGGTGCCCAATGCCGGGCGTATTTTTCTGGGTGATCTGGAGATTACGGATTTTCCGGTATACAAACGCGCCCGTAACGGCATCGGATATCTGGCTCAGGAGGCGTCCGTGTTTCGTAAGATGAGTGTGGAGGACAACATCGCTTCGGTGCTTGAGATGACGGGGCGTTCGGCGGAATATCAGCGCGAGAAGCTGGAAAGTCTGCTTACGGAGTTCCGCCTGCAAAAGGTGCGTAGGAATCTGGGCGACCAGTTGTCGGGCGGTGAGCGCCGGCGTACGGAAATTGCCCGTTGCCTGGCTATTGATCCGAAGTTTATCATGCTCGACGAGCCGTTTGCCGGTGTAGATCCGATTGCAGTGGAAGACATTCAATATATTGTGTGGAAGCTGAAAAAACGCAATATCGGTGTATTGATTACCGACCATAACGTAGAGGAGACGCTCTGTATTACCGATCGGGCTTATTTGCTTTTCGAAGGCCAAATCCTGTTTCAGGGCACACCGCCCGAGTTGGCCGGCAACGAAGTGGTGCGTGCCAAATATCTCACCAACAGCTTTGTATTGAGACTGAAGGATTTTCAGAAGATTGATGAGGAA
Organism: uncultured Paraprevotella sp.; assembly: GCA_910584955.1. Lineage (GTDB taxonomy): Bacteria > Bacteroidota > Bacteroidia > Bacteroidales > Bacteroidaceae > Paraprevotella. Next base: position 6,796 of record CAJUDC010000002.1, on the reverse strand, counting down.
AAGACAGCTCAAGGGGTGTAGAACCGGGCTCCGCGTGGGTGCGTTTGTGCGGTGAAGACCGGTTTTTTTTAAGTCCGTTGCCTGTTTTTTAGTTTACTTTTTTGATTTTTTGAAAGATAAAAGCTAATTTTGCACCCTCATTATGGAAAGTGCAAAGAGTAATAATTAAATAATAAAAAACATTCCTGAAATGAATATTTCATTAGAGAACCTTGACAAGGTAAGTGCTTTGCTTACCATTAAAATGGAAAAGGCGGATTATGCCGGGAAGGTGGACGCTGCGTTGAAAGATTTTCGTAAGAAAGCCAATATGCCGGGCTTCCGTCCGGGACAAGTACCTATGAGCCTGTTGAAAAAACGTTTCGGCAAGGAAGTGCTGGCGGAAGAGGTAAACAAGTTGCTGGGTGAAAAGTTGTACGGTTATATCAGAGAAAACAATATCAATATCCTGGGCGAACCGCTGCCGAACGAAGAACGTCAGCAGAATATCGACTTCGACACCATGGAAGAATTCGAGTTCGTATTTGACATTGCGTTGGCTCCTGAATTCAAGGTTGAACTGACGGCAGACGATACGCTGGACTACTATACCATCAATGTGGATGAGGACATGCTGGACAAGCAGGTGAAGATGTACACACAGCGTGCCGGCAACTACGAAAAGGTGGAAGCCTATGAGGAGAAAGATATGGTGAAAGGCTTGTTGGCCGAACTGGATGAAAACGGCAATACCAAGGAAGGCGGCATTCAGGTGGAACATGCCGTGATGCTGCCCGACTATATGAAGAACGACGAAGAAAAGCAGAAGTTCGCCGGTTGCAAGGTCAATGATGTGTTGGTCATCAACCCGTACAAGGCATACGAAGGCCATGACGTGGAACTCTCTTCTTTGTTGAAGATCAAGAAGGAAGAGGCAGCCGAAATGAAGTCGGATTTCAGCTATCAGATCGAAGAGATCACACGCTTCAAAGAAGCCGAACTGAATCAGGATTTGTTTGATCAGGTATTGGGCAAGGATGTAGTGACGAGCGAGGCCGACTTCCGTGCCAAGATCAAGGAACTGCTCGAAAACCAGTTCGTTGCCGACAGTAACTACAAGCTGATGCAGGATGTTCGTAAGTATTTGGTGGAGAAAGTAGGGGAGCTGGAATATCCCGAAGCCTTGTTGAAACGCGTCATGAAGTTGAACAATCGTGATAAAGACGACAAGTTTATCGAAGAAAACTATCCGAAAAGCATCGAGGAACTGACTTGGCATCTGATTAAGGAGCAGTTGGTGAAAACGTACGGTATCAAGGTGGAACAGGCAGATGTGCTGGAGACGGCCAAGAACGTTACGAAGATTCAGTTTGCACAGTATGGTATGATGAATGTGCCTGAAGACATGCTGAACAACTATGCGCAGGAAATGCTGAAGAAGAAAGAGCAGGTGGACGGTCTGGTAAGTCGTTGCATTGAAGACAAACTGGGAGTGGCCATCAGTCAAGTGGTAACATTGAACAAAAAGTCGGTAAGTCTGGATGAATTCAACAAGATGTTTGCTTAATAAATAGGAAAACATCTTTATAAAAGATAAATCGGCGTATAAAAGGAAACTTCCGCGCTTCTTATTCGTACCTTTGCAAGTCAACGTACGGAAAAAGGGCTCGAAAGTTTCCTTTTAGCACATAAAAAAGAAGAAAAATGATGAACGATTTTAAGAAATATGCAGTCAAGCATCTGGGCATGAACAGCCAGGTGCTGGATGATGTGGTGAGTGTACAAAACCAATATCTCAATCCTTATATATTGGAAGAACGCCAGTTGAATGTCACTCAAATGGATGTGTTCTCACGTTTGATGATGGACCGTATCATTTTTCTGGGTACACAGATAGACGATTATACGGCCAACACCCTACAGGCACAATTGCTGTATCTGGACTCTGTAGATCCGGGAAAGGATATATCCATCTACTTGAATTCACCCGGCGGTTCCGTATATGCCGGCTTGGGTATCTACGACACGATGCAGTTTGTAACCAGTGATGTGGCTACTATCTGTACGGGAATGGCTGCTTCGATGGCCGCCGTATTGTTGGTGGCCGGTGCCGAAGGCAAACGGTCGGCCTTGACACACAGCCGTGTGATGATCCACCAGCCGATGGGGGGAGCTCAGGGGCAGGCATCGGATATTGAGATTACGGCGCGTGAAATTCAGAAACTGAAGAAGGAATTATATACCATCATTGCCGAACATTCGCATACGGATTTTGAAAAAGTATGGGCCGACTCCGACCGTGATTACTGGATGACAGCCCAGGAAGCATTGGAATATGGTATGATAGACAACGTGTTAACCCGTAAGAAGTAATGAAGAGAGCTTGTTCGTTCTGTGGCAGAGGAGAGAAAGAGGTCCGTATGCTGATTGCCGGCATGAGCGGCTTTATCTGTGACGATTGTGCGCGCGAGGCCTATCGTTATGCAGAAGAGGTCGAAGCGGAAAACCGCGACCGGAAAGCAGATGAACTGAACCTTGAATGGGATACGTTGCCCAAACCTAAAGAGATAAAAGAGTATCTGGATCAGTATGTGATAGGCCAGGATGATGCCAAGCGTTATCTGGCGGTTTCCGTTTATAACCATTATAAAAGGCTGGCTCAGCAAACTACCGATGACGGGGTGGAGATTGAAAAGTCGAATATCATCATGGTGGGGAGCACCGGAACCGGAAAAACCCTACTGGCCCGTACGATAGCCCGGTTATTGAAGGTGCCTTTTACCATAGTGGATGCTACGGTGTTTACCGAGGCCGGCTATGTGGGTGAAGATGTGGAGAGCATTCTGTCACGCCTGCTTCAAGTGGCCGATTATAATGTGGAGGCGGCACAACGGGGCATTGTGTTTATTGATGAAATAGACAAGATAGCCCGTAAAAGCGACAATCCTTCCATTACCCGCGATGTGAGCGGAGAGGGAGTGCAGCAAGGTCTGCTTAAACTGCTCGAAGGTTCGATGGTCAATGTTCCGCCCAAAGGCGGACGCAAGCATCCCGATCAGGATTATATTCATGTGGACACCCGTAATATTCTGTTTATTTGCGGAGGGGCTTTCGACGGTATTGAAAGGAAAATCGCCCAGCGCCTGAATACCCATGTAGTGGGCTATAATTCAGTGCAGAATATGCAGCACATCGACAAGGAGAATCTCATGAAATATATTTTGCCGCAAGACTTGAAATCATTCGGTTTGATACCGGAGATTATCGGGCGTTTGCCGGTGTTGACGTATTTGAATCCGTTGGATCGTACGGCGTTGCGTAATATTTTGACAGAACCGAAGAACTCTATTGTCAAACAACAGGTGAAACTGTTTGAAATGGACGGTATTCAGTTGAAATTCGCTCCCGAAGCATTGGAATATATTGTGGATAAGGCTGTAGAGTATAAATTGGGTGCCAGAGGACTTCGCTCTATTATGGAAAGTATTATGATGGATGCGCAATATGAAGCGCCTTCAAAACGGATGAAGAAGTTTGTCGTGACACTCGATTATGCCAGACAACAGTTGGAAAAAGCCAATCTGGCACGTATGCAACAGGAGTGACGGCAAGAACTTCTACCATGCTTTTGATAGTGCGAAAAAAAGATGAAAAATAAATACGTTTTAATTTGCATTTTTGGCGCTTTTGTTTATAACTTTGTTAGGCTCAAATGAGCATGCCTGAATTTGGTAACAATGACAATCACGAGCTATGAACGAAGAACTTAATTTAACCGGCCAGTTGAAACGTTATTTCGGATTCGATACCTTTAAGGGGGATCAGGAAGCTATTATTCGTAATGTATTGGCAGGAAACGACACATTTGTGCTGATGCCTACCGGAGGCGGCAAGTCACTGTGCTATCAGTTACCTTCGCTGCTGATGGAAGGCACGGCTATCGTGATTTCTCCTCTGATCGCCCTGATGAAAAATCAGGTAGATGCCATCCGGCAGATATGCGCGGAAGAGGGTGTGGCCCACTTTATCAATTCGTCACTGAACAAGGCTTCCATAGATCAGGTCAAGAACGATATCCGGCAAGGGCGTACCAAACTGCTTTATGTGGCGCCCGAGTCTTTGACAAAAGAAGAGAATGTGGAGTTTTTGAAAAAGGTGAAGATTTCGTTCTATGCTGTGGATGAAGCGCATTGTATTTCCGAATGGGGGCATGATTTCCGACCGGAATATCGTCGGATCCGGCCTATTATAAATGAGATCGGGACAGCACCGCTTATTGCCTTGACGGCTACGGCTACCGATAAGGTGCGGGGAGATATTAAAAAGAATCTGGGCATGTCTGATGCCAAAGAATTCAAGAGTTCTTTTAATCGTCCCAACTTGTATTATGAGGTACGGACAAAGACCAAAAATGTAGATAAAGACATTATTAAATTTATCAAGCAACGTCCCGATAAAAGTGGTATTATATATTGCCTGAGCCGCAAGCGTGTGGAAGAACTGGCTGAAATATTGCGGGCCAACAATATCAACGCGCGGGCTTATCATGCAGGAATGGACTCGGCAGCACGGTCGCAGACACAAGATGACTTCATCATGGAGAAGATCGATGTGATAGTAGCGACGATTGCTTTTGGAATGGGTATTGACAAACCGGATGTAAGGTTTGTGATTCATTATGACATTCCCAAAAGTCTGGAAGGTTATTATCAGGAAACTGGTAGGGCCGGACGCGACGGAGGAGAAGGGTTGTGTGTGACCTTTTATACCAACAAGGACTTGCAGAAATTGGAGAAGTTCATGGAAGGCAAACCGGTGGCGGAGCAGGACATCGGGCGGCAGTTGCTGCAAGAAACGGCGGCTTATGCCGAGTCGTCTGTTTGTCGCCGAAGATTCTTATTGCACTATTTTGGGGAAGTTTATGAAGAAGAGAATTGTGGAAATTGTGATAACTGTTTACATCCCAAGAAGAAAGTGGAAGCTAAGGAACAACTGAAGGAAGCGCTTGAAGTGGTTCAGGCGATAAAAGAGAATTTTAAGGTAGATTATGTAATAGATGTGCTGGTGGGAAACGAAACCGACGAGGTTTTGGCACATAAGCATGAGGAATTGGATTGTTTCGGGTGTGGAGAAGACCATGAGGAACGTTGGTGGAACGCTGTACTCCGTCAGGCTCTGATTGCAGGTTATCTGGAAAAAGATGTAGAGAACTACGGTTTGCTGAAACTTACTCCTGCGGGCCGGAAGTTCATGAAAAATCCTGTATCGTTTAAAATTACTGAGGATAATGATTTTGATGAGGACGAGGTTGAAACCCCGGTACGCGGAGGCGGAAGTTGCGCTGTAGACCCGGCATTGTTCTCCATGCTTAAGGATTTGCGTAAAAAAATGTCAAAACAACTGGAAGTCCCGCCTTATGTCATATTTCAAGATCCTTCGCTCGAAGCGATGGCTACGGTTTATCCGGTTAACATTGATGAATTACAGAATATTCCCGGTGTGGGAGCCGGCAAGGCCAAGCGTTACGGAACGGAATTTTGTGCCTTGATCAAGAAACATTGCGAGGAGAATGATATAGACCGTCCTGAAGACCTACGGGTACGTACGGTGGCAAACAAGTCGAAACTCAAGGTAAGCATTATTCAGAGCATTGACCGTAAAGTAGCATTGGATGATATTGCTTTGGCTAAAGGTATCGATTTCTCGGAATTATTGGATGAGATAGAGGCTATCGTGTATTCTGGAACCAAGTTAAATATTGATTATTTTCTGGATGAGGTGATGGACGAGGACCACATGTTTGATATTTATGATTATTTCAAGGAATCTGAAACGGATGATCTGGAGGAGGCGATGGATGAATTGGGGGATGATTATACCGAGGAGGAAATTCGTTTGGTGCGTGTGAAATTTATTTCAGAGATGGCTAATTGAGTATTCTATTCTAAAACGTGCATATATTCCCGTCGGCAGGTTCCTGCTGGCGGGATTTTTTGTAGGCGTGTAGGATGATGTTTGTTTTTTTGTCTTCCGTTCTCTATCTCCTTGATTGTAGCGTGTGGAATATTCAATCCTTTTTTATAAAATAGGGTGAGGAGAAAATATCGTTGGCGTTTTCGGGTGAATTTCCATTAAATGAGGTTGAATTATCGTTTTTCCATGATTTTTAGTCCTCTATTGATACAATTTCCGCATGCGTTTTTCTACAAGTATAATATCTTTGCGTAAGATGACAGATGAAGTTGTATTAAGAAAGAAGTATGTGTATGATACCTTATAATGCGATGAAAACGACAGAGTGCCCATATTTTTTTTGTTGGAGGAAAACATTGGGTATGCGTATTCTGATTGTGCATTGTGCACTTTTTTGTATGGGTTTTTTATCGGATATTTACGGTCGCAATCCAGAGACCTATACTTCTACTTTGGCCCAAAATCTAAAACTTGATTATGCCGTTGATTATCATATTACCGATTCTTTATGTCCGATTGCTGACGGAGCGTCTGTAAATCTTGTATCGGAAGATGCTTGGCTGTATTTGGATGCTGTAAAGCCAAATGATGTTATTCGTACGTTTGGTAGTAAAATAAAGATTAAAGGTAAAGGACTTGTACCGGATGTTAATGCTCGTGTTTCCGTATATTGTCAGGGGACACTGATCATTCCGCACAAAGAGGATTTTTCTCCTCTTTCCGTTTATACGCAAAAGGACTTCAAGGGAAATGAAGAGCGTTTACAGTCTAATTTCTTTTATTCTAATCAAATGTCTGAATATGCTCCTGAAAATCTGGTTCAGCCTCTGAAAAATGATAATAC
>CAJUDC010000001.1 GCA_910584955.1 uncultured Paraprevotella sp. | reverse complement strand
CATGTCGTCTACCAGACTTTCGGCGTATGCACCAAACCATAAGCCGAAACTGGAAGGCATTGCTACTTGAAGATGAGTATATCCGGGCATTAATACATCTTTGTAGCGATTGCTTTGTGTAATCAACTCATGGAATAAACTTCTTACTGCTATTGCTACTTCTTTAAGTTGATGGCGGGTAAACAATTTAAGATCTACTAATACCTGATCATTGCGTGATCGTCCGCTGTGGATCTTTTTGCCCATGTCACCAAGTTTGCGTGTCAGCATCAATTCCACTTGTGAATGTACATCTTCAACTCCTTCTTCAATGATGAAATCTCCCTTGATAGCTGTTGCGTGTATTCGGCGCAGTTCGGTTAGCAGAGTCTTTAGTTCTTCTTGTGTCAATAGACCAATGGATTCCAACATGATGATATGGGCCATAGATCCCATTATATCATGTTCGGCTAAATATAAATCCAATTCACGGTCGTGTCCGACGGTGAATTGTTCGATTTCTTTGTTTACTTCAACGTTCTTCTCCCACAGTTTGCTTGCCATAATCTTATTGTTATCGGTTTATGCTCCGTATGGAAGCATGGCTAACATGTCAGCCAGTTTTTCCACCCCTTCTTTTAATGGTTTGCTTACCATTGCTTTTATAAAAGGGTTCAAGTCTGCCTGAACCGTCAATTTCATTTTACATTGATTCTCGGTAATCGGCAGCAATTGAATCCATAGATTTAGAGGAATAGGCGTATTGGTAGCTTCGAATTTAATGCATCGTGGTTCGTCGCGGTCGATAATGCGCAAAGAAACGTTACCTAAAGGCGCTACGTTACAACTTACCGAGTCTGTATCAAATGTCAATTCCTGTACGTGAGAAAGGATTTGTTTTAATTGTTCGTTGGGAACCTTATCTGCTAATGTTGCTTGAACGACCGGATCATTCAGACGTTCCTGAATGATGGCCAAATTGTTCAGATCCGCCATCTTGGCATATACACAGCATTGAGAATAAGGAATAAACTTTATGTTGCTTTCAAATTGTTGTTTAGACATAGTATTTGAATTATCCGTTCCAATGAGCGGGGTCTTTGCGCCATTCGTTTAATAAGTTCACTTCTTCTTCTGCTATATACCCGATGCGCACTGCTTCACTTACCACTGCTTCATAATTTGTTAGGGTAAGGAGTTGTACTTTTGCTTCTTTAAAGGCTTGGGTAGCGATCTCGAAACCATATGTATAAGCGGCAACCATACCTATTACTTCGCACCCGTTGTTGCGAATTGCCTCTACAGCTTTTAGGCTACTTCCGCCCGTAGAAATAAGATCTTCCACGACTACGACTTTCATACCCGGACGGAGCTCTCCTTCAATTAAATTCTCCAAACCGTGATCTTTGGGCTTGGAACGCACATACACAAAGGGAAGATTCAACTCATCCGCCACTAAAGCACCTTGTGGAATAGCTCCGGTTGCGACACCGGCAATAGCATCGGCTCCAGGAAAACGCTCTTCTATCAAACGGCTGAATTCAATTTTCACGAAATTACGAAGGGGAGGATAGGAAAGTGTTTTTCTATTGTCGCAATAGAAAGGTGATTTCCAGCCCGAGGCCCATGTGAAAGGATTGGTGGGTTGCAGTTTGATAGCTTTAACCTTAAGCAACTTGGCAGCGAAAATTTTCTCTAGTGTTTTCATAACTGTGTGCTATTTTGATAAATACAATGCAAAGATAACAAAAAGAGGGGTAGAACTGCCAAAATGCCGGTGTTTTTTATCTGAGGTGATTAAAAAAACTGTTGTTTTATGTTTTTGTCCAAGCTAATGTGAGGATGCTGATTGAGGTGCCGGGAAGTGAGGCTATCGCTTTCCCGCAAGCCAGTAAGGTGGCTCCTGTTGTCATAACGTCGTCAAGTAATAGGATATGTTTCCCTTGGAGGCGTTCAGGAGTGTTGAGCTTGAATATACCTTCTACATTTGTCTGGCGTTCTATACGTTGAAGGCGGGTTTGTGTCGTGTTGTGGACTATGCGGACGATAGCTTTAGATTCGATTGGTAAATGACTGATCTCAGAGATCCCTTTAGCTATTTCTTCGCTTTGGTTGTATCCTCGTTCTTTTTGTCTCTGACGCGCTAAAGGGACAGGGACAATGATGTCAATTCCATCAAAAAATCCTAAAGGAAGTAGCCTGTTGGCCATAATGCGTCCCATGAATACGCCTATTTCGGGACATTTATGGTACTTCAAGTCAAAAAGAATGTTTCGATAATCTGAATTTTTCTGATAGAAAAAGAGTGCGGTTCCGCGTTCAATGGGCAATAACCCCCAAAAGGTCCGTACGAAAAGATTATCGGTGAAAGACGTATTTTTTACGGTTGGAAGGGTGTACAGGCAGGATGTACAAATATGTTTTTCAGTGCCGGACAGGCGTTGGGTGCATACACTGCAATATTGGGGAAATATTAAGTCTATGATATGTTGGAAATCATTGAATAAAGAATGTTTCTTATAAAATTTCATCCGGGTCGGTGTGAAGACATTGGCAGATAAGGTTCATTTCAAATCCTCGGCTTAATGCGAAACGGATCAGTTTGTTTCGTTTTTCGTATTCATTGGCGGTTTTGATATTTTTTGCCTTGGTTGCAAGTATCTGTTTCAGATTAGCGATATAATCATCAGAGGGTAGGTTTTCTAGGGCTTGATTTATTGTGTTCTCATCCAGTTGTTTTTGACGGAGTGCCATGCGGATTTTGTTGATTCCCCATTTGTTGTAAAGAAATTTGTCGTGTACGAAAGCACGACAATATCTTTCTTCATCAATATATTTTTCTTTTTGAAGATATTCGATGATTTGGCGGGCCGAAGCAGGATCAGTCCCCCATAAGGATAGTTTGTGCATGACATCGGAACGGCAATGTTCCGCACCGGAGCAATATGCAGCAGCCTTTTGCAAGACTTCTTTTTCCGTTAGTTCTTTCATCGTATGCAGCGTATCATGCGAGGGCGGTCGCAGAAGTCTTTCCGTAATTCTACTTCTTCGAAGCCGGTTTCGTGGAATAATGCCTTGGTTTCCGTTCCCCAGGCTTGATTTATTTCTACATATAGTTTGCCTCCTTTACGAAGGGTGTTATGGGCATAATGCGCAATAGCCCGGTAAAACAGGAGCGGGTCATTATCGGGGACAAATAAGGCCTCGTGCGGTTCGTGTTGCAGGACATGTTGTTCTATCTCTGCTGCTTCCGATCGGCAGACATAAGGAGGGTTACTGATAATGACGTCCCACAAATCTGTATGCCGGGTGCAGGAGGGAAAGGGCTTTTCTGAGGCTCTCTCCGGCAAATGGTTTAAAATATCTTCTTTTTGAAAGGTTACATGAACTTGCAGCCGTTCGGCATTTGTTTTTGCAATGGACAGAGCCTGCCGGCTGATGTCAAATGCGGTGACAAAAGCATGTGGATATCTTTTGGCCAGGGTCACGGCAATACATCCGCTTCCGGTACCGATGTCAAGTATTGCGGGATCGTCCCGCTTCAATTCCGATGAGGCCCATTCTACAAGTTCTTCCGTCTCCGGGCGGGGAATCAGAACGCCGGGTGCGACGTGATAGCTCAAACCGCAAAAGTCGGCTTGGCCTAATATATATTGTATCGGTTCCTTTTTTTTTAGTCTTTCCAGAATATTTTTTAAGTCTTCCCGTTCTACAATAGAGAGCGGCTTGTCTCTACCTAAACAAAGGTCCAATGGAGTGATGCCGAAACGTACTTCTTGAATCATTCGTAGGATGGATTGGGCTTCTCTTTGGGGGTAATAGGAAGAAAGTTCGTTCCGAATAAGTTCCCATTTAAAATTCATGGCAGTGAGTTTATCCGACAAAAATAGTGATTTATTTCGATGTAGAAAGATGGAAACGGAAGAAAAATACATGAGACGCTGTATTCAGTTGGCGCGAAATGCTTTTACCCAAGCTGCTCCCAACCCGATGGTCGGAGCCGTGATTGTTTGCGATGATAAGATTGTCGGTGAAGGCTATCATATACGCTGCGGCGGGCCTCATGCCGAGGTGAACGCTATCGCTGCAGTGCGTTGTCAGGAGCTGCTGAAACGTAGTACTTTATATGTTAGTTTAGAGCCTTGTTCGCATTACGGGAAAACGCCTCCGTGTGCCGATCTGATTATTGCCAAACAGATACCGCGTGTGGTGGTGGGCTGTGTGGATCCGTTTGCCGAAGTAGCCGGAAATGGTATACGAAAACTTCGGGAAGCAGGCGTAGAAGTCCGCGTTGGGGTTTGTGAGGCGGAATGCAGGGCCTTGAATGAACGGTTTATGACTTTTCACGAATGCAAGCGACCGTATGTTGTTTTGAAATGGGCCGAATCGTCCGACCATTATCTGGATCGGTTGCGGACGTCGGCCTCTTTGCTTCCTCCTTATTGTTTTTCAACACCCTACACACAAATGTTGGTGCATAAGCGTCGGGCGGAGCATCAGGCTATTCTTGTGGGGACGCGTACGGCCTTATTGGATAATCCCTCGCTGACTACTCGGGAGTGGCCGGGAAGCAGTCCTTTGCGACTGGTGATTGACCGCAAAGGGATCCTTCCGCCGGATTTGCGTTTGTTTGATGGAGAAGTCCCGGTACGTGTCTATACGTGTGCGCCGGAACAGGCTTTATATGCCCGGTTGCCCAAGGTTACCTGTATTGTTTTGCGACCGGATGAAGATGCGTTGGAACGTATATGGAATGACTTGTATGAGCAGCATGTGCAGACTCTTCTGATAGAAGGGGGAGGAGAACTGCTTCGTTCCGTTTTGGCCTCTGGGAATTGGGATGAAGCCTTTGTGGAATGTGCACCGGACTGCTTGCGGCAGGGGGTGCCGGCCCCTTCGTGGCCACTGGAGAATGCTGTGTGTGAAGAACAGAGATTCATGGGGCGTCGCTTGCTTCATTTCCGGTGTAAAAAATAGTTGTAGACGGTCTGCAGAAAGGCGAAATACTTGTTTTTTCGGTTTTTTATCTATAAAATTTCATAATTCAGCGGATTAAGTTTCGTCAAAGTGAAAAATGTGAGTAATTTTGTATTTCGTAATTAACAATATGCACGAAAATCTTATGAAAAAAATCATATCGTTCTGTTTGGCACTCATGCTCTTATCCGTGTTGATTGTGTCGTGTGCGAAGGATGAAGAAGCGTATGTCCTCTCTAATGATTGCTATGTTTCGGGAGTAACTTTAGGTTATACAAAGCGAATGGTCCATGTCACTACGCAGGACGGCAAGGACAGCACTTATTATGTGTCTTTGAACGGTCAGTACTATCCGATGACGGTGGATCAGCGTAATCTGCTTATTTATAATGAGGATTCTTTGCCTTACGGAACTCAGGTGTCGGCTATGTTGGCTACTGTTTCTGCTGCGGGTTATGTAGCTTATCGTCCGGCGGGGGACGAAGAAGCCCAATGGCTGTCTTATTCCGCCACAGACTCGATTAATTTCAGTACACCGCTTTCCGTGAGGGTGGTCTCGATGGACGGAACTGCTTTTCGGGAATATACTTTGAAGGTGAATGTGCATCGGCAGGATGCTGATGATTTTACCTGGAAACAGATGCCGGCCGCCGAGGTCCTGCAAGGGATGGAACAAATGAAGTCCGTTTGTTGGAGAAACCGGCTGTTTGTATGGGGCTATGTAAACGGAGCGGTGAAGGTTGCTTATAAAGAACTTGTCGGTACTCAGGAATGGACGCTGGCCAATACCGTAGGTTGTGAAGGAGCGGATATTACGACGTTGCAGGTGCTGGGCGACCGTTTGTATATGAATGGTATGGATGGCGTGGTGATGACTTCGACCGATGGTCTGACATGGGCGACGACGGGGCCGGAAACGGTGGAGTGCTTGGTTGCAGTCGGTGCAAGATATGTGTACGCATTGTCTGACGGACGGTTGTATCGTTCGGAAGACGGCAGGTTGTGGCAACAGGAGAAACTGGATGAAGCCTCTTCTTTTTTACCAGTACAGGAGACAGCTTCGGTTTGCTATACGATGCCGAACGGCGACGAGAGAATATTGCTCATGGGAAGCCGGGATCGGACTGTACACACGGGAGATACCTCTACCGTGGTATGGGGAAAATATTGGAATCGTTCTTGGACCGAAGATGCGGCCGGATGGATGTTCTTTAATGTTGCCCCGGATAACCGCTACGTTTGTCCTTGTTTGAAGAATCTGACATTGTTCAGATATGACGATCTGTTGATTGCCTGCGGTGGTGAATCGCTTGACGGCAAGCACGCTGCTTTGGATGCTTTCTATGTAAGTGTTGACAATGGTATCACCTGGAAGACGGACGATGTATTACTCCCGCCTGCTGCTTTGAAAGGCACACGGAAGCCTCTCGCTGTAGCGGTGGATGACGAGGCCTTTATTTGGATGGTGTGCGGAACGGATGTGTGGCGCGGACGGTTGAATCGGTTGGGCTTTGAGAAAAAATAGTCGTTAATCCTCTTCAGTTTGGGTATGCAACAAAAGAATTTCTTTCTTTTTATCTTGTTATGGTTTTTGTCCGGGACGGCAAAAGCTCAGGATGAGGAGTATAGGATGGAACTGGGAGGAGCGGCAGGGGCTTGTTTCTATTTGGGGGATGCCAATAGCACTCCTTATAAGAATATGGGGGGCATGCTTTCGGTAGTGGCCCGTTATATTTATAATCCTCGGATGGCTTTGAAAGCCAATTTGGCTATGGGGCATATCAGCGGTAATACGGACGGTATTTATTTTCCGTCGGATCCTTGGAGCGAAACTACCGAGGGAGGGAAGTGGGGTACTGCTTCTTTCAAACGGAATGTATTTGATCTGGGCGTACAATTTGAATTTAACTTTTGGGGATATGGCATGGGACCGGGCTATAAGAATACCCGGCGGCTTACCCCTTATATGACCGCCGGTCTGGGATTTACATTTGCTCCGAAACCGGTGGATGCTGTTTTTGCATTCAATGTTCCGATTGGGGTCGGAATGAAATATAAATTAAGGGAACGGTTGAATATCGGATTGGAATGGAGTATCCGGTTCACCACGTCGGATGCGCTGGATGTGTCCCGTATCGAAGGGGTGCAGCTGAAAGATCCGTATGGCATTTCCAGCAGTGGATTTAAAAACAAGGATTGTTATTCCTTTACCATGCTCTATCTGACCTATGATATGTTTCCCAAATGTAAAACATGCAATAAAGATAACTAGATATGTCTTATAAAGAACAACTCGACTATTCACGTATGCCTGTCCACGTGGCTGTCATCATGGATGGTAACGGAAGATGGGCCAAAGAAAAAGGATTGCCGCGTACGGCCGGACATCAGCAAGGTGTCGAGACGGTAAAGAAGATAACGGAAGAGGCCACCCGATTGGGCATTAAGTACCTTACCTTATATACATTTTCTACAGAGAACTGGAACCGCCCTTCAGATGAGATTGCCGCTCTTATGGGATTGATATTAACCAATCTCGAAGAAGAGATTTTCATGAAAAACAATGTGCGTTTTCGTGTGATCGGCAACATGGAGCGCCTCCCGGAGAATGTGCGTGAGCGGTTGAAGCTGTGCATGGAACGGACGGCTGGCAATGACAAGATGACGATGGTGATAGCATTGAGCTATTCCTCGCGTTGGGAACTGACGGATACGTTCCGGCGTTTGGCCGTTCATGTGAAGGAAGGGCGACTGGAGCCGGAAGCCATTACCGAAGAATTGGTCGACAGTCATCTGCAGACCGATTTCATGCCGGATCCCGATTTGCTGATACGGACGGGAGGTGAATTACGTATCAGTAATTATTTGTTGTGGCAATGTGCTTATTCGGAATTTTATTTTTGCGATACCTTCTGGCCGGATTTCGATGAAAAGGAATTGCATAAAGCTATTGTTGATTTTCAGTCCCGTGAACGTCGCTATGGAAAAACCAGCGAACAGGTGGCTATTAAATAAGGTATGACGAACGTATGAAAAGGGTTAGGATCATAAGTCTGGCGGTAGCGTTGTTGTGTGGCGCCGGAGTGTCGAGAGCGCAGTTTGCGGACGAGACCGTTGTAAAACCTACCGTCGACTATTCCCGCACACCGCGTAATTATACGATTGGGGGAATTGCTGTGGAGGGAGTGAAGAACTATGATGATTATTTACTTATCGGTCTGTCCGGTCTTTCGGTAGGCCAGCAGATTACGTTGCCGGGCGAAGAAATTACGCAGGCCGTGAAAAGGTTCTGGAAGAACGGTTTGTTTTCCAATGTGCGTATCGAGGTGGATAGTCTGGTGAGTAATAAAGCCTTTCTGCATATTTATCTGACACAGCGCCCCCGTATCTCGCAGATCAACTACAACGGGGTGAAGAAGTCGGAACGTGAGGACCTCGAAGCGCGATTGGGATTGGTCAAGGACAATCAGTTCACGCCGAACATGGTGGACCGTACCAAGATACTTGCCAAAAAGTATTTTGATGAAAAAGGGTATAAGAATGCGGAAATAGAGATCGTGCAGCGGGACGACGTGTCGGCCCCCGATAAGATCATCGTGGATATCAATATTGATAAAAAAGATAAGGTGAAGGTGCACAGCATTACGGTTGCCGGTAATGAGGCGCTTTCCATAAAGAAAATAAAAGGTACGCTTTTCAAGAACGGCGTGTTTAAGAAAACCCACGAAAAGGGACGTCTGTCGAGTTGGTTCCGTTCCAAGAAGTTCATTGACGAAAAGTATCGGGAGGATAAGGAGAACCTGATTGCCAAATACAATGAATTGGGGTATCGGGATGCGGTCATAGAGGTAGACAGCGTTACTCCGCATGGCGAAAACGGAGTGGATATATATATAAAGGTGGAAGAAGGGCAGCGTTATTATGTCCGCAATGTAGAATGGGTGGGAAATACGCTTTATACGACGGATGATCTGAACAATCTGTTGCGTATGAAGAAAGGCGATATTTATAATCAGCAGTTGTTGGCCGACCGTATTTCCAACGATGAGGACGCCATCGGAAACTTATATTATAATAACGGCTATGTCTTTTACCGGCTCGAACCGGTCGAAATCAATATCGTGAACGATTCCATCGACTTGGAAATGCGTATTACGGAAGGTACACAGGCGCGTCTCAGCCGGGTGAAGATTACCGGAAACGACCGTGTGTATGAGAATGTGGTGCGTCGTGAGTTACGCAACAAACCCGGTGATCTTTTCAGTAAGGAGGCGTTGGAGCGCTCTTATCGTGAGATCGCATCTATGGGCCATTTTGATGCCGAACATATTGATTACAAGATAGAACCGGATCCGGTGAACGGCACGGTGGATCTGGGATGGGGGCTGGCCTCCAAGTCGAATGATCAGGTGGAGTTCTCGTTGGGTTACGGACAGACCGGTGTGATCGGAAAGATAGGTTTGCGCTTTTCCAACTTCTGTCTGGCCAATCTTTTTAATAAAGAAGGGCTTCGAAGGGGCATTCTGCCGCAGGGTAACGGCGAGACGTTCAGTATCAGCGGCCAGACCAACGGACAGTATTACCAGTCGTACAGTATCAACTATATGAACCCCTGGTTCGGCGGTAAGCGTCCCAACTCCTTGTCGTTCTCGGCATTCTTCTCCAAGCAGACCGATGTAAGCGACAATTACTACAACTCCGCTTATTACAACAGCTACGCCAATTATCTGTACGGTTTCGGTTCGAACGGTTCCAACTATTACTACGAGAATTTTTATGATCCCGACAAGTTTGTCAAGATCTTCGGATTCTCTTTGGGCTGGGGTAAGCGTCTGCGTTGGCCGGACGATTACTTCATGCTGTCGGCCGATCTCTCTTACCAGCGCTACATTCTGAAGGACTGGGAATATTTCCTGATTTCCAACGGTACATGTAACAATATCAGTCTGAATCTGGTGCTCTCGCGCAACTCGACCGACAATCAGATCTATCCGCGTCGCGGTTCCGAGTTCGTGCTGTCCGGCTCGTTTACTCCGCCTTATTCCTTGTTCGATAAGAAGGAGTATTCCACACTGGGCACCAATCCGCGCAGCTCCACGTATATGCGCGAGTTGCAGGATAAGTACAAATGGGTGGAGTACCACAAGTGGAAATTTAAGAGCAGAACGTATACGGCACTGACCGGAAAAAATAAGTGCCCTGTGCTTATGACCCGTGTGGAGTTCGGTATATTGGGTTCTTATAACAAGGACAAACGCTCTCCTTTCGAAACGTTCTATGTGGGCGGTGACGGAACTTCGGGATATTCGTCCAGCTATGCTACCGAGACGATCGGTTTGCGCGGATACGACAACGGTGCGCTGACACCGCCGGGATATATGGGATATGCTTACGATCGCTTTACGCTGGAATTGCGCTATCCGCTGATGCTGGGTAATTCCACCAATATTTATGCGTTGGGCTTTGTGGAAGGCGGTAATGCCTGGGCTCATGTGAAGGATTTCAACCCGTTTGATATGAAGCGTTCCGCCGGTGTCGGTGTGCGTATCTTCCTGCCGATGGTGGGGCTGTTGGGTATCGACTGGGCTTACGGTTTCGACAAGGTATTCGGGAGCAAGACGTATGGAGGAAGCCAGTTCCATTTCATATTGGGACAAGAATTTTAACATAAAAAGACAAGAGTATGAAGAAACTGATTGCATTTTTCGTGTTTGTGCTGGGAATGGGCATGAGCGTGTCGGCGCAGAAATTCGCGCTGGTGGATATGGAATATATACTGAAAAACATTCCGGCTTATGAAAGGGCCAACGAGCAGTTGAACCAGGTGTCTAAGAAATGGCAGGCAGAGGTGGAGGCGCTCACTACGGAAGCCCAGACACTGTATAAGAACTATCAGAGCGAGGCCGTCTTTCTGAGCGAAGAACAGAAGACCAAAAAGGAAGAGGCTATTGTAGCCAAGGAAAAAGAGGCAGCCGAGCTGAAGAAGAAATATTTTGCTCCCGAAGGAGAACTGTTCAAGAAGCGGGAGAGCCTGATGACACCTATCCAGGACGAGATCTACAATGCCGTGAAAGACATTTGCGACGCGAAGGGATATTCGTTGATTCTGGACCGTGCTTCGGATGCCGGCATCATTTTTGCTTCTCCCAAGATAGATATAAGCAACGAAGTACTGTCAAAATTAGGATATTCAAACTAACATTTGTACATTTGCAACTTATAGAATAAAGATAATAATCCATAAAGTAGAAAAGAAAGAAGATGAAAAAAGTAGTTTTATTGGCGTTGTTGCTCGCCCCGTTGAGTATGTTTGCTCAGAAGTTCGGCCATTTTAATTCGGCCGACATACTTCCCAATATGAAAGAGTATATAACGGCACAGTCCGAGATCCAGGCTCTGCAGAAACAGTATGAGGATGACCTGAAGCGCATGCAGGACGAATTGCAGAAGAAAGGCGAGGAATATGAGAAAGAGAAAGCCAATCTGCTCGACAATGTGCGTCAGCGCCGTGAGGCTGAACTGGAGGATCTGTACAAACGCATCCAGCAGAGCTATCAGGACAACCAGCAGGTGCTGCAGAAAACGTCGCAGGAGAAGATGCAGGCCATTTCCGAAAAGATGCTGGCCGTTATCAAGAAGATCGGCGAAGCCGGCGGTTATGTATACATCATGGATGTGTCGGCCGGAATCCCTTATATCAGTGACAAACTGAGTACGGACATTACGGCTGAGGTGAAAAAAGAATTGGGCGTACAGTAATTTGTTGCCTGTGTGAGGAGGCCGTTCTGTAGGGAGCGGCCTCCGTTACTATCGAAAAAAGCGGAAGATATGCAAAAGAAGATCATTTTATTGTTGCTGCTGGTGTTGCCGTTGGGCGTAATGGCGCAGGAGGCAGTTCCGGCCAAATACGGTTATTTGAGTTATAGCAGTTTGTACAGCATGATGCCGGAATATGCGGCAGCCCAGCGGAACATGGCGGATTTGAAAGAGAAATACGACAAGGAGGCCCAGCGGTCGGAAGCTGAGTTCCAGCAGAAGTTTGCCGAATTCTTGCAGGGACAGAAAGACTTTCCTGCCAATATCCTGCAAAAACGCCAGAAGGAACTGCAAGACCTGATGGAGAAGAGCATCGGTTTTAAGCAAGATGTGCAGAGACTGTTGGCCGAGGCGGAGAAGGAATTGCAGGCTGAAGTAGGCAAACGGCTGGATGCGGCCATACGCGAAGTGGGACTGGAAAAAGGCTACTCCTTTATCCTGAATACGGACGGCAATGCCTACCCCTTTATCAATCCCGCCGAAGGAGAGGATGCAACCGAATGGGTGAAACAAAAACTGCAACTGACCACGGAGCCATGAGTGCGGGATATCCCTGTGCGCCCGGACCGATAGGCCTGTTCGATTCCGGCTATGGCGGATTGACTATTCTGAACCAGGTGCGGCAGCTGATGCCGCAGTATGATTATCTCTACTTGGGCGATAATGCGCGTACCCCTTACGGTACGCGTTCTTTTGAGGTGGTCTATGAGTTCACGCTTCAGGCGGTGGAGAAATTGTTCGAGATGGGGTGTCATCTGGTGATTCTGGCTTGCAATACGGCATCGGCCAAAGCATTGCGCAGCATTCAGCAGAACGATATTCCCCGGCTTGATGCCACACGCCGTGTGCTGGGGATTATCCGGCCCACAGCCGAATGTATCGGTGCCATCACCCATACCCGGCATGTCGGTGTGCTGGCCACTCCGGGAACGATCCGTTCCGGCTCCTATCCGGCCGAGATTCACAAACTGTTCCCGGATATTATGGTACAGGGCGAGGCCTGTCCGCTGTGGGTGCCGTTGGTGGAGAACTACGAGTTCGATTCGCCCGGTGCCGATTATTTCGTACAGAAACATATCGGAAATCTGCTGCGGAAAGATCCCGATATAGATACGATTATCCTGGGATGTACCCATTATCCGCTGCTGCTCAATAAAATATTGAAATACACACCGCGCAAGATCAAGCTTGTGCCGCAGGGGGACTACGTAGCTTACAGTCTGCGGGCTTACCTGGAGCGCCACGAACGGATAGAGGCTATGTGCACCAAACAGGGCACTTGTCGGTTTCTGACGACGGAGGCGCCCGACAAGTTCAACGATTCGGCTGCGATGTTCCTTCGCAAGAAAGTGATTGCGGAACGTGTTGCATTGGACTGATCCTCTCCCCGTCGGGCGGAAGTGCGGGGGATAAACCGTTGTTTCCCGGAGCGCGGAAGCATTCTCTGCCGAATATGTATAAAAAAGGTGTAGACCTAAGTTTAAAAAGGTCTACACCTTTTTGCGTTTTGGTGTACACCTTTCTGAAATTAGGTGTACACCTTTATTTTATTTGTTGAGGGGACCGTACGCTAAGGATGCTGACAGACAGCGGATTCGGAGCACATCGCGAGAGAGATGCTCCACGGTAGCCGTTGCGCAGGAACAGACCGGATGCGCAAAAGATGCGCATCGGTCCATTTCTTTTACATCCTGTTTCTTTTAAAAAAACTATATTTCGGTGAATAAACACCTCCAAGGCATTGTACTTTCTTTTTTTTCCTTTACCTTTGCGATGCTCGGCAGCAGGTTTATTCCTGACGCCGGGGTTGCACGTTAGCGTGCAATAGAAAGAGAAAGCGTTATAAGCTTCATCCGAAAAAACGAAAATCGCCAAAATTTCGACTACTGGGATGAGAGAGTATAATGCTCTCGTTGGTAGTATGTGGTTACGGGACACCGTTCGCCTATATCTATCAGCGTGGGGTGTTTATTCCGTTCATTTAGTAGTCTGGTGTTTGGCGATACCACGTTTTTTGATGAGCTGTATAGTTCCTCACGCTTTCTATGTGTATAAGCGAAAACGGCTGCCGGTGGGGGACGGAGGCGGCGGATGAGGCGTAAGGGCTTGCAGTGTCGAAGTTTAAGGACATTTATATCGGAAAGTTGATTCGGCGGAAGGTGGACGAGCGCCACATCAGTTACGCGGAATTTGCCCGGCAGATTCATTGTGCCCGTACGTCGCTCTATCACATTTTCAACAGTAAGAATATCGATGTGGAGCGCCTGCTGCTCATCTCGGAGGTGTTGCAGTTTGATTTTATCAACGAGGTCTATCGTAAGGGCGAGGCCGGTTCCTTGCCTGCCGTTTCTTCCCGCCCTTACATTGTGTTGCCCTTCAAGGAAGACGGTTTCGATCTGACGCAGTTGCCCCGGGAACTGCGGGACTTGCTTCGCAGCCAGTTGCTTTGAGTTGTTGTACGGGCAAGGCCTTTGGCCGGTTTGCCGGCTTCTTTTTTCATGCCTTTTATTGTAAAAAGAAAGGACGGATGTGTATATTATTCCGACGCTCCGCCGAACGATCTCCTGTCGGTTGTTTTATACTTTTGCGGTGGTGAAAAATGGCCGGATGATACGAGAAAAATGGGCCTTACCAAAAGAATCAAGGGGAGATATGCGATGGAAAAAATAAAGATTGGGTGTGTGATTTCCACATACAACAACCCGGAATGGTTGGAGAAAGCGCTTTGGGGCTATATGATGCAGACAAGGCCGGCAGACGAGATCATCATTGCCGACGACGGGTCGGACGACGAGACCCGGAAATTGATAGAACAGTACACCGGAAGCCTGCCCTTGCGCCATGTGTGGCACGAAGACAAGGGATTCCGGAAGACAAAGATACTGAACGAGGCCCTGAAAGCGGCCACTGCCGATTACCTTATTTTCACGGATCAGGATTGCATTCCGCGCCGTGATTTTGTGGCCACGCATCTGCGTTACGCGTGCAAAGGCTTTTTCCTGTCGGGCGGATGCTTCCGCTTGCCTATGTCTATCAGTTCCGAGATAACACGCTCGGACATTGCCGGCGGTCGGCCTTTCAGGCTGTCATGGCTCCGGGCGCGCGGATTGAAATACTCGTTTAAATGCACCAAACTGACCTGCCGTTCGTTTTTTGCCTCTTTTATGAATGCCGTCACCCCTGCCCGGGCCACATGGAACGGTATGAACTCTTCGGGGTGGCGCAGCGACTTGCTGGTTGCCAACGGTTTTGACGAGCGCATGCAATATGGCGGGGAAGACCGCGAACTGGGCGAGCGCCTGTGTAACGCCGGCATACGTTCCCGGCAGATACGCTACAGTGCCGTCGTGTTGCATCTCGACCACAGCCGACCATACGTGAACCGGGAAGCGTGGCAGCGCAACGATGCCATACGTCAGACGACGCGTAAGGAACGTCTTACGCGCACGGCTTATGGGATAGAACAAGGGAGCGATGCCTACTGTGCCCGTCCGCAGAATGAGAGAGAAGCAGGTTCTGAATGAAAAATCATTTATTGGAAAAGAATAATGAATACCGAACAAACGAAGGCAAAAAAGCGTATCGCCTTTGTGCATGATGTGTTCCCCGGTGTGGGAGGCGGAGGAGCCGAACGCATTACGTTCGACTTGGCCAATTATCTCTCCCGCCAAGGGTACGCAGTGTTTGTGTGGGCGTACAAGCACAATACCGGGAGCTATCCGGCGCGTCTGCCGGTGAACTTCCGGGTGATTTGTCTGCCGGATCCCGACGTATATCGCTCGCAACGGAATGCCTGTTTTATGGCCGATCTGGTACGGCAATTGCACTTGGATGTGCTGGTGTCGGTGGTTAATCCGCTCATCCGTATTCGGGAGATCCTACCGGAAGGATCGTCGTGCCGTTATGTGATGGCCAATCATGGCAAACCTTTTTGGGAAATGACGGGAAAAATCGACAGAAGGCGGCATCATCGTTATCGTACGCTATTGGGGAAGTGGATTTGGTGGATCTATGATTGTCCTCGTATTTATGGTTTTAAGGTCTACGAACGTCGTTTCCTGCGGCGCTACAGGCAGGCCTATGAGCAGGCTGATGCCTATGTGGTGTTGTGCGAAGGGTATCGTCGGGAGCTGTGCGACCGGCTTCACCTGAATCCGGCCAATGCCCGTATCTGGGCGATCCCCAATTCCGAACGGCAGGCTGAAGGCGACATGGCGGGGCGGACGAAGCGCAAACAGGTGTTGTATGTGGGGCGGATGAGTTACGACGACAAGCGTGTGGACCGCCTGATACGGATCTGGAGCCGTGTATGGCGCCGGATGCCCGACTGGGAGCTGATTCTGTTGGGCGACGGTCGGGAGCGGTCCGACCTGGAGGCGCTGGCCGCCCGTTTGCAGGCTGGGCATCTGCGTTTTGAAGGAACGACCACCCATGTGGAGACTTATTACCGGGAAGCCGCCATCCTGTGTCTGACATCCACCCGGGAGGGGTGGGGGCTGTGTCTGACCGAAGCACAGGCACACGGCGTGGTGCCTGTGGCGTTCGATTGCAGTAGCGGTGTGCATGAAATCCTGGCGCCGTCGGGGGTGAACGGTATACTGGTATCGCCGTTCGACGAGGATGCCTATGCGGCGGAACTGCTGGGCCTGATGCGCGACGAGGAGCGGCGGCGCGTCATGCAGCGCAACGTCGTGGAGAAGTCCCGCACCTATACCATAGAATCGGTTGGCGAGGCCTGGCTGAACATGCTGGACACGATAGCGAACCGGGCGGGCGCTTCTGCTCCTCAATAGCGATGAAAGTGTATGGAAACAGCGAAGAAAACAAATAAGAAGCGCATCGCCTTTGTGCATGAGACCTTTCCGGGTGTGGGCGGTGGCGGGTCCGAACGATGCACATTCGATCTGGCCAATTATCTCTCCCGGCAGGGATACGAGGTGTATGTATGGGCGCACGAGCATGATGCCGGTCGTTATCCGGCGCGTCTGCCGGTAGCCTTTCGGGTGATGGAATTGCCGGGGCCGAGTGTGCATCGTTCGAAAAAGGACGCCCGCTTTATGGCCGAACTGGTGCGGCGCTTGCAGATAGACGTGCTGGTGTCGGTGGTGCATCCCTTGCTCCGCATACGGGACATTCTGCCGGAAGGTTCGTCCTGCCGTTATGTGATGGCCAACCACAGCACTCCTTTCTGGGAAGTGACGGGAAAGGTGGAACGTCGGCGCCATTACCGGCAGCGCACCCTGTTGGGTACGTTGGTGTGGTGGATGGTGGACTATCCCCGCATCTATGGGCTGAAAACGTATGAGCGCCGTTTTCAGCGTCTTTATCGGCAGGTATACGAGCAGGCTGATGCCTACGTGGTGCTGTGCGAGGACTATCGTCGGGAGTTGTGCGACCGGCTGGGGCTGGATCCGGCCAATGCCCGTATCTGGGCGATCCCTAATTCCGAACGGCCGGCTGAAGGCGACATGGCGGGGCGGTCGAAGCGCAAACAGGTGTTGTATGTGGGGCGGATGAGCTATGACGACAAGCGCGTGGACCGCTTGATACGGATCTGGAGCCGTGTATGGCGCCGGATGCCCGACTGGGAGCTGATTCTGTTGGGCGACGGTCGGGAGCGGTCCGACCTGGAGGCGCTGGCCGCCCGTTTGCAGGCTGGGCATCTGCGTTTTGAAGGAACGACCACCCATGTGGAGACTTATTACCGGGAAGCCGCCATCCTGTGTCTGACATCCACCCGGGAGGGGTGGGGGCTGTGTCTGACCGAAGCACAGGCACACGGCGTGGTGCCTGTGGCGTTCGATTGCAGTAGCGGTGTGCATGAAATCCTGGCGCCGTCGGGGGTGAACGGTATACTGGTATCGCCGTTCGACGAGGATGCCTATGCGGCGGAACTGCTGGGCCTGATGCGCGACGAGGAGCGGCGGCGCGTCATGCAGCGCAACGTCGTGGAGAAATCCCGCACCTATACCATAGAATCGGTGGGCGAGGCCTGGCTGCACATGCTGGAGACCGTAGGAAAACGGGCGGATGCACACGGCAGATAAAGGTTGCCCGGGCGGACTGTTCCGTTTGCGAGACAAACGTGTGACATTCTGTTACAAAACAATAAGAAAGGTGCGGACCGTTATCGTATACGGTCCGCACCTTTCTTATTGTTTCCCCTGTCGGTAGCCGGCTTTTTTGCCTGTGGCCCCCGACGGTTGGGCCTATTTCATGACATGTTTGCCATAGTTCCAGCCGCGCAGGTCGTATAGCGGTGCGTTGCGGCGTATGCGTTGCAGAAAATCCTCGTAGTTGCGCAGATTCTGCGGTGTCCAGCCGGCTTCGGCCACGGCGGCCAGTCGGGGAAGCATCAGGTATTCCAGCACCGAGGGCTCTTCCACCCATTCGGTCCAGAAGTTGGCCTGCACCCCGGTGTAGCGGGGCAGCAGTTCCGGGGCCACGTTGCGGGCCGGTTCGTAGTCGTAGACGGCCTTGACGGTTTCTGTGCCGTGACCTTGCGATCTCGGTTCGTCGGGGCCGGCGGCTTGTCTGCGGTTGATGTAATAAGGTATCTGCGGCGACAGGATATTATCCATGCCGCGACGGGCGGTTTCAAGGGCTGCCGGATCGGCGCCTACCCATGCCATGATGGTGATGTTGTCCTTGTGCAACCGATCCGTGTTGCCGTGCAGCACTTCGTTCCAGAACACCAGTTTGCGTTGGCGGTCGGCGGGCTTGGACAGGATGTAGTCTTGCAGTTGTTTGTAGAAATTGATTTGCAGGTCGCGGAAGTTGGTGCTGCCGAGGGCCGCCAACTGTGCGCGGCAGGCTTCATTCTTTTCCCATTTCTGGGTGGGGCATTCGTCGCCTCCCATATGGATGTAGCCGAAGGGGAACAGTTCGATAAGCTCGTCGATGATATCTTTGGCGAACTGTACGGCCTTCGGATTGGCCACGTTGATGACATCCGTCGATACGCCCTGCCACAGCCATACCTCATGCGGCACTTCTGGGTCGCAGGCCAGTTCGGTCGGATAAGCGGCCACGGCGGCCTGTGAGTGTCCGGGAATATCTATTTCGGGCATAATCTCGATGAAGCGCTCCCGGGCATAGGCTACGATCTCCTGAATGTCGCTGCGGGTATAATGTCCGCTGTATGGCTGGCCGTCCGGCTTGGTGTCGCCCCAGCCCAGTACACGGCTGTTGCGGTTGGCACCGATTTCGGTAAGCCGGGGATATTTCGGGATTTCCAGCCGCCAGCCCTGGTCTTCGGTCAGATGCCAGTGAAAGCGGTTCATTTTATAGGTCGCCATCATGTCGAGCACGCGCTTCACTTCCTCTTTGCCGAAGAAGTGCCTTCCTTCGTCGAGCATGAAGCCGCGCCAGCCGAAGCGCGGCGCGTCGGTGATCAGTACAACGGGCAGCGACCATGTTTTCACGCTCGGGTCCGGTTGTTCCGCCATCACGTTGCAGGGAAGCAACTGCTTCAGTGTCTGGAAAGCGTAGAAGAAACCGGCCGGTTTCGAAGCCTCTATCCGTACGTCGGCAGCGGACACTTGCAGACGGTAGCCCTCGGCAGGCAACTGTGCGTCCAGTGCCAGGCGGATGTGGGCCTTCTTTTCTTTGTCGGTGGAGGCCAGGCGCAGTCCTGTCGTATGTTCCAAGGTGTGTGCAAAGGCTTCCGCTACGGTTTTTATGCTGTCGCCCGGATAGGAAGGAATACTCATTTTCATTTTATTTTTCAGCAGGAACCGACCGGTTCCTACGGTCATTTCCGCCGGGCGCGGAAGGACGGCCGGTGTGGGGGAGGCTGCGTTTTCCGCCATCATCAGGACGGGGAGAACCATTGCCAGGGCTAATAAAAAGTAGTTTTTTCTCATTATGGAGGTTTTTGGGTTAAGTAATCGGCTGTAAAGATAAGGATTAAAATTAAAATAATGCCTGATTGTTTTTTAGATTATTTAGTCCGGTTGATGATGTTTATTAGAATAATATCCCTATTTTTGCTCCGGCGATATAGAAAGTTAAGTGGTTAAAAATCTTTGAAGCTATGAAAAATCCGGTAATTCTGTGTGTGTGCGGTGTGTTGTTTACCCATTGTGCTTCCGCCGATCCCTTTGCGGGGATGGTGGCTGGTGCCAGCCTGGGTTCCGTGTTCGGAAGCAGTATAGGTGCTTTGGTGGGCGGGCGTACGGGATATCATCTGGGCACTGTGGTGGGAGGTGTTACCGGAGGTGCGGTGGCGGTGGCTGTGACTTCTCCCCGTCGACAGGATGGCGACGCCAGGGCGGGCGATACCGGCGGGTACGAAAAAGGTAGGGGCCGGAAACGGCGTTCCGACGGTAACGGAACATACAGCCGGGAGGATTACGAAGAAAGGGAGAGGGGAACACTGACCGATGGAGCACCGGTCGGATATGCCCCGGTGGACTTACGCAATCTGCGCTTCATTGATGAGACACGCAACCAGACCTTGAACCGCAGGGAGACGTGCGAACTGGTTTTTGAATTGATGAATGTCACGAATCGTCCGTTGCATAATGTGGTGCCCTATATCGCCGAGACAAACGGGAATCCTCATATCTATCTGTCGCCTTCCACGCGGATCGAGCGGATTAATCCCGGTGAAGGCATACGTTATACGGCGATGATCAAGACGGACAACCGCCTGAAAGCGGGCACGGCACGGTTCCGCATCGCCGTTTCGTGCGACGGGCAGGACTTTGTGACGCTACGCGAATTTGAGTTGACCACGGCGAAATAGGCGTCTTGTTATTCTTTGTCGCGGCGTCGCGCATGCCGGTATTCTTTGGGCGAAAGCCCCACGTACTGTTTGAAATACTTGCCGAAGAACGATTGTGAAGGGAAGTTGAACTCGATGGCTATTTCTTTGATACTTAAACTGGAGTTGGTGAGCATCTGCCGGGCATTGGAGATGACGAGTTGGATGATCCATTGCAGGGCCGTATAGCCGGACTTCTCCTTTATAATAGTGGAGAAATAGCGAGGGGACAAGCATTGTTCTTTGGCATAGAAAGCCACTTCGCGCTCTTTCTTGTAGTTTTTAAACAAAGAAACCATGAAATTGTGGAAGATCTTGTCTTTGGTGTCTTGCGGGATCGGTTCGATGGGTTGATGGCAAAAGTAAATATGAATGAGTTCATAGACCAGTGCCTGGGCCAGGCAGTGAATGATTTGTTTCAGGATGCTTTCGCTGGGGAGTTCCGTTTCCGTAGACTGGCGGAGCAGTTTCTGCCGTTCACCGATGGCCTCCGCAAGTTGCTCTATCCGGCGGCATTGTTCCGGGGTGAGTGAAAAACAAGGATTTTCGCGTATCAATAGAATATTCTGTGTGTTGACTACCGAATTAAGGATGGGTAGTATGAATTCCAGACTGCCTTTGAACATCAGTCCGCTCAGGTCTTTGCTGCGTTTGCGCAGGGAGATGAGCGTGGAGGGAGAATATATGTATATGTCGCCTTTTTTTAGGTGATATGTTTTTTCGTTCAAAGTGACTTCGATGGAACCTTGCTGACACAAAAAGAATCCGCAGGTGTCCATGTAAGAAATCGTGTTGCCGTTGCGGGCGATCAGTAGCTCAACCTCGGCCATTGACATTTGCTGATAAGGAATGGTGTTCTGTAGCATATAAGAGTCGGGTTATGTAGGATTTTAGAGTACAAATATATGGATATTTTTGCATTTTTTAGGCGTACTCCGTACAAATCTACCAATTTACTGCTATAATTAGCCTTTGCCGCATTCGTCAAAGCCCCTATTTTTGCATCCGTAAAAATTGCTCAAAAAGGATTAGTGTTATGAAAAGATTGTGTTTCTTATGGGTAAGCCTGTTGGCCGTGGTGTTCGGGGCCTGTGGCGATAAGGCGGGAAAGAAGGCGGAGGTCTTGCCTTCGGTAAGAGTGGATACGGTGGGATGCGGCGAAGCGCATGTCACCTTGCAGTTTCCCGGAAGGGTGAAAGCGTCGCAGGATGTTACGCTGTCGTTTAAAGTGCCGGGTACGTTGTTACGTATGTATGTAGATGAAGGAGACCGCGTACGTAAAGGGCAATTGCTTGCGGAGCTGGACCCGACGGACTATCAGATTCAGCTGGCGGCCACGGAAGCCGAATACAGACAGATAAAGGCTGACGCCGACCGGGTGATGGCGTTGTACAAGGAAAGCGGTACAACAGCCAGCGCCAACGATCGCGCCCGATACGGATTGAAACAGATAGAGGCGAAGCTGGCCAACCATAAGAACCAATTGTCTTATACACGCATCTACGCTCCGTTTGACGGGCAGGTACAGCAATGTTTTTTTGACGGGCGGGAAACCGTAGGAGCCGGTATGCCGGTGTTGACGGTGCTGGGCCTCACTCATCCCGAAGTAGAGATAAACCTGCCGGCGTCTTCCTACGTACGGCGGAATGAATTCTCCTCATATACCTGCACTTTTGATGTTCTACCGGAGAAGGCGTTGCAGTTGGAACCTGTCGGTATCTTGCCGAAAGCTAATGCCAACCAGCTTTATACCATGCGTTTGCGGCTGAAGGGGCCTTCCGGCGAAGTGCGTCCGGCCCCGGGAATGTCTACTTGGGTGACTATCCAACTGGCAACCGATAGTGTGGCCGGTCGGGTACGCGTGCCTTCCGGGGCTCTGCTTGAAAGCGACGGGAAGAGCTATGTGTTTGTTTATGATGCAGACCATAAAGTTGTGCATCGCACGCCGGTGCGGATGGAACGTCTGCTCTCGGACGGTACTGCACTGGTGAAAGGCGGGATTCGTTGCGGGGACCTGGTTGTGGCTTCCGGCGTACATTATGTAAAGGACGGCGGCAAGGTGCATCTGCTGCCCCGCCAATCGGATACTAATGTGGGAGGCTTGTTATGATGGATTGGGGGAAATGGGCTTTTAACAACAAGAAACTGGTCTATTTTCTTGTTGCGGTACTGATGCTCGGGGGGACGTATGCCTGCTATCAGATGAGCAAGCTGGAAGACCCTGAGGTGAAAGTGAAGTTGGCTATGGTGGTGACCACTTACCCCGGTGCATCAGCCCACCAGGTGGAGATGGAGGTGACGGATGTGCTCGAGAAACGCATCCGAACGATGGGATATATCGACAATGTGGAAAGTTATTCCTACAATGATCTGTCGCTGATACAGGTGGAACTGCTCAGTACGGTGAGCAACGATCAGGTGGAACAATGCTGGGACCTGTTGCGGCGCAAGGTGGCGGATGCGCAGACCTCCTTGCCGCAGGGGGCCAATCCTTCGCAGGTAAAAGAAGACTTTAGCAACGTTTACGGTATGTTTTATGCACTGACCGGCGACGGTTTGTCGAGCAGGGAACTATCGGACTATGCCGAACTGATTAAGCGTGACCTTGGCAATCTGGAAGGAGTGGACCGGGTGGAAATCTACGGCAAACAGCCCGACTGCATCAACATCCGTCTGTTGCAGGACAAGATGTCGAGCTTGGGTGTGAAACCTGCCGAAGTACTGGCTACATTGAACGGGCAGAATAAAACGGTGTATGCCGGTTATTTCGATAACGGAGACAGCCGGGTACGTGTCACCGTGACCGACCGTTTCCGGGCGGTGGATGATATTAGCCGTTTGTTGATACAAGGACATGAGGACGATCAGCTTCGGCTGAACGATATTGCCTTGATAGAGAAAGATGTGGAGCGGCCGGTCCGCAACTCGCTGGCTTATGACGGCAAGCATGCCCTTGGCATCCTGTTGGCCGCTTCTCCCGAGGCGGACGTCATCAAGGTGGGGGGCCAGGTGGAAAAGAAGTTGCAACAACTGGAGGAGACCCGTTTCCCGGCAGGGGTGGAATGCCATAAGGTGTTCTTCCAGCCCGAACGTGTGACCGACGCTTTAGGCACCTTTATTATAAATCTGATTGAGTCGGTGGTGATTGTAGTGCTTATCCTTATGCTTACGATGGGATTCAAGAGCGGTATGATCATCGGTATGAGCTTGGTAGTGATCGTTTTCGGTTCGTTCATGATGCTGGGCTCGGCAGGAGGGACGATGCAGCGTGTGTCGCTGGCATCGTTTATCCTGGCAATGGGTATGCTGGTGGACAACGCCATTGTGATCATTGACGGTATATTGGTCGATCTGAAACGCGGGAAGCCGCGTATGGAAGCCATGACGGCCATCGGTCGGCGCACTGCTTTGCCACTATTGGGGGCCACGCTGATTGCCATTTTGTCTTTCCTGCCGATATTCCTTTCACCCGATACGGCCGGAATCTATACACGCGATTTGTTTATCGTGCTGGCGGTATCGCTGATGCTGAGTTGGATACTGGCTCTCACGCATGTGCCTCTGATGGCAAACAGTATGCTGGCCAAACAGACATCGGCCGAACTGAAAGCCGGTGCGACGGGGAATGCGGTCAATCCGTATGGCGGTCGTATCTATACAGTTTTACAGAAGATACTTCGCATCGGGTTGAGGCGGCGATGGATATTTACGTTTGTTATGATCGGGCTGGTGGCGCTGGCAAGTGTGGGATACGGCTATATGCGCCACGGTTTTTTCCCGGATATGGTGTACGACCAGTTGTACATGGAGTATAAACTGCCCGAAGGCAATAACAGTACAAGGGTGGCCAAGGATCTGGCGCGTATTGAGGAATACCTGCACACCCGTAAGGAGGTAAAGCATGTTACGGCCTCGGTAGGCGGTACGCCCGGGCGATACAACCTGGTTCGTACGGTGGCCAATCCGTCGCTGGCTTATGGAGAACTTATTATTGATTTCGAATCGTCCGACGCATTGGTTGATCATATGGAAGAGATTCAGCAATACCTGAATAAGGAGTTCCCGGATGCTTATGTCAAGTTGAAACGCTATAATCTGATGTTTAAGAAATATCCCATCGAGGTGCAGTTCAGCGGACCGGATCCGGCTGTGTTGCACCGGTTGGCCGATAGTGCCCGTGTGATCATGGAGCAATGTGACGAGGTGCGTCTGGTGACGACAGACTGGGAACCGAAAGTGCCCGTGCTGGCGGTGGATTACGACCAAGCTACAGCCCGGGCCTTAGGACTGAGCCGGTCCGATTTGGGTCTGTCCCTTCTGACAGCCGGCGGCGGTATTCCCATCGGGTCGTTCTACGAGGGCATATATAAGAATAATATCTATCTGAAATGCACCGATGAGAGCGGCGAACCGATCGAGAATCTGGAAAACATGCAGGTGTTTTCTACGTTGCCGTCCGTCAGCGGTCTGTTGAATGAGGAGACATTGATGCGTTTGAAAACCGGAACGTTGCAGAAGGACCAGCTGGTTGAGGCACTGATGGGGACCACTCCTTTGCGCCAGATCAGCAAAGGGATAGATATTCGTTGGGAGGATCCGGTGGTGCCCCGTTACAACGGGCAGCGCATGCAGCGGGTGCAGTGTTCACCCGTTCCGGGAGTGGAAACCGAAAAGGCCCGTAAGGCGTTGGTAGAAAATATTGAGCGGATTCCGTTGCCTGCCGGATACAGTCTGAAGTGGCAAGGCGAAAAGAATGCCAATGACAAGTCGATGAAGTACTTGTTCAAGAATTTCCCACTGGCTGTTATTCTAATGATTGCCATCCTCATCATGTTGTTCAAGGACTATCGTAAGCCGGCCATTATCTTCTGCACCATTCCGTTGGTGTTTGTAGGGGTGGTCCTTACGATGCTGATTACCGGGAAAACGTTTACTTTCGTAGCGATCGTCGGTGCGCTGGGCCTGATAGGTATGATTGTCAAAAACGGTATTGTGCTGATGGACGAGATCAATTTGCAACTTGAAAACGGGGTGGAACCGGTGCAAGCGTTGATTGTCAGTTCGCAGAGCCGTTTGCGCCCGGTGATGATGGCTTCGATGACTACGGTGTTGGGCATGATACCTTTGCTCTCCGATGTCATGTTCGGATCGTTGGCCGTAACCATCATGGGCGGTCTTCTCTTCGGTACGCTCATTACTTTGCTGTTCATTCCGATTTTGTATGCCATATTCTTTCACATAAAAGTAAATGACAGATGAAAATGAAGTTGATAACTCTGATGCTCGGGTGTGCGGCGGTAGGTCTGAATGCCCAGGAGCAACTTAGCATAGAGCAGTGTCGCGACTTAGCCTTGAAATACAACAAAGAAAAACTGGCCGCCGGTCGTGCCACGGAAGCGGCGCGTTATACGGTTCAAGCCTATCGGGCCAACTTTTTCCCGGATTTCTCGTTGTCGGGCGGCGGACTGTACAGTACGGCCGACGGTTCGCTAGGCATTGCGGGAGGCAATCTTCCGGTGTTTTCCGCTCTTTCACCGTCAGGCCCTTGGGTGCCTAACGGCAGTTATGCCTATTTCCCCGGTACAAGTCTGGATTATAAACTGGGAATGATTTATGCGGCCGGCATACAGTTGAAACAACCTTTATACATGGGAGGGAAGATTCGGGCCGGCTATCGGATGGCCCGGATGGGATTTGATGTAGCCTGTCAGAACGAACGGTTGACGAATGCACAGGTCATAGAACAGGTTGACAGGGCGTATGCACAAGTGGTCAAGGCCAAGGAAATGCAGCGGGTGGCGGAGAAATATAATGTGTTGCTGGCCGAACTGGATCGTAATGTGGAGAGTGCCGTCCGACTTGGACTGAAAATGCAGAACGACCGTACCAAAGTGCAGGTGAAGTTGAACGAGAGCGAATTGCAGATGCGTCGTGCCGAGAATGCTTTGCGACTGGCCACGATGAATTTGTGCCATCTTATCGGTAGTCCTTTGGATAGTAAGGTGGCTGTTTCCGAGGCGTATCCCGAGGTGGATATGATGCGCGAAGGACAGTCTGCCGACATCGGTCGTCGGCCCGAAGCCGCCATGCTGGACAAAAAAGTGGAGATAGCCGGTCAGGAAGTTCGGCTTTCGCAAAGCGAGTTGCTGCCGCAGGTGGCCTTGGTAGGCAGCTATCATTATACCCATGGTGTGGAACTGAACAACCGTTCGTTGCTCAACGGCTGGAATTTTGCCGGCGGGGTGACGGTGAGCGTTCCGTTGTTTCATTTTGGCGAAAGGATAAGTAAGGTGAAAGCCGCCCGGGCCCGGCAAGAACAGACCAGCCTGGAACGTGACAACCTGAACGAGCAGATGTTGCTGGAACTTACGCAAGCGACCAACAATCTGGACGAGGCCCGGCTGGAAGTGGTGCTGGCCGAAAAATCCCTGGCGCAAGCCGAGGAAAATATGACCCTGAGCGGTCAGCAGTATAAGGTGGGGATGGAACCGCTTTCCGATTATCTGGAGGCGCAGGCCTTGTGGCAGGCGGCTTATGAAACGAATGTGGATGCACGCTACCGGCTTTATCTGACATATATCGCTTACCGGAAAGCAGCCGGTACGCTGGTGGAGTAAGTTATTCCGGTCGAAGAACGGCATATGAGCGCCGGACGGGTATGAAACCGTCCGGCGCTTTGTTGTTTTAAATAAGGAGGAAATGAGCGTTTTTTGCTGGTAATATGCCTGTTGACAGCATTTATCAACATCTGTGCGGTCGTTTTCAACGTGCTTGTTGTTGGTTTGTGTTGTCGGTCCGTTATTTTTGCGCTGTTTGTAAACAGTATAAATGAATGAACTATGAAAACAACCTTGTTCTTTCGGCATTCCTATTGGAGAGGTCTGGCTTGGGGCCTTTTGTGCCTGACAGTCTGTCGGGCAAATGCTCAGGAATCTTATCGGTTCCGTTGCAGAGATTATGTTTCGACCGACAACAACCGGGCTCCTCAGTCGGCTTTCAGTTATGATGACGAGCAAAATACATTCACCGTATCCGCCGGCGGAGATTGTAATATTGCCTTTCAGATGGATCCTAAAAAGGACGGTGCTTATTACATCCGTAATACCCAAGATTATTTTTTGGTGCAGGGGACGGATTTAAGTGTTGCTGCCGGTAAAAATTTCATCTGGTGGTTTAACGGATTTAACAACAACGGACAGACTGCGCCGACGCATACTGCGGATAACGGCGACGGCACCACATTGCTGCTGTGGAACATCCGGGAGACCGCTTCGCTCAACCCGAATATGAATTACGGGGATTCGCTCCTGTTTCTGACCTCCAACGGAAAATCCTTTATCCATGCCATGGGTTTCACGGCGAATAAGGGGAAATCCACGATTTCCAACATCGCCTATTATGCCCGTTACGAAGCGGCGGCCACGTACGCTCCGCTCATCCCGGTGCTGGGATACGAGGAGGAGACGCTGACCGATGAGATCAGAACCCGTTTGGGCGCGACCATAAGCCAGGCGATGAAGCTGATAGAAAAGGACGCTGCCTCGGAGGAGAAAGACAAGATGGAAGCCGTTGCCCGTGCCGCACAAGGTGTGTTTGATACGGCGGGAAAGGAGGATTATGCGCTTGTATTCGGTGTGCTGAAAAAGCTCGAAGAAGCCATGTCGGGCTACCGCAACGAAGTGCTGTCGTATCATTACGAACGGACGGCTAACGGTATTCATGCCACGTTGAACGATATGCACATCCACGTACTGTTTCATGCCGACAGCGTGATACGGGTATGCAAATCGCCGCTGGAGACGCTTCGGAAAAAGAGTCTTTCCGTGGTGGGCGCACCCGAAGAGCAGGCCCGTTTCGATCTGGCGGAGGATACGGAACGGAAAACCGTTACGCTCTCCGGCCGGAAAGTCCGGGTGGTTTATCATCTGAGTACCGGGCAGGTGGAGACCTTCCGAACGGACGGGACATCCGTATTGAAAGAGAAGGAAAGCAGTACTTCTTTCCTGCCGGTAAAAGATGGTCCGAACGACAGTTACAGGCTGGCGCAGTCTTTCCGGCTGGATGCGGATGAGGATATTTACGGTATGGGACAGATACAGGACGGCAAACTCAGCCGGCGCGGAACCACCTTCTCCTTGCAGCAGGACAACCGCTTTGTGTGTATCCCTTATTTTCAGTCCAGCAAGAATTATGCGTTGTTCTGGGACAACTATTCCCCGACCGTCTTCACGGATAATGAAGAGGGTACCCGTTTTCAGTCCACCGGTACGGAGATCGACTATTATATTCTGTGTGGCGGGCGGAGTGCCGATGTGCTGTCGGCCATGCGTGGGCTGACAGGGAAAAGCCCGATGCCTGCCTTGTGGAATTTCGGGTTGTATCAGAGCCGGGAACGGTATGTCAGTGCCGATGAGACACGGGATGTGGTGCGTCAGTACCGCAAGCTCGGCGTGCCGTTGGATTGTATTGTGCAGGACTGGCAATACTGGGGCGACAATGCCCACTGGAATGCCCTTGAGTTTCTGAATCCGACCTTTGCCAATCATGAAGAAATGATTCGTGACGTGCACGACAACCATGCCCGGCTGATGATTTCCATTTGGGCGAATTTCGGTCCGCAGACACGGCCCTATGCCAGTATGGCACAGGCGGGCCGCTTGCTTCCGGCCGAAAGTTACCCGACCCGTTGCGGTGTGCGGCCTTACGATGTGTACGGAGAAACATCCCGGAACATTTATTGGGACTATCTGTATAAGGGGCTGATAACAAAAGGAATTGATGCGTATTGGATGGACTCGTCCGAACCGGATTATTTTGATCCGAAACCTACCGATATGGATTATGTGACGGAAACGGGACAGACCTGGCGGGCCTTACGCAATGCCTTCCCGTTGGCTCATGTGGGAGGCGTATATACTCATCATCGGCAAGCGGCTGCAGCGGGCGATCCTTATCTGCAAGGCAAGCGGGTCTCCATCCTCACCCGGTCGGCCTTTGCCGGGCAGCAACGTTACGGTGCCAATACGTGGAGCGGGGACGTTACGGCCTCTTGGGAAAACTTTGCGGCCCAGATTCCGGCAGCCTGCAATCTCTCCGTATGCGGCATCCCCTATTGGAACAGCGATATAGGCGGTTTCTTTCTGGGCCGTTTCGGCGGTGTCGGTGATCCGGCCTGGCGGCGGTTGTATATGCGGTGGGTACAGTTCGGTACGTTTACGCCCATGATGCGTTTTCACGGCACGCAGACTCCTCGGGAAATTTATCAGTTCGGTGCGGCCGGTGACGGCGTGGGCGACTTCGATCAGATTCTGAAGTATGTCAGGATCAGGTACCGTTTGTTGCCTTACTTGTACAGCACTGCCTGGCAGGTCAGCGCGCACGATGCCACTTTCATGCAGGCACTGGCGGTGGCGTTCAACGAAGATCCGAAAGGGTATGACGTGACCGACGAGTATATGTTCGGCTCGTCCTTCCTGGTAGCTCCCGTGGTGCAGGATGCCGTGAATCATCGCGACGTTTATCTGCCGGCCGGGCATCGCTGGATTGATTTCTGGACGGGCGAGGCGTACGAAGGAGGCCGTACGGTGAGGAAGTCGGCGCATGCTGATGTGATGCCGCTCTACGTGAAAGCCGGCAGTATTGTGCCTTGGGGACCTGATGTGCAGTATGCGGAGGAAAAGCGTTGGGACAGCTTGGAAATTCGGGTCTATCCGGGAGCCGATGGCCGCTTCGTGCTTTATGAAGATGAAAACGATACGTATAATTACGAAGCGGGATGCTATTCGGAGATTCCTTTCGTGTGGGATGAGGCTACGCAGACCCTCACCGTGGGAGAGCGCAAGGGGGCCTTCGAGGGAATGCTCGATAAGCGTACGTTCCGCATCTGCAAAGTCTCTGTCCGCCGGGGGATCGGCGACGCACACGAGACGGAGTACGAGGCGACGGTGGCCTATGACGGTTCGGCTGTTTCGGTACGGCTCGACAGTGAAGACCGCGCTGTCGGAGAGACGGAGGTAACCCGTTATATTCAGAATCCGGGGTTCGAGGAGGACAATGCGCCGTTGAATAAAAAGGCGCCGGCTGGCTGGACCGTAAACAGCCCGACCACCTGGTGGGGTGTGAACAAAGGCGGAGGCAATGCGGATCCCGCCGCCACGGAAGGTCAGTATATATTCGGAGTGTGGGACGGTTCCAATGCCTTGACGGCGGAAATCAGTCAGGTGCTTTCCGACTTGCCGTCTGGACGCTATAAACTTACCGTCGACATGCACGCTCCGCATAAGAACGCGTTGCGGCGGGTGGGCGATCAATGTCTGTTTGCCAACGGAGAGAAGGCCTTCTTCAGGGATCAGATTATGACCGCCGGGCTGAGCGATAATTATCCTTTTCAGACCGTTGAACTGGAGTTTATCGCAGACGGGCAGACGCCTGTCAAGATCGGTGTTTCCACTTCGGGTGCTCCTGCCGAGACGTGGTTTAAGATTGACAATTTCCGGTTGTTCCGCATGGAGCGTCCCGTGCTGGAACTCGACGAGAATGAATCCAGCGCTAGCTGGCAGCCGGGGATGACGGATGTGGTGCTGCATCGGACATGGGATGCTGAAGGGTGGAATACGCTTTGCGTACCTTTTGCACTGACGGAGGCGGAGACGAAAGCACATTTCACCGGGGTGAAGGAACTGGTTTCGGTGGAACGGCACGATGATCCGGTGCTGTGCTTCAAGGAGACCGGGCGCATCCTTGCCGGAAAACCGTATCTGGTAAAACCGTGCCTTTCGCAGGAACGGATGGAGTTTCGGGATGCCGTTGTCCGAAACGATGCGCCTCTGTCGCATATGGTAGACGGTGTTTCGTTTACGGGGACGTATCAGCCGGCTCTTCTTCAGCCGGAGGGGTATGTGCTGCAAGGCGATGTGTTTCTCCGTCCGTCCGACGGCGCTTCCGTCAAAGGATTCCAGGCCTATGTAACGGCTGATGATGCGCAGACCGCCGTTTACGATCGGATGCTGATTGACGTGGACGGAAAAGTTACGCCGGTAATGCAAGTCGGGCGGGAAGAAGAGTATGTAGATGTGTACGGAGTGAATGCGGTGCGCTTGAAGACCCGTTGCAAGGCAGGCGAAGCGCTCCGGGGACTTCCGCACGGCGTTTATATCGTTAACGGTAAGAAACGGGTCAAATAGTTCGTTGGCCGGCGAGCGGGCGGAAGATGAAAGGCGGTTGTCTGAAAGGAAAAGACGGAACCGCCCGAAGATAAAAGACGACCGTCTGGAAGTTATTTTTCAACCTATTGAAAATGAGTGTTTAACGTGGCCTAGGCCACGATGTAATGTGGCGAGCATCGCAATAAAACGCGGTGCTCGCCCCGTTTTATCGGGATGCGCACCGCGTTTTACGATGATCTGCGCCGTTTGTAACTGGCTTTGTGACAGTCGGTTGTTACATACTGTTCAAAGCCTGCCGAATGTCGCTCAGAATGTCGTCAATGTGTTCGATACCCACCGACAGACGGATGAGGTCGGGCGCTACACCGGCTTCCCGTAACTGTTCGTCCGAGAGTTGGCGGTGGGTGTGACTGGCCGGATGCAGCACGCAAGTGCGGGCATCGGCCACGTGTGTGACGATACCCACCATTTTCAAATGGTCCATAAAGCGGATGGCGTCTTCGCGTGTGCCTTTCAGTCCGAAGGCCACCACGCCGCACGAGCCGCCGGGCAGGTATTTTTGTCCCAGTTCATAGTATTTGTTGTTTTTCAGTCCGCAGTAGTTCACCCAAGCCACCCGCTCGTCCTGTTCCAGAAACTCGGCCACGGCTTGTGCGTTCTTGCAGTGCTGCGGCATACGCAGATGAAGGGTTTCCAGTCCCAGGTTCAGCAGAAAAGCGTTTTGCGGACTCTGTATCGAGCCTAAGTCACGCATCAGTTGTGCGGTGGCTTTCACCATGTAGGCCATTTTCCCGAAAGCTTTGGTATACGTCAGGCCGTGGTAGCTTTCGTCCGGCTGGCACAATCCGGGAAACTTGTCAGCCTGTGCTTCCCAGTCGAAGTTGCCGCTGTCTACCACCGCTCCGCCCACCGAAACGGCATGTCCGTCCATGTATTTGGTGGTGGAATGCGTCACGATGTCGGCTCCCCATTCGAAGGGGCGGCAGTTGATGGGAGTGGCAAACGTATTGTCGATGATGAGCGGTACGCCGTGTGTATGGGCCAGGCGGGCGAAACGTTCAATGTCGAACACGTTGCCGCCGGGGTTGGAGATCGTCTCGCCGAAGAAACATTTCGTGTTCGGACGAAACTCGGCCTCGATGCGTTCATCGTCCCAGTCTGGATCCACGAACGAGCATTCAATTCCCAGCTTCTTCAGCGTAACGCCGAACAGGTTGAATGTGCCTCCGTAGATGGTATTCGATGTGATGAAATGGTCGCCGGCCTGGCAGATGTTGAACACGGCATAGAAATTGGCCGCCTGTCCCGAAGAGGTCAGCATGGCTCCAATGCCGCCTTCCAGGCGCGCTATCTTGTCGGCCACTGCGTCGTTGGTCGGATTCTGGAGCCGGGTGTAGAAGTAACCGGTGTCTTCCAGGTCGA
The DNA here is from genome assembly GCA_910584955.1 of uncultured Paraprevotella sp. Lineage (GTDB taxonomy): Bacteria > Bacteroidota > Bacteroidia > Bacteroidales > Bacteroidaceae > Paraprevotella. The sequence continues at coordinate 27,390 of CAJUDC010000001.1, read as the reverse complement.
ACAGGCGGGCCATCTGTTCGCTGTTGTCGTATTTGAAAGTGGTGCTTTGATAGATGGGCAGAACGCGCGGTTCTCCTTTCTTGGGTGTCCAGCCGGCCTGGACGCAGAGCGATTCTCTTTTCAGTTTTTGTTCCATTGTATGTATTAATTATAGGATAAATTCATGGTCGTTTTGTTTTTCCCGGACGTTTCTTTTTGAAGCCGTTGGTCGTCGAGGGAGCGGTCGGAGCCGTATGGCGGATGCTGTCTTTTCTCGGTCGGGCGATGGGATGCGGCAGCCGGATCCGGTATTTGAAAGTGGAGTCCTGCTGCCATATCGGTACCGGAAAGGTGGCGCAGGGAAGATATTCCAGTCCCAGTTCCGGGGTTTCGTTATCCGGCTTCAGCCGGTAGGGGACGATACCGGGGTGGTAAGGGGTGATTTCCACCAGGCTGAATCCCGCTTGTATGATATCCAGTTTGCGGGCGGCGGCTCGCGACAGGTCGATGACGAAGCGGCGGGTATGCGGTCCCCGGTCGGTGACTTTCACGATCACTTCCCTGTCGTTTTTGGGGTTTCTCACTTTAAGCAACGTCCCCAGCGGATACTTCAGATGGGCGCAGGTCATGCTGTCTCTGTGGTACTTGTCCCCGTTGCTCATCCGGCGCCCGTGCAATTTGTCCGAATAATAGGAGGCATTGCCTTTGGTGGTGGTTTGTGCGTCTGTCGAACCGGCAGCCAGCAGGATGCCCAGCCCGAACGCAAGCAGTCTGTTCGTCATGGCCTGGTGGTTGGTTTGATATGAAATAGAAAGGCAATTTAGCTAAAATCGTACAAACGGACAAGATTTTTCCCGTTTTTTTGTCTGTCGGTGCTCAAAAGTCATTTTATCTATACATATATTAATGTTTGTGAACGTTAACCTTAAAGTTCCTTTAATTATAGGCTTAATGTAGAAATGTGTTATCGGAAATGGAGTTTATCCTTTATCTTTGTATGGTAAAACGACTGCATCGGCCGATGCGGGTCGATTTTGCCGTTTGGGTGTAAATGTATTTTTATATATTTCCCGATAAAACGGTAAGCGTTTTTGTTGTTTCTCATAGGAAAAGAACCGTAGGCGGAAAGAGGCCGGCTTTGTAACGGATTCTTGGCGGGAATAAATTATGATAATATAAGTAAAAGAAGAAAATGGAAAAGAGATTTAGGGTAAGAAGGCTGTCTCTTTGGTTGTGTATGCTGTTGCTGGCTGCAACGGCGGAAGCCCAGGAAAAAGAGAAAGTGCTGGAACTGACACTCGACCGGGCGGTGGAGATAGCCTTGAACGACAACCCCGTTATTCGCGTGGCGGATCAGGACATCGAACTGAAAAAGGTAAGTCAGAAAGAGGCCTGGCAACAGTTGTTGCCCACCGTGGAACTGTCGGGGGGAATGACCTACACCATCAAGGCGGCTACCATGAATCTGGGAGGTAACAAGTTCAAGATGGGACAGGACGGGACGAGCACATGGAACGGAGCTTTCAGTGTGAATCTGCCGGTCTTTGCTCCGGCGGTTTATCGTACGATGCAGATGAGCCGGACGGATATTGAACTGGCTGTAGAGAAGAGCCGGGCCTCCCGTCTGGATCTGGTGAACCAGGTGACGAAAGCCTATTACGGTCTGTTGCTGGCACAGGACAGCTACGAAGTGTTGCAGGAAAGCTATGCCTACAGCGAAAAGAACTACCAGGTGGTGGATGCCAAGTACCGTCAGGGTAGCGTGAGCGAGTACGACAAGATTTCGGCCGAAGTGCAGATGCGTAATATCAAACCCAATGTGGTGGCGGCCCGCAACGCCGTGTCGTTGGCCCGGCTTCAGTTGAAAGTTTTGCTGGGCTTGTCGGACGAACAACAGGAAGTGACGACTGCCGACAATTTGCGGAACTATGAAAAAGAAGTGGATGCTCACCGTCTGACCGACATGCCGGCACTGACGGGGAACACCACCTTGAAACAGTTTGATCTGAACGAACAGCTGCTTCGCCATACGCTTCGGATTCAGAAAACGAATTTCATGCCTACGCTGGCGCTGAACTACGGTTATCAGTATCAGTCGCTCTACAACAAGAATTTCGAGATATGGCACTATAACTGGTTCCCCAGTTCTACGGTAGGGATTACACTTTCCGTGCCTTTGTTCAAGGCATCCAGTTTCACGGGATTGAAGACGACGAAGATACAGTTGCAGCAATTGGCGGAAAACCGCGTGAATACCGAGCGGCAGCTTCATATGCAGGTGCAGACGTATCGGGACAATATGCTCGCAGGCACGGAGCAGTTGGCCAGTAACAAAGAGTCGGTGGCTCAGGCCGAGAAAGGACGTATGATAGCCGAGAAACGCTATGAAGTGGGGCGGGGGACCATCCTGGAGCTGAACAGCAGTGAAGTGGCTCTTACGCAAGCCCAACTTACCTACAACCAAGCTATTTACGATTATCTGGTGGCACAGGCCGATCTGGCCCTCGTGCTGGGTAACGAACAACCGTAAGTATATATAAAAAGACCTCAATAAAGATGAAGAAGTATTTGCAGATTCTGGCTTTGGTTGCCTTGACGGCATCCGTGGCTGCCTGCTCCGGAAAGGAAGATGACGGGAAGGCAAAAAAAGTAGATGAGAACCCCAAGGTAAAACTGGCTGCTTCCGCTACCCGCGATGTGGAACAGACAGCCGAGTATACGGCTACGGTGGAAAGTGATGTGAAGAACAATATCTCCTCCAATGCGGCGCTGCGTATTGAGAAAATCTATGCGGATGTGGGCGATGCGGTGCAGAAAGGCCAGGTGCTGGTCCAGATGGACGCTTCCGACTTGCGCCAGTTGCAGTTGCAGATCCAGAACCAGCGCGTGGAGTTTAAGCGTATCGATGAATTATATAAGGTGGGCGGTGCCAGTAAAGCCGAATGGGACAACGCCAGAATGCAGTTGGATATAAACGAGACGCTGTACAAGAACAAATTGGTGAATACACGCCTGTTAAGTCCTATCAGCGGTGTGGTGACAGCCCGCAATTATGACAACGGTGATATGTCGGGGGCCAATCCCATCCTGACGGTAGAAAGCCTTTCGCCGGTGAAAATGCTTATCAATGTGTCGGAAACCTACTATCCGCAGGTGAAGAAGGGGATGAGCGCCGATGTCAGACTGGATGTATATGGCGAAGAGGTTTTTCCGGGCCGTGTCAGCATTGTGTACCCCACAGTCGATCCGAATACGCATACGTTCCCTGTGGAAATCACCTTGACGGGAGGCGGGCAACGGGTTCGCCCGGGCATGTTTGCGCGCGCTACGTTGAGTTTCGGTGTCGAACGGCGCACGGTGGTGCCCGATGCGGCCGTGGTCAAGCAGATGGGAGCCGGTGATTATTACGTATATATCTATACCGACGGACGTGTGTCGCGTAATAAGGTGGTGCTGGGCCGTCGTTTGGGCAATGAATACGAGGTGGTCAGCGGCGTGCCGGAAGGAGCCCGTGTCGTGGTTGCCGGACAGAATCGTCTGGCCGACGGTGTGCCGGTGGATGTGATCAAATAAGATTAGTTTTGTGAAAATCGAAATACAACAAGTATGAGTTTATACGAAGGAGCGGTTAAGAAACCGATTATGACCAGCCTCTGTTTTCTGGCAGTGGTGATTCTGGGCGTTTTCTCCTATTTCCGGTTGCCGGTGGATCTGTACCCGGATATTGATACGAACACCATTATGGTGATTACCACCTATTCCGGTGCTTCGGCTTCGGATATAGAGAATAACGTGACCCGTCCGCTGGAGAATGCGCTGAACTCGGTGGAACATCTGAAGCATATCTCCTCCAAATCCCGGGAAAACACTTCCGTGGTGCAGTTGGAGTTTGAATACGGAAACGATATAGAAGTGCTGACGAACGACGTGCGCGACAAGCTGGATATGGTGAAGTCCGCTTTGCCGGACGGAGCCAATACGCCGATCATCTTCAAGTTCTCTTCCGATATGATTCCGATTGTGCTTTTGTCGGTACAGGCCGGAGAGAGCCAGAATGCTTTGTACAAGATCCTGGATGATAATGTGGCCAATCCGCTGGCCCGTATCGACGGAGTGGGAACCGTGTCGATTGCCGGTGCGCCCGAACGTGAAATCAACATCTACATGGATCCGCACAAGATGGAGGCATACGGCATGACGGTGGAAGCCGTGAGCCAGGCGGTAGCCAACGAGAACAGAAATGTGCCCGGTGGTTCGTTTGACATTGGCAGCAACACCTATTCGTTGCGTGTGGAAGGCGAATTCAAGGATCCCCGTCAGATGGAAAACATCATTGTGGGGATGCACAACGGGGCGCCGGTATATCTGCGTGATGTGGCCCGTGTGGTGGACGGTATGCAGGAACGGGCCCAGAAAGCGTTCAATAACGGAAAGCAGGGCGCCATGATTATCATCCAGAAGCAGTCGGGAGCCAACTCGGTGGCGATTTCGGAGGCGGTGATGAAAGCCTTGCCCGGTTTGCAGAAACAGCTTCCCTCCGATGTGAAACTGGGTGTCATTGTCAATACTTCCGACAACATCCTCAACACGGTAGATTCGCTGGTCGAGACCATTGCTTATGCCATCCTGTTCGTGGTGCTGGTGGTGTTCGTGTTCTTGGGACGCTGGCGGGCGACGGTGATTATCTGTATCACCATTCCGATGTCTTTGATAGCTTCGTTCATTTATCTGCTTATCTCGGGCGGTTCGTTCAATATGATCTCTTTGTCGTGTCTGAGCATCGCCATCGGTAATGTGGTGGACGACGCCATTGTGGTGCTGGAGAATGTCACCACACACATTGAGCGCGGATCCGATCCGAAGCAGGCGGCTATGCACGGTACCAATGAGGTGGCCATTTCCGTGGTGGCTTCCACACTTACGATGATCGCCGTGTTCTTCCCGCTGACGATGGTGACCGGTATGTCCGGTGTGCTGTTCAAGCAGCTGGGATGGATGATGTGCGTCATCATGACCATTTCCACCATATCGGCGCTGAGTTTTACGCCTATGCTTTGTTCGCAATTGCTGCGTTTGCAGAAGAAGCAGAGCAAGCTGTTTTTGGCGTTGTACACACCGGTACAGAAGGCGCTCGACCGTCTTGACGATTGGTATGCCCGCCGTTTGGACTGGGGAGTTCGTCACCGCTGGGCGGTTGTGGCCGGATGTTTGGTTCTCTTCATCCTTAGTCTGGTCTGTGTTCGGGGCATCCAATCAGAGTTTTTCCCTGCCAGTGATAATGCCCGCATCGGTATCAATCTGGAGTTGCCGGTAGGCACGCGTGTGGAACGTGCCCAGGCCTTGGCACTGGAACTTTCCGACAAATGGCAGAAACGCTACGGGCGGGAGGCCAATGCCGTCAATTTCCGTGTGGGACAAGCCGGCGACGACGACACATACGGTTCGTTGCAGGACAACGGCTCGCACATCATTTCTTTTAATATCGCCTTGGTGCCTTCCAACGAACGTTCCAAAGGACTGGCGGAGATTTGCGACGAAATACGTGCCGACTTGAAAAATTATCCCGAGTTTGTGAAGACCAATGTCATGATGGGCGGAGGCAACAGCAACATGGGCGGACAGGCTATGGCTTCGTTCGAGATATACGGTTACGACTTCGATGCTACGGACAAGGTGGCGGCCTACATGAAACAGGAATTGGAGAAGGTTCCCGGTGTGGCGCAGGTGAATATCAGCCGGAGCGATTACCAGCCCGAGTATCAGGTGGATTTCGACCGCGAAAAACTGGCTCTGAACGGACTGAATCTGGTTACGGCAGCCACTTATCTGCGTAACAGGGTGAACGGTTCTACGGCATCCTATTATCGGGAGGACGGCGATGAGTATGACATCAAAGTTCGTTACGAACCCGATAAGCGGACCAGTATCGAGGCGCTGGAAAACATCATGATTTATAATGCGGTCGGCAAGGGCGTGCGGGTGAAGGATGTGGGGCGCGTAGTGGAGCGTTTCGCACCGCCTACCATCGAGCGTAAGGACCGTGAGCGCATTGTTACCGTCAATGCCGTGTTGTCCGGTATCGCGCTGAGCGAAGGTGTGGCGGCCGGAAATGCCATTGTCGAGAAGATGGATCTGCCGCAGGGACTGAGCGTGAAGGTGGCCGGTTCGTACGAAGATCAACAGGATTCCAACCGCGATCTGGGGCAACTGGGTGTCCTGATCGTTATCCTTGTATTTATCGTTATGGCCGCTCAGTTCGAATCATTGACTTATCCTTTTATCATCATGTTCTCCATACCGTTCGCTTTCAGCGGTATCTTGTTGGCGCTTTATTTTACGGGCACCAATCTGAATATCATGTCGATGCTTGGAGGTATCATGCTGATCGGTATCGTGGTGAAAAACGGAATCGTGCTGATCGATTACATTCTGCTCTGTCGCGAGCGGGGCATGGGTATTATCCGTTCCGTGACCACTGCCGGCCGGAGCCGTCTGCGCCCCGTGCTCATGACCACGCTGACGACGATTCTGGGTATGGTGCCGATGGCGGTAGGCCAGGGCGTGGGAGCCGAGATGTGGCGCCCGCTGGGTGTGTCCGTGATCGGCGGTCTGACCGTGTCCACCTTGCTGACGTTGATTCTGGTTCCGACGGCTTATTGCATGTTTGCCGGGAACGGTATCCGTTTCAAACGTCGGAGACTGCATAAGCAGCGCGAATTGAATGCGTATTATCAGGCGCATAAGGAGAAAATGACACGTGTGAAGGGGGGAAGACGGCCCGCAGATTCCTCTTCCGGCGAGTAGTGTATGTTGAATTAGGAATGTAATAGTAAAAAAGAATGAAGTCTATATTAATCACTTTTGATCAGGCTTTCTACGAACGTATCATCGAAACGCTCGACCGGCACAATTGCCGGGGATTCAGTTATCTGGAGCAAGTACAGGGGCGCGGTTCCCGTACCGGCGAACCTCATTACGGTTCCCACGCCTGGCCTTCCATGTGCTCTGCCGTCATCACGGTGGTGGATGACGCCAAGGTGGATCCGTTGCTGGAAACGCTTCACATGATGGATAAAGAAACCGAGATGCTCGGTTTGCGGGCTTTTGTCTGGAATATCGAAAAGACGATTTAGCCCGATCGGCGGACGCTCCCGGCTTGTACGGACAGAAAGCGGGGAGGAATTTGTGCATTCGGTCCGTACTTCCGAAAAAGGAAGTACGGACCGAATGTTTAGTTGCAAGGCTTGGAAACTACCTGTTTGTCCTACCGCATTTCGAATGCAAATCTATCCGTTGTACCGTTTGTTTCGGGTGAGAGTGTGTGAAAGGGAGGTGAAAGAGTTGTGAAAGGGTGTGGAAGAGGAACTCACACGTATCCGGTTGAAATATAATATATTGAGTGTTCGGTGAAGGCGTGAAGGATGTTTCTTGCAAACTCCGGGAGGGAGAGGCCGGAGCGGTCCGACGGAGGGTTTGGACGGGGAAAAGGAAACCGGTGAAGCCGAACGGACAGGCATTGCAACGGCGTGCGCATCGGATAGCAACGGGATGTACACCCCGTTGTTTCGTTCCCTAGACCACATCGGAACGTCATGCGCACCCTTTTTTGCCGGTTCTCTCCTCTTTTGGGATGAGAAGAGGGGAGTTGTCTTGTCGGTTAGATTGGTTTACGTTCTATCCGTGTCGGTTTCGGTACGGCTAACCGACGCATTATCATATTTCTCATGAGAGCACCTAAATGTTAAGAGGTATTTTGATTTTCTCCATGTGGATTTGCTGACATTGGAGAAGGTCAACAGGAATGTGGACTATCTGAGAAAGGTGTCGGTAGGAAAAGGCGGCGTACGTTGTTACAGGCTGTTCAAAAAGTCATACTCACGGCTATGGAGGAAGAACAACTGATGAAAAAGAATCTGTGTAAAGAAATAGCGACGCACAAGGATTTTCATGCCATTAAGAAACCGTTTCTTAGATTTGATGAAATCAAGCAAGTTTTCTAGCTGTATCTTATAGGAAAAATTCAAAATCTAATGGTTTCGATAAAAGTGAAATACCGCCCTTCCACTGTTGCCGATAATGAGGGCACAATCTACTATCAGCTTATCCATGAGAGAAAGGTGCGGCAGCTTCTCTCCGCCTATAAAGTATTCCCGCATGAATGGGATGAGAATCGCTCAATGGTTACGACGACTCAAAAGAGCGAACGCAAGTCGTTTATTCTATCCATCCGTGAACGTATCCGCTGGGATGTGGAACGCCTGACAAAGATTGGTCGCAATTTTGATGCGGAAGGTCTGTCATACACAGCTGACGATGTGATTGATGAGTTTAATCGTTATTCACGCGAATATTCTCTGTTCAACTTCATGGAGAGTGTAATCATAAAACTGAAACAGAATGGTAAAATAAGAACCTCGGAGACATACTACGCGACCCTCAACAGTTTCAGCAAAAATGAAGACATTATGCTTGACTGTCTTACATCGGAAATTATGGAGGCATACGAGGCATGGCATCAGAAACGAGGTGTTGCGCCCAACACTATCTCTTTCTATACTCGTATTCTTAGGGCTGTCTATAAACGTGCGGTTGAGTATGACATCATAGAGGACCGCAATCCGTTCCGTCATGTCTATACCGGCGTTGAAAAGACTGTGAAACGTGCGTTGCCGCTGGCAATGATCAAAAAAATCAAGACACTTGACTTGTCGCTGACTCCGGCATTGGATTATGCACGTGATATGTTTTTGATGAGCTTCTATCTTCGTGGCATGAGCTTTATTGACATGGCTTTTCTTAAAAAGTCAGACCTCCGTAACGATAGTGTGACTTATCGTCGTCGCAAAACCGGGCAGCAGCTCATCATTGGTTGGACGCAGGAGATGCAGATGATTCTTGATAAATACCCCGAAGTATCAACAGGCTATCTTTTGCCCATTATCAGAAATTCCGGTACAAACGAGCGATACACCTATCGCAACGTAGGATACAACATCAATTACAATCTAAAAAAGATAGCTCAAATGGTCGGAGTCCAAATCCCGTTGACCCTTTATGTGGCGCGCCATAGCTGGGCTTCTGCGGCCAAAGCGAAAGGCATTCCCCTCAGCGTTATCAGCGAAGGTATGGGACACAGCTCCGAGACCACAACCCAAATCTATCTCGCCAGCCTCGACACCTCAGTAGTTGACAAAGCTAATTCGATAATCCTCAAAAGTCTTGATTAGTCTATTGTCTTTTCCTATTCCACCTCTGAAAACATTAACGCCTCAGAACCAAATGGAACTGAGGCATCTTTTGTTTTGTAATCGTCCAAATCTTTTATTTAGAGATACTTATTTGATTGCAAAACTATAAATAATTCTTGAATTACAGACTATTTTCAGCAAGAAAAATTTTCAAAATTATTTGGAAATGTCTTTAGTATGCTACATTGTTTAGCAAAGAACATCTGCAAAGTATGAGAACTCACATAAAATTAACATGATAACTGGCATCCAAATCTCTAAATAAGAGACACTATATTAAGATGACGTAACAAACTAATACAGTATTCCATGAGATGCAAAAATTGTGGTTGGCCCAATGAGGCGAATGTTACTCGTTGTGTCAAATGTAATGCCCCACTTCAAGGATCTATGATTGACTCCGGGTGCCAACAGTCTGCTCCACCGTCCTCTGATGGCGTTGAGGCGCTCAATGCGACTTTGCGTGAGCCATCATCTGTTGGAGGAAATCTACCTGAGAGTAATTCAAACGCCTGTTCACAATGTGGTTATCCTGTAAGTTCCTCCGCTGAGGAATGCCCTGTTTGTCACGCTCAACTTAATGCGAGTAGAAATAATCAGGCAAGAATGGACGACAATAATAATCGGAGGAGTCGCCAAAATCGAATGGGACGTCCAGCAGGAGGTACAATAAATCCGTGGGCTACTCCTTCTTCTGGAGAATCTTTCTGTACTCTTCGTATAATCCCATGGCAGAATGAAAAAGTTGCATATGAACCTGTGAGCTATTCTGGAGAGTCCATAATGCTTAATCGTTCTAATACGGATTCTAACAATAATTCAATCACTTCTCGTGAGCAGGCTGTGATGACACACGAAAACGGAGAATGGTTTATTGAAAATAGGAGTGATCTGCAAACGACTCTTATAAGGGTGGATCGCCGTCTTAAGCTTGAAGACGGTGACGTGATAGTGTTGGGAAATCGTATGTTTGAGTTCAAAAAAGGATAAAGCCATGTCTTTCTCTCAAGTTGGAATTGCTGAAAGATGTCAATTTTCACTGGGTGACTATATAGATGATCGATGGAAAGTAGATTCCTTTCTCGGTGAAGGGACATTTGGGCAGGTATTCCGGGTTAAAGACTCGGACGGAAAGGTATATGCTCTTAAATTATTGAAGCTATGGGAGATTATGGCGTCAGAACGTCCAAATCTCTTGAAAAGATTTGAGAGGGAATATGAGACAGGACTAATTAAGAGCGATTATCTTGTCCATTCATTACAGAAGGGAATTGTGAAAGGAAATGCCTATATTGTAATGGAATATTGTCAAGGCGGAGATTTACATAGTGCTCTTAAAAAAACTCATTTGGATTTGGCATTATTGGCAAGCCATATACTGTTGGGATTGAAAGCTCTTCATCTAAATGGGAAAGTTCATCGCGACTTAAAACCTGAAAACGTTTTGTTGCGTAACAATAATCATGCGGTTTTGACCGATTTTGGAATATCAGGGGACCAGAATAATCGTTTAACACAAAGAGGATGGTCGGGAGTCCCTCAGCAGCGATTTGGAACTATTGCATATATGCCTCCCGAACAGGTGAATCCTAAGAGAGGAAATGCAACGGTCTTGCCAACAACAGATATATTCTCTTTTGGCGTAATGATGTATCAGCTTTTGACTGGTAGCTTGCCTTTTGGTGAATTGAATGTCGAAGCAGATGTGTCGAAATATGTTTATAACGGGAAAAATGGGGTATGGGATCGCGCCTATCTTCAGAGTGTGTCAGGAGGAAATGATTGGCTTCCTTTGATAGAAGGGTGTTTAGTCCCTGATTTTAAACAAAGATTACAAACGATTGATGATGTAATTAGACTTGTACCGCAACGTAATGGAATCAAGCCCGATATTGCACAGCACAATATTACACCATTCAAAAAAGATACTAAAAACGGAATACTTTTGCGAGTTATGCAAGGAGAAGAACTGGGGCGTACTTATATATTAAATTCTTTATTCACTGATGATAGTTCTTTAGTATACATTGGCAGGGGCAGTAATGATGTCTGGAATCATATAGGAATCAAAGAGGACGAGAGTTGTTATATCTCTCGGCAGCATTGTACTATTGAAAAAGATTCCAAGACCAATAATTGGATATTAAGAGATGGACAATTTCGTGTTATCTGTCAAATTGGATTGCATTCCGCTCATATCTTGCCTTGTAAAAGATGCACTGCCAGTTGTAAAAATGGCGGTCACAGTCCGATGAAATGGAAAGAGTCGCTTAATGGCACCTATGTCAATTCCATTGAAGTTCCGTCGGGAGGTATTGCAATTGTCCCCGGAGATATAATTTCCATTGGCGATGTCAAAATGAGAGTTGAAGGAATCTGACATATGACACGGAAGGAGATAAACATATTTGGCACGTCGTTCCTCGATTTATTATCGGGGGCGCTTGCTGCTGTGATTATCTTGTTTATCATTGTACCTAAAATGACAGCCGAACAGCAAAACGCCCTTGAAGAGATCGAACAATTAAATGTTCAGGTTGAAGAACTCAGTAATATAATGGAGCAAATCCAAAATTCAGTTTCGCAAGAAGTTTATGAACAAATACAACATCAGATTGAAGCATTACAAGAGACGATAGATCATTTGTCAGAACAAGTAGAGAACTTGCAGGGGCAATTGGCTGCAGCTCAGTCAGAAAATGAAAGATTAAGGGCCGAAGTTGAGGAATTGCAAGAAAATAGCCAACGTACTCAAGAACTTGAACAGGAGAACGAGCAACTCCGTCAACGAATTGCACAACTTGAAAGGCAGATTCAACAATCTGCTCAAAATGGTCAAGGTATTTCTGACGGGAAAGTCTTTGGTATGAATGCAGAATTAGGCGTTGTTTGTATTTGGTCGGAGAATGTAGATGTCGATCTATATGTTAAGAATCTGTCAACCGGAAAAGTTTGCTATTTCAACCATAAAAATACTCCTTTCGGTAATCTTAACGAAGATATTAGATCTCGAAGTTCCAGTGACGATGATAGGTACGAGTTGTTCTACCAATCCCAAATCGTTCCCGGTCAGTATCAAATATACGTTAATATATATGGGGATAGTACATGGAACGGACAACCGGCTCATGTTGATGGATATGCCGTAATCTTCCCCGGCAAATCCAACCAAGTTAAAATTCCTTTCCGGCAGATAACGCTAACACAAAAAGGACAGAATGTTAATGTCGGAATACTCTGTGTAACCAATAATAATATCACACTACAATGATTGGAAAGCGTATATACCGAATAATATTAAGCCTGATCCTTACTGTCATTCTGATGGTAATATTAGTTTTTGCGACATCATCTGAAAATCCAAATAGGATTCTTGTGATGCTTGGAGGAACTATGCCGGAAGGAATTATTCAAGGGGTGACTTATTTACTTTTCATTTTTGGTATGTTGGAATTGTTTGCTTCTAATAATGAGCTTACGCATGAGGAAGATGCGTTTTCTGCACACCTATTACCGGAACAGGAAAATTGGGTTCTCAGCGCCGATGATGTAAATCAGTTGAAACTTAATATGCAACAATTGGAAAAGAGTCAGAAATTTCTATTGACAGATCTTATAAAGAAAGCTTGTACCAAATACCGTTTAAGCAAATCGTCATCTGAGGTATTGGGAGTGATTGATTCACAAATTAAAATATATAATTCGGATATGGAAAGTGAGCAATCATTCATAAGATATACGGCGTGGGCAATTCCATCCGTAGGATTTATTGGCACCGTATTAGGTATTGCGGCCTCTCTCGGCTATGCAAATGAAGCTAATACCCCGGAGGGTATAAACAAAGTTACAAGTATGTTGGCTGTGGCTTTTGACACAACATTGGTTGCCCTTGTCCTTAGTATATTCCTAATGTTTGGAATCCATTATGTACAAAAACGGCAAGACAGCCTGTTTTCTAAAATGAACGCATATATGATAGAGAATCTAATTAACCGTTTTTACAAATAATATTCATGGCTCAATCAACGCAAAAATATAGTCGCTCTCTTTCGGGCTCCATCGGAGCCGGGATGAAATCGCTTATGGGTGGTAGCGGACGTAAATATTATGTCCTTGAACATAAAGTATCTTCTAAATACCATAAGGCTGGAGAAAATCAAAAAATCATAGTTGACCAAATTGAATTGGGTCGCGATCCCAAGTGTCAAGTACGGTTTGATGAAAGTTTTGGCACTGTTAGTCGTCGTCATGCTGCCATTGCAAAAGATGGTGACAATTGGAAATTGATACAGCTCTCAAAGACAAATTCGACATACCTCAATGGTCATAAAGTTGACAAAGAATGGTATCTTCAAAACGGAGATGAGATACAACTCTCAACAAATGGTCCCAAAATGGGATTTATTGTTCCCGAAGGAGAAAAAGGACTTGTAAAGAGCATCGGTTTGACCCAACGTATGAGTCTGTTCAGACAACAGGCTCTCAGACCATATAAACAGGCTATAACAGCATTAGCTTGTGTATTTTTGTTGGCTTTGGCAGGAGGTGGATACGGACTATATGATCAACATTTGAAGATTCAGGAGCAAAAAAAGTACATAGCAGAATATAAGGCAAATACCGACAGGCAAATAGCAGCGCAAGATTCCGTAATAAACAATTTAAATGAGCAAAATGCCGGATTAATGGCAGATGCAGAAAGAAGAGACCAGGAGATGAATCGTCTGAAGGAACGGATTAACCATCCTCCAAGACCTATAACCCCTCCTACTCCAGTAGTTGTTGACAATATCAATAATGCAGCGATTGAGGCTTGCTTGGGTCATATATTCTATATAGAAGCCGTGAAGTTTGATATCCAATTTCCAGATGGTTCTTCAAGAACGGTAAATTGTGGTCCTAGAGAAGATGAAATTCTAGGATGGTGCGGGACGGGCTTCCTACTTGATAATGGGATGTTTGTTACAGCCCGACACGTTGCAGAAGGCTGGTACTTCTGGATGGATGGAAGTGGGTTAAAAGAACATTTAGCTCAACTTAATTTTATTGCCAACAATGGAGGGAAAGTTGTATGTCATTTTATTGCAGTATCTTCCTCAGGAAGAACTCTCGAATTTACCAACGAGCAATTTAGAATCGACCGTTCCCATGACCAAACAGGTAACACCGATGATGGTAAATCCTTTTCTTTAGCGAGATTGGATAACACAGACTATGCTTATATGCCTGTTAATGGTTCTGGATTATCTTTCGATTCTAACAAAAGTCGCCAACTTGAAAGAGGAACAAAACTAACAGTATTGGGATTCCCATTGGGGTTAGGTGCAAATTCTTCATCTGACATTAACCCAATTTACGGCAGTGGTATTGTTTCAGTCCCAGGTCTGCAAAATGGAGTTATCTTAACTACTGATACCAACTACGAGCAAGGCAATTCGGGAGGTCCCGTATTTTATACGGACTCAGACGGAAAATTGGTGGTAATAGGCATAGTTTCGGCCGGAGCAGGCAGAAATACAGGTTTCATTGTTCCAATTTCTGTAATCGATTGAGAATATGAAACGAATCTTTAGCATATTGACTTTTTTACTGTTAACTGTGATTGTGTACGCACAGTTCTCAGGGTTTAACTTAAAATCCCCTAATCAGCAATTCGTTGAGCAGGCAATCAGAGATGGCTTGTTTGTTGTAAAGCAAACCTACCAATTAGAAGATACAACCACGAACCAACGTTTTGGACGTTATGGTAATGAAGAATTTGGGATGGATGCCTCATTAGCGATACGACTCAAAGATGGGTACATTGTTAATTCCAATTTGTTAACGCCCTGGATGCAAGATGCTAATTTTGAAAGGTATAGAGGTACTCACAGACCGATATTATCTCGTTCCGTATCTATAGAGTTGAGAGATTCCACGTTAAGCCCTTTCAATTTATCAGTGGATAGTCTTCGTATGGTTGATAACCGTCTTTCACTCATTTCATCAACAGACACCTTAATATCAGGATTTGGAATCAAGACTTATAAGCATCCTGTAGAAGGTTGGTTTGTATGGGTAGCCAATGATTCAACGGTAAATGAATATTCAGGGAGGAAAAAGCCTGAATTGACCATTTTCAAGCGTACGGTAGAATTTATGTCGGATTCAGTATCATATGAAGTTGAGGCTCCCAACATTACAAATAACGTATGGGGTGGTATATTCATTGTCCCCGAACAAACCGAAATAGGGCAAATTACTTTCTATTTAAGTGGTGTGCTTCTTAAAGGAATGGGAGATAACCGGTGGAATTTAGTAGTCCCTCTCATTGAGGATAGACTAATTATTCCGCACAATGCAGATAATGAGCTAACGCCCTTAACTTCAGTTTCATCAAAGAAAAAGAAAAACAAGAAAAGAAAGTAATGGCAAAGAAAAAAATAATATTCCGCTTGACGGCATTCTCTGCGGCTGCGGGTAAGTATAATCCTGATGCCCCTTTGGATGGCAATGAGGATAATTTCTATGTTGATGACGACTTGAATGACGATATACTTGGTCGTTTTCAGACAGATGAGAATATAGCTATGTCCGATTGCGGTTGCTTAATGGTGGTCGCAGATGGTATGGGAGGTATGAACGCTGGAGAAGTGGCTTCCGAGCTTGCCATTGAAACGGTAAAAGACTATTTTGCTCCCGGCAAGATAACTCCTAAGTTGGCCGAATCCCCCGTTGAACGTAGAAAGTATCTTGAATTTGTTATTAAGGAAGCCGATAGACGGATCAAAACGGATGCGAAAGAGAATCCTGCGCATGAGGGAATGGGATCAACAATTATCCTTGCGTGGATAGTTGGTGATAAGATGACGTTAAGTTGGTGTGGTGATAGCAGGGCATACCGTTATAATCCACTTAATGGACTGGAACCTCTTTCGAGAGATCATTCCTATGTACAGGAATTGGTGAATCAGGGAGCACTCAAATATGAGGATACTTTTGAACATCCGCAAGGGAATATAGTGACTCGTAGTTTAGGAGACCCTAACAATGCAGCCAAGCCTGAGACAAGACAGTTTGATATCTATAACGAAGATATAATACTTTTGTGCAGTGACGGTTTAAGTGGCGTTTTGCGTGACCGTAAGACTAAAGACCACAATGGCGAATACTATCCCGGCGAGAATATTGAGGATATCATTGCTGCTCATACGTCTTCAATGACAGAGTGCCGTGATGCCTTATTAGATGCCGCAGAAAAAGCTGATTGGTATGATAATGTTACGGTATTATTATGCCAGATTGAATCCGGTGCCGGAAAAGCCTCCAAAAGTGAATTGGTCCCACTGGAGAATCCAACCGACAACACAAACGCAAAAGGTGTAAAATCTTTGAAGATAAGGAGAGCCCTTGGTGCAGGAGGAGTGTTGGTTTTAGTCGCCGTTCTGTGTGTGGGCTTCTTCTATCTTGGAGTCCAAAAAGGAGAACAAAACATTCAAGATAAAATTATAGCAGAGGACGATTCGACAAAACGAAACGGTGTCGTTATAGGAAAAGATTGTGTCGAACCTAAAATAGAAGAAACTAGGACTGATACAACAAAACCGGGGAGTAAATCCACGAATAGCAAAAACAAGTCTGATAGGGATGTACTTGTTTCGGAGGTTTCTGTCGGTTCTTCGGGAGTTATTTCATGGAAAGCATCTTTGTTTACAAGATTAGACAAATGCCCTCAAGATGCATTAAAATTAGTTGTGGCATCTGTTAGAGATATGATTAGCACTGCTGGTGATAATGAAGAGGACCGGAAGAAATGTGATGGAGAGGTTGCCAAAGTGGAAAGTAGGGCTGAATATCTAAATGAGCTTGTCTTCTATAATGGGAAACTTACATCTACGGGAAACAGGAAGTATAATACATTACTTGATGAAATCTGTGATTTTAAGAAATTCCTGCCAGATAAATGGGAACACGGTATTTTTGAGTTAAACAGATATTTAGCTCCGAGTAATAGTAATAGAGGCCAAAATCGAAATGAGCTTACACCTACTGAAGGAGAATCAAGAGGGGGAACGGTATGACTGACTCCCCAGATGAATTAATAGAGTTTTGATCACTCTTAATTAAACATCTCACATGTACGGACCAGAACTAAAACAAGGCACAACGATTGCCAGTCGATATATCTTAAAGGAATACAAAGGGAGTGGTAGCTTCGGAGAAGTTTGGCTTGCTGAAGACAGTGAGCTTGGCATAGATGTCGCTATAAAACTATATATATCGCTCGACCTAAAAGGACAGGATGAATTTAAAGAAGAATACAAAGTAGCATATGGCTTAAGCCATGAGAATCTTCTCACTGCACAGTATTATAGTGTGTGGGATCATCGTCCTTACCTAATCATGAAATATTGTTCTCGTGGTTCTGCCGGGAGCATCGGTGGGTACGCTTCTGAAGCGGATATTTGGAAGTTTATCCATGATGTTGCAAATGGCCTCAAATATCTGCATGCGCAGGAACCGCCTATTGTTCATCAGGATATAAAGCCTGAGAATATTCTAATAGATGAACAAGGGAATTATTTGATTACTGATTTTGGTATCAGTAAGAAGATGCGTACCACTATGCGCAAACAGTCAAAACGTTCTATTGAATCAGGTGCTATTGCGTATATGGGTCCTGAGAGATTCCTTAAAGACCCTATGGCAGTAAAAGCGAGTGATATATGGTCGCTTGGGGTGTCTATATACGAGATTGCGACTAACGATTTACCATTTATGGGACAAGGTGGAGGCATGCTTAATGCTGGTGGTGCCCTTCCTGAGCTTGATGACAAATGGTCGCGTAATCTCAATGAAATAATGCAGGCATGTTTGTCAAAAGACACTTGGGATAGACCGACAGCAGAAGACTTGGTCGATTATACTCAACAGGTTTTGAAAGGTAAAGATTTATCATGGAGTAAATGGAAATCGGGTGAAACCAATTCTCCAGAAATTCAAGGAGAACCAAAATCATCAAAAAAATGGATTGCGATTATTGCGATATGCGCAGTAGCTATCACATCATTATGTGTATTCATTCTCGGAGGAAAATCTAAGAATGACTCTCAGCAACTTTTGATAGAACAGAGATATTCCAATCTGAAATCAATGTGTGAGAATAATATAAATGTCGGGAGTGCTCAAAACTATAATTCACTCGTTTCTGCAAAAGAGTTGATAGATTCACTAAATCGCTATCAAAACGAATATCATTTCATATCATCTAAGCAAGAGAATTCCATCAAGGCATTAGAATCCTCCTTGTCAAACAAACTTGATGAGGCACAAATCGCATGGATACGTTCTGCGGAAGGACAATTGAATATTGCGGAAGATATTTCAACTGCAATAATGTACTATCATATAGCATCTAACATTAAAAACAGTCCATCTATCGACAGTGCTTTATCAAGAATTGTGCAAAGTAGCGGATGCAGTGGCGCATACATGGCCGTAACTAATGCTACCATTAACGAAAATAACTTGGTGATAAATTATAATGGTTTGAATTCATCTTCCCTTAACGGTGTCACCATTCGTTATGAATTGAAAAATTCAAATGGTTCAAATGTTCTCAGAGGCCAGGCAACTATTTCGATTATACCAGGAGAGAATCAGAGTGTTATTATCGCATTAAATGGCAATCCTTCAGGGCAAAGCCAGATAACTTTAAGTAATAATGATATTGTGTTCTATAATTCTAATATTGGAGGATAATGATGAAACGAATATTCACGACTATATTGTTATGCTTCATCTGCACTGTTATAGGATTATGCGGTATAAATAAAACTTTGAATGAAGCTCAGTCTTTATATCAAAGTGCATCAACAATCGCACAATATCAAACAGCCAAAAAGAAATTCCAATCGGCAAAATACGATGTGGGATATGTAGCTGCCGAGCATGATAATGCTATAGATGAGGGCGTGCGAAAATGTGATCGTAAAATCAATGAATTATTACCTCGTCTTACCGTTAATGGAAGTTCTACGTCAACGGATATTTCGTTTAGCTCATCAGGCGGTTCAAAAACACTGACAATATCCACAAACCAAGGGACGCCAAATGCTTCGGCATTACCATCTTGGATAACAGTTTCTAATACTTCGTCTTCATCCATTACGATTTCATGCTCAAACAATAATAATTCATCGGCACGAAGCGATTGGTTTCAAATCAATGCGGGAAATAAATCGGTTAGGGTTAATGTCTCTCAATCTGCGGGACGCGTTGCTCAACTTTCTATTACAGGTGCCTCTTTTGGAAACAGAGGAAAAGACAATACAATTATAAATTCGTATGGCTCGGCCCTTTATGCTTCAGATATACGATATCTTAGCTGTCGACTTAGCTACAATGGACCATCCTCTTCTGAATCAAAGACAATATATGTAAAGGTAATTAAACCAAACGGAGAAATGATGACCGGCTCATTTTCTCCTTCTGGATATACCTATTCTCAAAATATTACATTTGAAACTGGTGATTCCAAAACTGTTTGGATCGGTGGATGGGGTAACGAAGAGACCTCATCCTATACGTCAGGTACATATAAGTTTGAAGTTTATTGGGGTGGATCAAAACAATATACCGCATCTGTATATCTCAACAAAAGAGCCGGTGAATCAAGTTATCTTACCGTTGACAGTAAAACATCTGTGAGCGCATCATTCGGTGCGTCTCGTTCCTCAGAAACATTCTATGTATCCACCGATGCAGACTCTTGGACAACATGGGGGGTGCCTTCGTGGTGTTCAATAACTGATAAAACATCTACATCCTTCAAGATTGTATGTGATGCTAATACTTCTTCATCCTCACGAAGTGATTACATGAAAATTAAAGCAGGTAATAAGGAGGTTCGCATAGATATTACACAAGCTGGACAACCTCGTAGAGTATCGATTGACCGTATATGGGTAGATCATAATGTATTTTTTAGTCTCCTAAAGGGTATGAAGATTCATGCTAAAATAAATGTTGTTGGATATAACGGCTCAAAGTTAAACTTATACTGCTTTTTTTATTATGGAGATAATACAACTCCGCTAAAGACTCAGTATGGGGGACAAGTTCAAGTGTCTGGTACAGGAAATGTTACTTACGATGAAGCTGTTTTTGAGGACTATGTGTTTAATATGCTATATGGCTCTTTAAATATGGGCCCAGGATGGAGTGGAACTCTCTCCTTTGATTTGGTTATAAAGGATTCATCCGGGAATGTATTAGCTCGAAATGATAATAATTCGTTTACTTATAGTCAAGGTTACTAACTTTCTATTTTTATGCAACCGAACGATATTATAAACAACCGTTATCTCCTCGTCCGTTCAATCGGGCGAGGAAGTTTTGGTGAGGTTTGGTTGGCTACTGACCAAAAACTTGGTTTGAACGTAGCCATAAAAATCTACATAGCTCTTGATACACGCGGTATCGATGAGTTTAAGAATGAGTTTAAGAGTATTTATTATTTGCATCATCCCAACCTACTTCGTGCCGATTATTTCGACAATGTAGGAAACAACCCATATCTTGTTATGCCTTATTGTCCATCATCCGTTGGTGATAAGGTCGGGAAAATGGGTGAATATGAAATCTGGTCTTTTATCAAAGAAGTAGCAAATGGTTTAGCATATCTTCATGGTAATGATATTATACATAGAGATATTAAACCTGACAATATATTGAAAGATGAGCAAGGGAATTATGTGATCTCCGATTTCGGGCTTAGTACCAAAATGCGATCAACGCTTCGTAAAGCGTCAGCCCGACAAAACGATTCATCTAATCAAGCCGGAACTATCGGCTATATGGCTCCCGAAATGTTTTCGGCTAAACCGAATGCTGTTAAAGCTACGGATGTTTGGGCTTTAGGGGCCACTATATATGAAATAGCAACGGGTGAGATGCCTTTCTGTGGTCAAGGTGGCATAATGGAGGTTCATGGTGCGGAATTACCGGAATTGCCGTCTAAATATAGTAAGGCATTAAGTTCCCTTATGGCAAAATGCCTGGCAAAAGACCCGTGGGAGAGGCCGACTGCCGAGGATATTATGAAACTCATAGACAATGAGGATAATAGAGCGAATTCTGACAAATATGTCTCTAGAGAGACATATGATTACGAGATTAACTCCCTGAAAAAAATTCTTGAGAATGAAAGGGCAAATCATAAAAGTATTGTAGAATCATTGCAAAACAATGATAACGGCTCTAATATTTCAAAAGAACAAACGATTTTTGGATGGGTTGCAGGTGTTGCTGGAATTGTAATAATAATAATTTATTCTTTCATTGCGACTTATAATTATTGGAAAGAAGAATATGATTCTGTATCATCAGACTGTTCAAGACTGTACTTTGCAGCTTCTGCACGGGAGGAAGAATTTTATGGAATCTTGGATGTTTTAATGAAAAATTCTCCTGTTATAGCTTCTGACATTCAGGTGAGAAATTCAGGTGAGGATTATGGTTCCACTATATATAGTAGAAATACTACATATATCAATCCAAAAGCAACACTGATTAGCAATTCAGATTTAACCAATCTTTCTATTAATATAAAATTTTATACTCCATATGGACTTTCAAAAAGCAGGCAATCTGACAGATATTCATATTCGGATAGCGGCTATTCCCTAAACAAGTATAAGCCTAAAACAGTTGAATTGACTGGATGGGGAGGAGAAGAAAAAGGGTACTGGTCCCCAGGAAGTTATCGAATAGAAATTTGGGTCAACGGAAAATGTGCCGGGACAAAAAAATTTCAAATTGAATAGCGATGACATTTGCACAAGGATACAATATAAATAACCGATTCAAACTAATTCGTTAAATCGGGCGTGGAAGTTTTGGTGAGGTTTGGCTTGTTGAGGATGTTGCCGTTGAAGAAGACTGGAATAATATTGTTGCACGCAGAATAATATATAAATGATAAAATGCAATAATTGTGGTTGGGAAAATCCAACCGATATTCGTAAATGTGAAAAATGTAAAACTGTTATCATTTCTGATATACCTCCTCTTACATCTAATCTTAATAGAAAGCAGACTATTGAATCCGGGCAGAAAGGTAAACTGATTTTTTGGAAATTTCGGAAAGTTTTTTTTGTATTTGCTTTAATATGCTCTATAACTGTTTTTTGGGATGTTATATTCTTATACTCTCATTATGGACCTCTTACACCCAATGGGAATCGTTATCATCATGATTTTGATATATCAACAATTCCGGTTGGAGTGGTGATATCAAGTATAATTGCTATGTTATTACTAAATTATCCTATTTATAGAAATTGTCATTCGGTAATTCCACAAAAACACAAATATGGATTTTTTCCGTCTTCAAATCGTATAAGTAAAATTTTATCTTTTTTATTCAGTATAATTCTTTTCTTCTCAGAGATTATATTTGTTGTTGGTCTATCTTTTTGGTCAATAGAATATATATACAATTCAAGTCGGGTTATGTCTGACGACATTGAGACCGGGTTATTGTATTTTGCCTATTTATGTTGTGTCATATTTTGGGGAATATTGGATGTCATTTATTCTATTATCTTCAAGAAAAAATGGTGATGGGTATGAATGATAGAAAGATAATCTGTAATAATTGTGGTTGGGGAAATTCTGCCCATAATAATTATGCGAAAAATGTCATCAGTCTTTATGTAGTATAGACGTAGTAGAGTCAGATGGAAACTTCGCAGTCTCAGAACAGGTATAATGTGAATATGTGTGTCAATCACGAGGCAAATTTCTTATCATCTCGGTGAGGTAAGCGGTAACCATCCGAAAACAGCCAGCTGTTTTCTTTACTGTTGATGATTTATTTATAGCGTTTTAAAAACATTATTCTTGTTCTGTTTGGTGTGTTTAGAGATTTTGCATATCTTCGTTTTTCAGTTTATGCCTTTGTTGTTCGATAAGAAAGATGTTTTATAACAAGATACCACGTTATAACATTCATTTCATACGATGAAAAAACATTATTTGTCAGTATGGCTCATATGGTGGTGTATATGCTTGCAGGCAGGCGTAGTGACCAATCCTATGTTATGGGCCGATGTACCCGATCCCGATGTGATCCGTGTGGGTAATTATTATTATATGGTGAGTACGACGATGCACTTGATGCCGGGT
Organism: uncultured Paraprevotella sp.; assembly: GCA_910584955.1. Classification (GTDB taxonomy): domain Bacteria; phylum Bacteroidota; class Bacteroidia; order Bacteroidales; family Bacteroidaceae; genus Paraprevotella. The sequence goes on along the minus strand of CAJUDC010000001.1, from coordinate 3,994 downwards.
GCTCCGATTATGCGTTCTGCCGATTTAGCTCATTGGGAGACGGTGAGTTATCTGTTCGACCGTCTTTCCGATTCGCCGAGATATGACATGAACGAGGGGACGGTGTATGGACGCGGACAGTGGGCGACTTCTCTGAAATATCATGAGGGGATGTTTTATGCCTTGTTCGCTCCTAATGACAATCCCGGAGGGGATACTTATATTTATAAGACGACCGATCCGACTGAAAAATGGACATTGCATTCGAGGCTGAATCATTTTCACGACGCGTCTTTGTTCTTCGACGACGACGGTCGGGTATATGTCTTCAGCGGTACTGGACGCTTGCAGGAACTGAACAAAGAACTCACCGGATTACAGCCGGGAGGTGTGGATATGACGGTAGTGCGTAATGATGAAGAAGACAATGGATTGCTTGAAGGGAGCCGGGTGGTTAAACACAACGGGAAATACTATCTGTTGATGATTTCATGGCCGCGTGGCGGCAAGCGCAGGCAGTTGTGCTACCGTTCCGATCATATTACCGGTCCCTATGAGAAAAGAAAAATTCTGGAAGACAATTTTGCCGGATTCCCGTATGTGGGACAGGGGACCATCGTCGATGGAACGGATGGCAACTGGTATGGAGTGATTTTTCAAGATCGCGGAGCCGTAGGGCGAGTACTTACGTTAATGCCTTGTCGATGGGAAGACGGTTGGCCCGTGTTGGGAGATAGTGACGGCAAAGTGCCGTTGATAATGCCGGCAGCTACTCCGGCGTCGGCTGTTCCCGTTTCCCGCGCAACTTCTTTGGTGTTCAGTGATTCGTTTGATGCGGATAGGCTTGGTCTGCATTGGCAGTGGAACCATAATCCAGTGGATGGAGCGTGGTCTTTGACGGAACGCCCGGGTTATTTGCGCCTGAAAACCTGTCGTGTGGTGAATAATCTCTATGCCGCACCCAATACAATCAGTCAACGTATGGAAGGACCGCGCTGTTCGGCAAGTGTGACGATAGATATTGCAAATATGAAGGATGGAGATCGTGCCGGTATGGCCGCGTTCAACGGACATTCAGGGTTGCTCACCATCGGACGCGACGACAGGCAGACGTGGATAGCCATGTCGTCGTCGGTGGTCGATCTTGACGATAATACGAAAGCCATTACCGGAGTGACGGAGAAAGAAGAGGAACGGGTGGTGAACATTACTTCGCAAAAAATCCGTCTGCGTATTGATGCGGATTTCAATTTGAACAAAGATTCCGCCACATTCTATTACAGTACGGATGGGGAACGTTGGGAAAAGATCGGCAGGCCGTTTAAGATGCAGTTTGACTATCGTCGGTTGTTCATGGGGACACGTTATGCGATCTTTAACTATGCCACAAAAAAGGTTGGAGGTTATGTAGACGTGGATGACTTTACTTATCATTGCGATACAAAAGACTATGGTGGAAAGGAGATGGAATATGTCAAAAGGCATACGGTGGCGGCTACGGACAATGTGGCGGGCAATGAATTTCCACGCCTTGACAGCAATCATCGTGTGTGGTTTCGCTTGCATGCTCCGGGGGCACGTCGTGTGCAAGTTGATATTTGTGGCAGGAGATATGATATGAAGCGTAGCGCGCGGGGAGTCTGGAGCGGTTGTACAGACCCGTTAGTTGTGGGTTTTCATTACTATTCCCTGATTGTAGATGGAGTGTCGGTCGTTGATCCTGCTACAGATACTTTTTTCGGGTGTTGCCGTCAATCCGGTGGTATTGAAGTGCCTGAAGGTACGGAAGGCGACTACTACCGCCAGCAACACGGAGTGGCGAAAGGACAGGTTCGATCGGTGCAGTATTTCAGTGCGTCGACAGGACAGTGGAGGCGTGCTATGGTTTATACGCCTGCTGAGTATGAAACAAACTTGAAGAAGCGTTATCCCGTGCTCTATCTGCAACATGGCATGGGTGAGGACGAGACGGGCTGGAGCAAACAGGGTATGATGCAGAATATTATGGACAATCAGATTGCCTCCGGGACGTGTGAGCCTATGATTGTCGTGATGGAGAGCGGTGACGTACAGGCACCATTTGTGCCTCGTCCGGGTAAGGATGTCAACGAGGAACGTAACCGCTACGGTGCGTCTTTCTATAAAGTGATGCTTAATGATCTTATGCCGATGATTGAGAAAACATTCCGATGCAAGACGGACCGTGAGCATCGTGCCATGGCCGGATTGTCATGGGGTGGACATCAGACCTTTTACACCGTGTTGCCCAACCTGGACAAATTCGCTTATATAGGTACTTTTAGCGGAGCGCTGTTCGGAGTGGATGTGAAGACTTGTTTCAATGGCATTTTTGCTAATGCAGCCAAGTTCAATGCTCAAGTGCGCTATTTCTTTATGGGATGTGGTAGCGAGGAGTATTTCGGAACAAGTGGAATGGTGGACAGTCTGAAAGAACTCGGTATAAATGTGGTGTATTATGAATCGCCAGGCACCCACCATGAGTGGCTCACGTGGCGTCGTTGTTTGAATGAATTTGTTCCTCATTTGTTTAAAAAGCAATCAGTGAATACCAAGAAATGAAAAACGTGAATCTCAAAATAGCATTATTATCTTTATTAATAGGTAGTAGCGTTTGGGCTCAGAACCCTATTGTGCAAACCTGTTACAGCACTGATCCGGCTCCTTTGGTATATAACGACCGGATATACGTGTACACCGGACATGATGAGGCCGGAGCCGATTTCTTTTGGATGTATGACTGGAGGCTTTATTCCAGTATCGACATGGTGAATTGGACGGATCATGGTGTGCCCTTGTCGCTCGCTACCTTTGAGTGGGCGGACGATCGTGCCTGGGCAGCTCAATGTGTGGAACGTGGAGGTACTTTTTATTGGTATATATGTGCTCATTCAAAACTTTCAGGAGGGATGGCTATTGGTGTGGCTGTTGCAGACAACCCCATAGGTCCTTTTAAGGATGCTTTAGGGAAACCGCTTTATGACAACGGGAAGTGGGATAATATCGATCCGACAGTCTTGATAGATGATGACGGACAGGCTTATCTGATGTGGGGCAATCCGAATATTTATTGGGTAAAGCTGAATGAGGACATGGTTTCGTTTGAGGGCAGTGTGAAGCGAGTGGAACAGAGCGTGGAGGGATTCGGGGCACCGCAGGTCGAATTGCGTGAGCAGGGAAAGAAATATAAAGACTGTTATACCGAGGGGCCGTGGCTGTCGAAACGGAATGGCAAATATCAGCTTCTTTATGCTGCAGGCGGTGTACCGGAGCATATAGCATGGTCGGTAGCAGATGATATTGCCGGGCCGTGGCGATACCAAGGTGTTTTGATGCCGGAGGGAAATACCCAATCATTCACCAATCATTGTGGCGTGGCGGATTTCCAGGGGCATTCTTATTTTTTCTATCATACGGGTAAACTGCCCGGAGGAGGCGGCTTCGGTCGTAGTGTAGCGGTCGAAGAGTTTACGTACAATGCCGATGGAAGTTTTCCGGTAATTCACCCTACCGATAGTGGTGTTAAGCCGATAGGCACACTTGATCCGTATTTGCATGTAGAGGGCGAGACAATGGCTTTTTCTAAAGGTATTTCTACTGAAATAAATGATCAGACCGGGGTGTATGTTTCTGATATACATGACGGTGATTGGCTTAAACTTCAAGCTGTTGATTTGGGGGCGTCTTCCCCTAAGAGCATTGAAATATGCGCAGCCTCAGCTCTGTTGGGAGGGATTGTTGAATTGTATGCCGATAGTATCGGTGGCCCACTTCTTGCAACGATACGGATACCTCATACCGGTGGATGGGAGAAATGGCAGACTGTTTCGGCGTCTGTGAGCGGTACGGTCAACGGTGTTCACGACCTTTATTTCGTTTTTAAGGGGTATAAGGGACGTAAGCTGTTTAATATCGACTGGTGGAAGATGAAATGATTTTATGATTCCTCAAATTCGCAGCCAATCCGTTTGCTCGAACCGATTTAATTGTTACGCGT